>DASVVJ010001116.1:0-5013 GCA_036389955.1 Myxococcaceae bacterium
CGTCCTTGCGCACCAGCTCGCCCTTCAGCTTCTTCGTGAAGAACACGGTGAACGTCTGCCCGTCGGTGCGCAGCACCTCCATGCGCGGGCTGACCAGGCGCGCATCGCCCATGACGAAGTCCACGCCCGCGGCGCTGCCCACGCTGAACGCCTTCTTCTGCCCCGGCGCCAGGAAGAACTCGCCCACGCGCTGGTCACCCCACAGGAAGCACAGCGACACGCCCAGCGGCCCCTTCGCCTTGCCGTGGCGCACGGTGCGCACCCTCGGCGCGGGCTCGGCCACCGGCTCGGGCTCCACCGGCACCGAGGCCGTCTGTGCCAGGCCCGAGGCCAGCTCCACGGCCGGAGCGGCCACGGGCGCCGGCTCCTCCGTGCTGGCCACGGCGGCGGCCAGGTTCACCGCGGCCACGGCAGCGGGGGTCTCCAGGCGCAGCGTGGTGTCACCCAGGCGAATCTCGTCACCGAACTGAACGCGGCTCTTGTTCACGCGCTGACCGTTGACCCAGGTGCCCTCCACGCTGCCCATGTCGATGATGGACAGGGTGCCATCGGCCGACGCCTCGATAACCGAGTGCACGCGGCTCACCTTTTCGTCCTCCAGGCGCAGGTGCGCCGAGGACAGGCGGCCAATCTTGATGATGTCGCGCTCGAAGTCCTTCGCGCCCACCAGCGTTCCGCCCTTGAAAACCTTGAGTGTCAGAGGAATGGCCATGACGGCTCCCGTCTCGCTTGTTACAGCGACAGACACTGGCTGGAGCAAAAGGTTCCCGGCACAGGCGCGCGGCTGGGTGTGTGCTGTGCAGACACCCCTCGGCCACCTGGGCTTCCCGTGCAATGCGGAGCTTTACGCACTGGCACCCCGGTTGGCACACTGCGCGCCATCCGATTCCTCTTCTCCATTGTCTTCTGGTCGTTCCTGGCGCTGTCCTCCCTGGTGCTGTTCGCCGGGGCGGTCGTGATCTGGCTGCTGACGTTCCCGTTCGATCGCAACGGGCGCGTGCTGCACCTGTATTCGTGCTTCTGGGCGCAGCTCTACATGTACGTGAACCCGCTGTGGCGCCTGCGGGTGGATGGCCGTGAGCGCCTGCCTTGGAAGGGCCCCGCGGTGCTGGTGGCCAACCACGAGTCGCTGGGAGACATCCTGGTGCTCTTCGGGCTCTACCGGCCGTTCAAGTGGGTGTCCAAGGCGTCGAACTTCAAGCTGCCCTTCATCGGCTGGAACATGTGGCTCAACCGCTACGTAAGGCTGGTGCGCGGGGACCGCGAGAGCGTGGCGAAGATGCTCGCCGCGTGCGAGCGGTGGCTGGCGCGGGGTGTGCCCATTCTCATGTTCCCCGAGGGCACGCGCTCACCGGATGGGAACATCAAAGCGTTCAAGCCCGGGGCCTTCCACCTCGCGGTGAAGATGCAGTGCCCCGTCATTCCCGTGGTGCTCACCGGCACCGCGCGCACGCTGCCCAAGCACGGCCTGGTGCTGGACACCAAGGCCGACTGCCACGTCCAGGTGATGCCGCCCGTGGATCCGGCGTCGTGCGGCAATGACGTGGATGCCCTGCTGGAGCACGTGCGCAACCTGATGATCGCGGAGAAGGCCCGCCTCGAGGCGAAATGAGAACGGCTTCGGCTTCCCTGCGGCTGATGGTCTCAAGTCTCAGCGTGCCGCTCATTTCCTGCGTTGCGCCAGCGGTCCTGCTGGTGTCGTCAGGCGTCTCTTCAACGCTTCCCATCGCGGCGGTGAAGCCATGACGGATCCTTCCCTGCTCATCGATCCGCAGCAGGTCATTGGGAGGCAATGGAGTGATGACCCGTCACCGGAGAGGAGACGGCTTCTGGCATTGGCACGGGACGCGCTCCTCTTCACGCTTGTGACGGGCCAGCAATCCCGCTTCGAGAGATTCCGCGCGAGTTCAAGTGGGTCTGGTGATGCTTCTCGAGCAGAGAGCCCCGAAGATCTCCAGGGACGAATGCACCAGACGGCGGGCTTCTTCAGGCGTCTGCTGGATGAGGCAGGATCCGCTCAGGAGCGAGAGCACATCCAGGTCATTCTCGACGCTTTGCGCTTCGTCTCTTCGCACGCGCAGTACCGCGCTTTCGGCGAGTATCTCGAGCATGTCGAAGCCAAGGGCCCTCCGTATGTCATGGGCGCGTTCGACACGAAGGAGGAGGCGGAGGCCTGGCTCAAGCAGCATCCAGAGCCTCCAGATGCCGTGCCCATCGTGATCGGTCATACGTACTACGACGCGATTTACGACTTCAGAGCGAACAAGGTTCGCTTGCCACGCAGCCGTGCCCTCGAGCACTACCTCGCTGAGCTCAGGGGAGAGGACCCGCCCAGAGCCGTTGCGTCCTTCGGCCGCCTCGAAGAAGCAGAGGCATGGCTGAGGTCACAGCCCCAGCCAGCCAGACGGGCGTGGGTATCGATCGCGGGTGAGTTCTACCTCGCGACGTATTACGCCAACATCAACCACCGCGCGCTCTATCCGCTCTCCATAGCTGCTCAGAACGGCTCGTAACAGTCGTAGTTGCGCTGCGAAATGATGCGGCCCTCGCGGAAGGTGATGAACGCGCCGATCGCGGCGCGCAAGATGCCTCCAGCAGGCAGTGTGCCCAGCGGTACTGCCAGCGTACCGCTCCAGTCGATCTCCAGGGCCACCTCGTCCCCGTCCGCCATCGCCCGGCGGACCTCGTAGCGCTGGGAGGTGAGCACCCGCTGGCCCCGCTCAGCGCCCTCCAGCGTGGCCTTCAGGTCCCGCGTCATACCCGTGGGAAAGAGCCGGTTGGGGTGCTCCCGGAGTAACGCCTCGGGGTGGAAGAACCGGGCCAGGGCTTCGCCCGTGGCGCCTTGCTCCACGGCACGCAGGTAGGTGAGCGCTGTTTCGAGATTCGTCGAAGACATGGAGACCTCCTGGAGAGATTGCACAACCTATGTTGAACAACTTTGGTTGTGGATGCAATATCAGGAGCATGGCGCGTCGAAAGCAGGCCGAGTCCGTGCGGCTCGAGGAGCTGGACCTGGGCTACCTCGCCCTCTTCGTGGGCATGCGGATGAACGAGCTGGTGCTGGAGCAGGTGCACGCGGCGGGCTTCCAGGGCCTGCGCTACTCGCACGGCTTCGTCTTTCAGCACCTGCTCGGAGGCCCGCGCTCGGTCAGCGAGCTGGCGGGGTTGCTCGACGTGACGCAGCAGGCTGCCTCGAAGACCGTCGCGGAGCTCGAGCGGCTGGGCTTCATCGAGGACACCGCGTCCGACGATGCGCGGGTGCGGCGGGTGGGCCTGTCCTCACACGGCATGGCCGCTGTCGAGAAGGGCCGGGCGGTGCGCGCCGAGCTGCAGAAGCGCCTGGAGCGCAGCCATGGCCAGCAAGCGGTGGAGGCTGCGCGCCAGCTCCTGGCGGGCGTGCTGTCCTCGCTGGGAGGCGCCGAGGCGGTTCGCTCCCGGAAGCTCCGGCAGCCGCGCTGACTCACCCGAAGGCGCGAGGGTCCTGGCTCGCTGGGGCAGGGTGGGGAAAGATAGCGGCATGGCACCACGCATTGGCTCGCTCTGGGACTCGGTGGGCAACACCCCGCTGCTGCGCATCGGCTCGCTCTCCCGGCTCACTGGCTGTGAAATCCTCGGCAAGGCCGAGTTCATGAACCCTGGCGGTAGCATCAAGGACCGCGCCGCCAAGGGCATCATCCGCCGCGCCGAGGCGGAGGGACGGCTCGCTCCCGGCGGCACCATCGTCGAAGGCACCGCGGGCAACACCGGCATCGGCCTGGGCCTGCTGGGCCGCGAGCGCGGCTACCGCGTCGTCGTCACCATGCCCGACAACCAGGCCCGAGAGAAATACGAGCTACTGGAGGCCATGGGCGTCGAGGTGCGCAAGGTGCCCGTGGTGCCCTTTGCCAACCCCGGGCACTTCTTCCACGCGGCGCGCGCGCTGTCCGAGCAGCACGGCTGGTTCTGGGCCAACCAGTTCGAGAACACCGCCAACGGCGAGTTCCACTACGAGACCACCGGCCCGGAGATCTGGGAGCAGTGCGAGGGCCGGTTGGACGTGCTCGTCACCTCGGTGGGCAGTGGCGGGACCGCTTATGGCGTGACCCGCTACCTCAAGGAGAAGAACCCGGCGATCCGTGTGGTGCTGGTGGATCCTCTTGGCTCGGGGCTCTACTGCTACGTGCGTGAGGGGAAGATGGAGGGCACGGGCAGCTCCATCACCGAGGGCATCGGCATCATGCGGCTCACCGAGAACTTCCGGGGCGCCCGCGTGGACGAGGCCATGCGCCTGACGGATCAGGACATGCTCGAGGCGCTCTACCACCTGGCGCGCGAGGATGCGCTGGTGGTGGGAACCTCGGCGGCCATCAACGTGCGAGCCGCGTACGAGGTGGCCCGCCAGCATCGCGGCCAGGGGCTGCGCATCGTCACGTTCCTGTGTGACCACGGCAGCCGCTATGCCTCGAAGGTGTTCAACCCCGAGTTCCTCGCCTCGAAGCAGCTCGTGGTGAGGCCGCTGGTGGACTTGCCAGGATGAAATCCACGGACAGAGCTTACATGGAGCGGGCGGTGGAGCTCGCGCTGGAGACGGAGCGCGAGGGCAACCCGCCCGTTGGCGCGGTGCTCGTGCTCGATGGCGCCATCATCGCGGAGGGCAAGAGCTCCGTGGTGCGCCCGGTCTACGAGCCGGGAGCCCACGCGGAGATGCGCGCGCTCGCGGCGGCCGACAGGTCCCTGTGGCCCAGGGCCCGGGAGATGACGTGCTACACCTCGTTGGAGCCGTGCGTCATGTGCATGGGCGCCCTGCTGCTGCACGGCGTCGGCAGGGTGGTGTTCGGCGCCTATGACACGGCGGGCGGGGCGGGGCGGATGTTGCCCCACCTGCCGCCGTACTACTCCGGGCTGAACATCTTCGAGTGGATCGGCCCGACGATGCCCGAGGTGTGTGACGAGCTGTATCGCCGGACCGATGCCCTGTTCGCCACGCTGCCCTGTGGACGCGAGGGCCTGGGAGGGACGCGGTAAGGCTACGGC
>DASVVJ010001117.1:0-3480 GCA_036389955.1 Myxococcaceae bacterium
GCGATTGTCTTGGTCATGGGCAAAAGGTACGGCTGTGCATCCCATCAAACCAGTGAATAGGATGGATTCTATTCATGCCTGAGATTTATGGACGCACCCTCGACCTCAACCTGCTGCGCGTGTTCGCCGTCGTCGCCGAGAGCCGCAGCGTTACCCTGGCCGCCGAGCGCCTCTACCTCACCCAGCCCGCGGTCAGCGCGGCGCTGCGCCGGTTGAACACCGCTGTCGGCGCTCCACTCTTCGTCCGCCAGGGCCGGGGCCTGGCGCTCACGGCCCGCGGCGAGCGCCTGCTCGCCAGCATCTACCCTCACCTGCAGGCCCTGGTGGACGCCGCCCTCTCTCCGCCCAGCTTCGAGCCCCGCACTAGCGAGCGCACCCTGCGGGTGGGCTTGTCGGATGCCACCGAGCTGTGGCTGCTGCCACCGCTGCTGCGCACGCTCGAGCAGGAAGCACCGCGCATGCGCCTGATTGCCCTGCCCGTCCAGTTCCGCACCGTCTCCGCCGCGCTCACCTCGGGCGCCGTCGATGCCGCCGTCACCGTCGCCGATGACATGCCCGCCGGCGTCCACCGCCAATCCCTCTTCTGGGGCGGCTTCGTCTGCCTGTTCGATCCACGCCACGCCCGCTTCAAGCGAACCGTCAGCGAGGTGGATTACTTCGCCCACGAGCACGTCGTCGTCTCGTACAACGGCGATCTGCGCGGCATCGTCGAGGACGTACTTCAGAAGTCCCGCCGCATCCGCTGCTCCGTCTCGAGCTTCGCCAACCTGGGAGCCATCATCGACGGCTCCGGGCTGGTGGCGACTGTCCCCGAGATCGTCGCCCAGCACATTCGCGCCGTGCGTCCGCACCTGCGCTCGGCGCCCCTGCCCTTCAACCTGCGAGGCGCTCCCATGGAGTTGCTCTGGCCCGCCGCCACCGATGACGACGAAGCCTGCCGCTTCCTCCGGGCCCGGATCGCCCGCATCGCGGCGGAGGTCACCCCCACCAACACCGGCAGTCCCGGCAGCCAGCCCGGCGGTCCTCCCCGGTAAACCGCCTCGCGCGGATTCAGCCCTCCCGAGGCAGCAGGGTCTTCGCCAGGCGGCGCGTTCAGCGGTAGGCTTGGGCCCTATGAGACTGGCTTTCATGTTGTCGATGGCTCTGGTGCTCGCGTCCCCTCTGGCGCAGGCCCAGAAAGGGTCGAAGAACCCGGCCGCGCTGGTGAAGGAAGGCGAGCGGCTCTTCAACGCCCGGAAGTATCGCGAGGCCGCGGATGTGCTGAAGCGGGCCTATGACGCTCAGCCGGATCCCCGCCTGCTCTACAACATCGCCCGCGCCTACGAACAGGCAGGCGACCTGCGTGAGGCGCTCAGCTACTACGACCAGTTCATCAAGAACTCGGACAGTGACATGGACCCGCTGCTGCTCAAGCGGGCCCACTCGGCCGCCGAGCGCGCCCGGGTGCTGATCGAGAAAGAGGAGCAGGCCACGGCGGCGGCCGACGCCGAGCGCAAGCGCCTGCAGGAAGAGGCCGAGGCGTCGCGCAAGAAGGCGGAAGAGGAGCAAGCGGCGGCCCAGCGGGCTCAGGAACTCGCCCGGCAGCAGCAGCAGGCCGAGCAGGAGCGGGCCATGGCCGACTACCGCCGCTCCAAGGTGGTCGCCTTCGCCCTGGGCGGGGCCTCCGTGGCCAGCGTGGGCGCCGGCGTGTTCTTCGGCCTGCAGGCGCGCAACTCGCGCGAGGAGTTCGACAAGGCCACCAGCCAGCAGCTCAAGGAGCAGGCCGCGGATGACACCCGCAGCAAGGCCCTGCTGGCGGACATCGGCTTCGGCGTGGGGCTGGCCGCCGCCATTGGCGCCATCATCGTCTATCCGAAGGAAGGGCCCCCGGTGGAGGGCGAGGTGCGGATGACGCTGGCCCCGCGCGGACTGGGCGCGGGCATGGAGGTGAGCTTCTAATGCGTACGTTGGCAATCCTGACGTTGTCCTCCTCGCTGCTCGCCGGGTGCAGCTTCACCACCGCGGGCGGCCTGTCCGAATGCAAGACCAGCGCCGACTGCGAGGCCGACATGGTCTGCACCAACAACTTCTGCCTGCCCCAGCCGGCTGGCTGCGGCGAGGTCTTTGGCGTCCAGGCCTCGAGTTCCATCCAGATTGGCGCGGTGCTGCCCATGAGCCTCTCGGCGGTGGACCCGACCCTGGGCAAGGACGCTTCCGAGGTGCAGGGACTCAACGCCATCCGGCTCGCGCTGGACGAGATCAACGACCGGCGTCCAGAAGGCAAGAAGCTGGCCTTGAACGTGTGTGACACCGCCGCCGACCCGGTCATCACGGGCAAGCAGACCGAGTGGCTGGTGAACGAGAAGAAGATCGTCGCCCTGCTCACCGCGGGCAGCAGCCAGACGCTGGCGGCCGCGGCCGTCACCCTGCCGGCGAACGTGCTGACGATGAGCTCGAGCGCCACCTCGCCGGAGCTGACCAGGCGCGAGGACAACACCAAGGTGGGCCTGCTGTGGCGCACCGCGCCCTCGGATGCCATCCAGGGCAAGGTCATCGCCAACCTGCTGCTCAACGACCCGGAGCTCAGCAGCGTGCAGAGGGTGGGCATCCTCTACCTGGACGATGCGTACGGGCAGGGGCTCTTCAACGTCATCACCGAGACGCTGGGCGCTCGCAAATCGGTGCGGGCCGTGCCCTACGCGCGCAAGACGGACAACATCGACGCCCCCCTGTCGCAGATCGACGGCTTCGACCCGGACATCACCGTGATGGTGGGCTTCGAGGATGACGTGTCGCGCTTCATCCGGCGCGCGGCCAACTCGGCCAACATGAAGGCCGGCACGGGCCACCGGTGGTTCTTCTCGGACAGCGCCAAGGACGCGGCGCTGCTGTTGGACACCACGGTGCGCACCCAGATTCAGGGCTCCTACGGCACCGCCCCGGCGCAGGGCGCCGGCCAGGCCTTCAGCTCGTTCCAGTCGCGCTTCATCTCCAAGTACAACGCGGATCCTTCCGACTTCTCCTTCACCTCTCACGCTTACGACTCGATGTACCTCTTCGGGCTGGCGGTGGCCTACAGCGAGGGCACCTCCAACTCCGTCACCGGCACCAAGATGGCGGAGGGGCTCACCAAGATGTCGAGCGGCACCACCATTCAGCTCACCTCGTCCAACTACACCCAGGCGGCGGGCGAGTTGGCCGCGGGCCGGACCATCGACGTGGAGGGAGCCAGCGGCAGCCTGCTGTTCGACGCGGCCGGCGAGGCGCCCTCTCCCATCGAGCTGTGGCAGGTGGAAGGCACGACCTTCAAGTCGGTGCGCAACGTGCCGCCGCCTCCGTAAAGCGAGCTAGCCGTCCAGCACGCGCGCCAGCGGGCCCAGCGCGGAGGTGAACACCTCCGTGGGGGGCAGCAGCGACAGCACCAGGAACGCACCGCCCGGGAAGTCGTAGAAGTACCCGGGCTGCACCAGGAGGCCCGCGTCGAGGAGCGCCAGGCACGTG
>DASVVJ010001118.1:0-1724 GCA_036389955.1 Myxococcaceae bacterium
GGAATACGACGCTGGCGCAGGTGGCGATCGACTACGGCTTCACCATCGAGCTGTGCACGCCGCGCACTCCGCAGCAGAAGGGCGCAGTGGAGAACCTGGTGGGCTGGGTCAAGAAGAGCTTCTTCCGCGCGCGCCGCTTCGCCGAGGTGGAGCACGACCTGCCGCGGCAGCTCACCGAGTGGCTCCTGGGCGTCAACGAGGAGCGCCCCTCGCGGGCCACGAAGCAGATCCCGGCCGAGCGCCTGCGTGCCGAGCGCGAGCGGATGAAGCCGCTGGCGATCCCACCGGCCGAGTACGGCCTGCGCTTTCCCGTGCAGGTGGGCCCCACCGCGCTGGTGGAGCACCAGGGGATCCGCTACGCCATGCCCGCCGGGGCATGCGGGCTGCCCGCCACGCTGCACCTGTACCCGGACCGGGTGCGGATCACCACGGCGGGGGCTCGCTTCGAGGCCACGCACCCGCGCTTCCCCCGGCAGGGCAGGACCAGCTACCTGGAAGGCCAGCGCGCCGAGCAGCTCGCCGCGGTGGCCGGTGCCCGCAAGCGGCTCTACTTCATGCGCGAGCGCATCCTGGAGCTGGGCCCCATCAGCGAGGCCTACCTGACCGAGCTCATCCACGCCCGCCCCTTCACCTGGAAGGCCGACGTGGAGCGGCTCTTCGCCCTCCTGGAGGAAGTCGGGGACGAGCGCTTCCTCCGCCTGCTCCAGCGCGCCCTCTTCCAGCGCCTCTACGGGGCGGAGTACGTCCTGCGCCTTGCTGCGGAGGTGGCCTCGTGAGCGCCCCGCTCGTGCAGGAGGACCTCGACGCCATGCTCAAGAGACTCCACCTGCCCACCGTGCGCCGGCTCCACGCCGAACTCGCTCTGCGCGCCGAGGCCGAGGGAATGAGCTACCGCTCCTACCTGGAGATCCTCGCTGCCGAGGAGATCGCGCACCGCGCCCAGACGCGCATCCTGCGCTCGGTGCGCAAGGCGCGCTTCCCCTTCCTGCGCACCATCGAGGAATTCGACTTCACCTTCCAGACCGGCCTGCGCATGCAGATGCTAGGCACCCTGCTGGGGCCCGAGCTGGTCAGCGAGGGACGAGGGGCGATCCTCTCTGGTCCGCCCGGACGGGGGAAGACGCACCTGGCTGTGGCCATCGCCTACCGCGCCATCCAGAACGGCTTCGAAGCCCGCTTCACCAGCGCCGACGAGATGATCGGTGACCTCTCCCACGCCGCGCGAATGGGCCGCCTGGAAGAGGCGCTCGAACCCTACGTCCATCCGCACGTACTGGTCATCGACGAGCTCGGCTACCAGAGCTACGCCGCCGATGCCGCCAACGTGCTCTTCCGCGTCGTCAGCCTGCGCCACCTGCGGCGCCGCCCCATCCTGGTCACCACCAACAAGCCCCTGGCGGCCCTGGGCCAGGTGCTCCATGATGCTGACCTCGCCGAGGCCATCCTCGACCGGCTCTTGGAGCGTGGCACCCACTTCGTGCTCCGCGGCCGATCCTACCGCACCCGCCACCACCCCGAGGAGGTGAACTCGTCCGCCGAAGACGCCGCGTAGCTCCGCCCGGCGACGACAAACTTTAGAGAGAACCCGCGACATACTTCAGAGAACCCACACCGCCTGTTGCTTGCGGAGCTGAAGGGGTGGATGGGCCTCGGCGCGCCTGAGTAGCCGGCCAACTCTCACTAGCGATGAAGCGGCGGAATTGGTAATGGGATTCTGCTGCGGC
>DASVVJ010001119.1:0-8932 GCA_036389955.1 Myxococcaceae bacterium
CGGTCCAGGTGCTCCGTGTTCGTGCAGAAAGGCCTCAGCGCCTGAAGCTCTCCGCGCAGCGCGGGCAGGCTCTCCGCCAGCCGCTGATCCACCGATTGGAAGAGCACGCAGCGCTCGGCGCGGCGCTCGCCCCGCGTCTGCTCCACCACCTTGCCCAGCACCTGCGCCGCCTGCTTCGGCAGCCGCGCACGGGACAGCTCCTCCGCGAACCGCAGGTTCTCTCGGGCCTCCTCGCGGTCCTTCACCGGGTTCGAGTCCATGTGCTCCTTGTAGAAGCGCGCCGCTTCCTCCCCCAGCCCCTGCCTCAGCAGGCCCCAGGCCATGTCCTGGTGCGCCCTCGGGTGCCGTGGATCCACCTCCAGCGTCTTCCTCAGCAGCCGCACCCGCTGGCTGTCGTCCTTCTGCCGCACGCTCAGCTCGTAGTAGGCCCGCGCGTCCTTCACGCCCTGGTCCACCATCCGCTGCAGGGTGTCCACCGAGCGCTGTCGCCAGCGCTGGCGCCCGCCCGCCTGCGGGCTCTCGGTGTGGCCACGGTTCCAGTAGGCCTGTGCCAGGGCGAGCTGCACCTCCACCTGCCCCGGATCCTCGCGGCTGGCCTCCTCGAGCTTGGCGATGGCCCGCGCGCACACCTCTGGCTCATAGCCGTCCGACTGGCAGCCCTCCTGGGCGAGCTTGAGTCCCTCGCGCGCCGCCTCCGAGACCGGCGCCGCACGGCGAATGGCGGTGGAGGGCGCGGCCACCGGGTACGGCGCTGCCGTCCGAGACGGCGCGGGCTGAGCCCAGGACAACAGGGGAATGAGCGCCGAGAAGGCGCAGGTCAGCAGAGAGCTTTTCATGGCGAGGGTTCCTCGGCGCTTCAGCGTTGGATGTGGACGTGGTCCGCCACCGGGTCGTTGCAGTCGAGGAACGTGGCCGCTCCCCGCTCGGTGAAGGAGTTGGACTCTCCTACCCAGCGTGCTCCAGCCACCTCGATGACGCACATGAGCTGCCGCGCGTCCTTGCCCGGCACCTTCATGGGCCGTGGATCAATGTCCAACGCCCGGCCCCGGGTATGGCGGCTGTTGAGCGCCAGCGAGCCGATGGCCCGGTTTCGCTGGGGATTGCGGAAGGCGCTGGTGACGAAGGGCTCCAGCGCGATCCGGGTCCCCCGGTTGTTGGCACGCGTCTCGGCGATGCCGTTGGGTCCCGCGTGGATCGGTCCCGCGCAGCCCCCGTTCACCCGCCGCCCAGCGCACACGTCATCGCCCTGCGGCTCGGTGTCCCCCAGAGGCCCCACGTTCGGCAGCGCGGCTCCGGGAGAGACCACCACCTGGTTCGGACGCAACCCCGCCGTCCCCACCCGCCGCTCCTGCACGTCGTCATTGAGGATGCGGTTCACCTCCGTCTCCACCTCCCGCAGCAGCTTGTCCAGGCCGCCCGCGGTCTCCTCGACGATGACGGTGTAGTTGCCCGTGTTGAGGCGCACCCGGCCTGCGACCGAGACATTCGCCAGCGTCGGCTGGAAGCTGGTGCCGAAGTCCGCGTACTCCTGCCGCAGGATGTCCAGCTCGTCCTGACGGATGAACGTGGTGGGCGGCAGGCGTGCCTCCATCTTCTGGCCGTCCACCGTGACGGTGGCGAGCACCTCGTACTCCAGCGGTGGGTTGGGCTTGCGGTTGCCGTCCCTCGAGTGGGCCGAGCTGCCTTTGAAGGTGAACTCCTTGCCCTCGTGCGTGGCGGGCACCGCGGGCCCCGTGTGCGTACCCACCGGGGTGACCGTCCAGAGGATGCGGTCCTCCATTCCCCGGGGCGCACCGGTGAGGCGGGCCTTCACGGCGATCTCCTCTCCAGGCGAGAGGAAAGAGGTGCGCTGGGAGGGCTCGCCCCCGTTCTTGACGAAGGCCTCGGTAATCTCCAGCACCACCCGGCCCTGGTCCGTCTGGACCTCGTCCTCGGCCAGCGGGCCGCTGCCCCCCGTGCCCTCAGGCTCCGGCTTGCCACACGTGCAGCTCGCGACGATGCCCGCACAGAGCACCCAAGCCAGGTGCCTTGCCTGCTTCCATCCCATATCCAGCTCCCTCGATTGCTGCTTCAAGTGAGGTATTCCCAGCGGAGGGAGTGCTCCGGCCCGGAATGTGACTTCTCCCGGGGAGGTGCCAGGATGATTTCCATGCTCTTGCTTGGACTTCTGAGCGTGGGGGCACTCACCACCGCGGTGGACGCGCCCATCACCTCCGTCACCGTCTACAGCGACCGGGCGCGCGTGGTGCGCACCGCGCAGCTCACCGTCTCCGGCACCCAGCGCATCGAGCTACCCGCCCTGCGCGGCACCGTGGACAGCGCCTCCATCCGCGTGGAGGCCGAGGGCGCCGAAGTCACCCGCGTGGACCTGCGCACCCTGAGCGCCGAGGCCCTCACCACCACCGAGGCCCGGAAGGTGCTCGACACGCTGGACAAGCTGGATGATCAGCTGTCCCGCACCCGCGCCGAGCGCGAGGCTGCCAGTGCCCAGCTCTCCGCGCTCCAGAGCCTGCGCCCCACGCCCAACACGGAGACCGAGCCCAACAAGGCGCTCCCTCCCCGGCTCGATCCCTCCGGGTGGAACACCGCCACTGCCTTCCTGGTCGACAACACCACCCGGCTCCAGGCGCGGCTGCGAGAGCTCGACCAGCGCACCGAGCAGCTTCAGCGCGAGCAGGCCCGGCAGATTCAGGAGGCCCGGGCCCTGGGCACCGCGCCGCGCCAGGCCGGGCTGGAGGTGGCGCCCACGCTGTCCGGCAACGGTCCGGTGAAGCTCACCCTCACCTATGTCACCACCAACGCCCGCTGGTACCCGCGCTACGAGCTACAGCTCGTGCCGGACGCCAACCGTGTGAACGTGTCCTTCTTCGGCCTGGTGAGCCAGGAGACCGGTGAGGACTGGGAGGACGCCTCGCTGACGCTCAGCACCGCGCTGCCCGCTACCACCACCAGCCTGCCCAAGCTCACCACCTGGAAGATCGGCCAGCGGGACCGCTTCATCCCTACCCCCGCTCCGCTCACCGTGGCGTACCGTCCTCCGCCGGCCGTGCCTCCTCCGCTGCCCGAGGAGCTCAACGAGAGTGAGCAGCTACGCCAACGCCTGCTGGCACGTGCCCAATTGGCAGGGTCCCAGCCCGTCGGGGGGGTGATCTCGCCCTCGTTCCAGGAGGAATCGCGGAAGCAGGACCAGACCCGCCGCGAAGCACCTCTTGAACGCGCCTACCCGAACTCGCTCTCCTCCACCATGGCTCCGGCGGCCGCGCCCCAGGCTCCCCCTCCACCCATGGAGGAGGAATACGAGGGAGGGGAGGCCTATCTCGAAGAGATGGTCGTCACCGGCTCCAGGGATGACTCGGACTACGACCGCCGGCCCCGGGTCCCCACCGTCACCTTGAACGTGGGGCTGGCGCCTCCCGCGGCGTACCGCCGGCCCGCGGTGGATCCGCGCCTGCCCGCCTCGCTCGCCGGAGGCTATGACCTGGCCTTCACCTCGGGGCGCCGGGAGAGCATTCCCAGCGGCGCGGCCGGCGGACGGCGCGTGCCGCTCTTCACCGAGTCCTGGCCCGTGAAGGCCGAGCGCAAGCTGTTCCCCGCGCTCGCCCGCGATGCCTTCCTTGTTGCCGAGCTGCAGAGCCCCTCCAAGCAGGTGCTCCCCGGCGGCGACGCGAGCCTCTTCGTGGGAGATGATCCGGCGGGCACCGCCTTCCTCAAGGTCGTGGCGCCTGGAGAGCGCTTCACCCTGCCGCTGGGCGTGGACCGTGCCGTGCGGCCGGTGCGCAACGTGAAGCTCGTCCAGTCCGAGAAGGGCTTCATCGGCAAGGACGAGGAGACCGCCTACCGCGTCACCATCGAGGTGGCCAACCCCTACGCCTTCCCGCTGCCGGTGCGCATCCACGACCAGTGGCCGCTCACCTCGGACGACGACGTGGAGATCAAGCTCGTGCGCACCGAGCCCTTCGCCCGCCAGGACAAGGTGAAGGGCACGCTGGAGTGGGAGCTCACCGTGCCCGCCTCGGGCAAGACGGTGGTGTCCTTCGAATACACCCTGCGCCACCCCAAGGGCTGGCTGATGCGTCAGAACCAATAGAGGAGGAGCCACCATGCCCATGCTGCCTCTGACCCTGTGGATCCTCACCGCGGCGCCCACCTCTTCCCTCTCCTCGGTCGTCGTCTACCCGGACCGCGCGCAGGTGACGCGCGTGCAGACGGTGAAGTGCGAGGGCCGCAGCACCCTGGCGCGCTTCGAGGAGCTGCCGCCCGCGGCGGACCCCACCAGCTTCCGGGCTCGCACGGACCGGGGCACCGTGGAGGGCCTGCTGGCCTCCGAGAACTCCCGAAAGGAGCGCTACGGCGCCGACCGCGAGCGGCTGGAGAAGCAGCGGGTGGACCTGGAGCGGGAGCTGACCGCGCTCGAGGATGCGCGCAGCCGCGCCGACACCCTCGACGCGCTGGGCAGGAGCCTCACCGAGGTGGCGCTGGCACGCGTGCGGCGGGAGTTCATCGAGCCCAAGCCGGACACCCGCGCCTGGGGCACGGCGCTGGACACGGCGTTGAACTCGCGGGCGCGCGCCGCCAGCGAGCGCGAGGCCCAGGCGGCCCGGCTGCGCACGGTGCAGCGCAACCTGAGCGAGCTGCGGGGGCAGGAGGAGCGCATGGCGGCGGCCAGCGCGCGCACCGACTGGCGCGTGGAGGTGCGGCTGGACTGCCCCGCGGGCAACCCGGCCCGGGTGGAGCTGAGCTACATGGTGGGCGGCGCTTCCTGGAGCCCCGTCTACGAGGCCCGCGCCGACGAGCAGGGCCGCGCGGTGGAGCTGTCCACCTACGCCACCGTGCAGCAGGGCACCGGCGAGGACTGGAAGGGCGTGCGGCTGGTGCTCTCCACCGCGGTGCCCGGCGAGAACGCGACGCCTCCCGAGCTGCGGCCGCTGCAGGTGCACGCCGTGGAGCGCAAGGAGGAGCGCAAGGTGCTGGTGCGGCGCGATGAGTACCAGCAGCACGCGCAGACCGGCGGCACCACGCCCTCCACGGGAGAGGGGCTGCGCGCCAGCGCTCAGGGGCTCTCCGTGCAGCTCTCGGTTCCGGATCCGGCCGAGGTGCCGGGCACAGGCTCCGAGGTGCGGCTGCGCGTGGCGCGCACCCGCCTGCCTGCCTCCTTCTCGTGGCGCTCGGTGCCCAAGCTGTACCCGGTGGTATTCCGTGTGGCCCGCCTCACCAACGCGGCGCCCTTCCCGCTGCTGCCCGGCGCGGTGGACGTGTTCCGCCACACGGGCTTCATCGGCCGCCAGGCATTGGAGCGCGTGGCGCAGGGTGCTCCCTTCGAGCTGACCTTCGGCATCGAGGAGGGCCTGCGCGCCGAGCGCCAGGTGGTGGAGGAGCTGCAGCGCGACACCGGCCTCTTCGGAGGCAAGCGGCGCTTCCGCTACGCCTACCGCTTCGAGCTGGCCAACTACCGCAAGGGCCCCGAGGAGCTCGAGGTGGCCGAGCACATCCCCGTGTCCGAGCTGGACGATGTGAAGGTGGAGCTGGACACGAAGAAGACGAGCGCCGGCCATGCGCTGGAGCCCACCGACGGCATCGTCACCTGGAAGCTCAAGCTGGCCCCGGCCGAGAAGCGCACGGTGGATCTCGTCTTCCACGTGGACGTGCCCTCCAGCTACGACTCGGGCGGGATTCAATAGCTGACGTGATATGAGCGATGGCAATCCAATGGCCGTCCATCTGACTTGCATAACGACAGAGGAAAGAACCTCATGCGCGCATCCCTGATCTCAGCCCATGCCGCCGGCGCCCTGCTGCTGGCCGGTGCCTCCCTGCCAGCGGCGGCGGATACCGACAGCGGCCCGGTCACTCCCGTTTATGCCTCGCGCGGCGTCCACAACCCCGCTGTCTATAGCAATTGCGATCCGGCCGACTGCCTGGTCGGCCGCGCCGAGGGGGAGCCGAGCGACCCGCTCTATCCCATCTACTGGACGGCCAGTTGGAACATGTATGTCGTCACCAACCAGTTCGAACGGTATTCACCGCCCTATGACGGCAAGCCGCCAGCGGCATTGGTGGAGGGCAAGGATTACACGGTCTCCAAGGGTTGGACCTATTACGACAGCACCTGGACGGGCGGCACCGGCACCGGCGCCATGATGGAGTACTACGAGAAGAAGTGCCTGCCGATCTTCCCGATCGACAACAACTTCTCCTGTGCCTTCATCTCCCTGGGTGACCGGGCCTTCTTCGTCACCTACGACGACCGGCCCAAATGGATGCCCAAGGTCTGCCTGTTCTCGCCCCTGAACCACCCGCCGCGCCGCAACTTCATCCAGCACCTGCCCTACAGCAAGGGCGACAGCCAGCGCATTCCCGGCAATGTCGTCCAGGGCTATTCGGTGTGGATCAGCCGCAAGACGGGGGCGGTGACCCAGGTGGGCGTTTCGCCGGACCGAACCCAGTCAGGCGACATCATGTTCGGCTATGGCTTCAACACGGCCTATACGCCAGACGCCACCGACAAGACCGCCGCCCCTTATCGCCATCCGCAGAGCTTCTATTTCTCCGGCTTCCCTGGGTACCCGAAGGCCATGAAGAAGAAGCCCGAGTATCCGTTCGCGCCCATCGTCAGCCAGAATTACACCAGCTTCTCCATGCTGAAGCCGGACCCGGCCAAGACCTGGAACCAGGTGGCCGACGCGATGGTGAACGACCCGCCGCCCTGCCAACTGTTCGATCCGCCCAAGAACGTCACGGTCAGCGGGGCCAAGGCGGTCAGCACGGAGGGCCAGCCCGCGCCCGGCACCTGGGGCGACATCCCGGGTAAGTGAGCGCACCAAGCGGCTCCTTGGCGGCGGAAGGTGTATTCGCGACGTCCCTGGTAGCATCCGCCGCCATGATTCGACCGCTCTCGAAGTTCCTCCCCGCCCTGGCCGTCTCCGCGGGGCTGGCCGCTCCCGCCGCCTTGGCCTGCACCAGCATGCTGGTCACCCGGGGCGCCTCGAGCGACGGCGCCACCCTGCTCACGTACTCCGCGGACTCGCACGAGCTGTACGGCGAGCTCTACTACACCCCCGCGCGCCGCAATCCCCCCAGCGCCCTGCGAGACATCATCGAGTGGGACACGGGCAAGTTCCTCGGCCGCATCAAGGAAGCCCCCATCACGTACACCGTGGTGGGCAACATGAACGAGCATCAGCTCACCATCGGTGAGTCCACGTTCACCGGGCGCAAGGAGCTGGAGGGGACCGCCGGCATCATCGACTACGGCTCGCTCATGTACATCGCCCTGGAGCGCGCGAAGACCGCTCGCGAGGCCATCAAGGTCATGACCGACCTGGTCGCCGAATACGGTTACGCCTCGACCGGCGAGTCTTTCTCCATCGCCGACCCCAAGGAGGCGTGGATCCTGGAGATGATTGGCAAGGGCCCGGGACAGAAGGGCGCGGTGTGGGTCGCCCGCCGGCTGCCCGAGGGGTTCATCCTGGCGCACGCCAACCAGGCCCGCATCCGCCAGTTTCCCCTCGATGACGCGGAGAACGCCCTCTACTCCAAGGACGTCATCTCCTTCGCGCGTGAGAAGGGCTGGTTCACCGGAGTGGACAAGGACTTCAGCTTCGCGGACACCTACCACCCGCTGGACTTCGAGAGCCTGCGCTTCGCCGAGGCTCGCGTGTGGAGCATCTTCCGCCGCGCCTCACCGTCGGCCGGGCTGGGCGTGGACTACGTGGATGGCTCGGCTCCCACCAAGCGTCTGCCCTTGTGGGTCAAGCCGGACAGGAAGCTGGCGGTGCAGGACGTGATGGGGTTGATGCGCGACCACTTCCAGGACACTCCGCTGGACATGTCCAAGGACGTGGGCGCCGGGCCCTATGCCGCCCCCTACCGTTGGCGCCCGCTCACCTGGGAGGTGGACGGGAAGAAGTACTTCAATGAGCGCGCCATCTCCACGCAGCAGACGGGCTTCTCCTTCGTGGCGCAGATGCGCTCGTGGATGCCGGCCCCCGTGGGCGGCGTGCTCTGGTTCGGCGTGGATGACACATTCACCACGGTGTACACGCCCATGTACGCAGGCATCCGCCGCGCGCCGAAGAACTTCGCGCAGGGGGTTGCCAGCCGCGGCGAGTTCTCCTGGGACTCGTCCTTCTGGGTGTTCAACTGGGTGTCCAACCAGGCCTACTCGCGCTGGAGCGACATGGTCGTCGATGTTCAGAAGGCGCAAGGGGAGCTGGAGGGCCAGTTCCTCGCGGACCAGGCCGAGATCGAGAAGGCAGCGCTGGAGCTGTACAAGACCTCACCCGAGCAGGCGCGCACCTACCTCACCGAGTACTCGACGCAGCAGGGGGACAAGGTCCATGCCCGCTGGCGCAAGCTGGGCGAGCAGCTGCTGGTGAAGTACATCGATGGCAACGTCCGCGACGAGATGGGCAAGGTGAACCACCCGAAGTACCAGGAGTCCTGGTACCGGCGCATCGTGCAGGACACCGGCTCACGCCTGGCGCTGCCCGCCGAGGCCAAGCCCGAGCCGAAGCCCGAGCCGAAGCCCGCCGAGGCCAAGCCCGAGCCGAAGCCCGAGCCGAAGCCGGGACAGAAGCCTGCGGTCGTCCCAGCCGCTCCGATCAGGGCTGGTTGAGCGGCAGCGCCAAAAGACAAAGGGTGGAGCCACCGGCTTTTCAGCCAGGCGGCCCCACCCCGGGGCTTCAAACAGCCCTACCGCTTACTGGTAGGTGTTGTTGAGGCCGAAGTTCGCCATCGTCTTCTTCTTCAGGGCATCCGTGGCGCGCTGGCCGTCGTTGGACACGCCGTCGTCACCGGCCAGGGCCGCCGCGGAGGCGCCGAACAGCTTGCGGATGTTGTCGCCGAACAGGGTGATCACGCCGATGGCCGCGATCGCGATCAGGGCCACGATGATGATGTACTCGGTCATGCCCTGACCACGGGCCTTGCGCAG
>DASVVJ010001120.1:0-12769 GCA_036389955.1 Myxococcaceae bacterium
ACAGCCCCTGCCCCTCGGCATCTCGTTCGGCGGACGCCCGGTGCACCACGAGGGTCACGAGCAGATCGAGGTTGGCCTCGACCCGGCCATGGCCCGTCACCGAGAACTTCCGGCCCGGCTCCAGACGCGCGCAGGAACTGCGGCCGCTGAGCACCCGGGTGCCCATGCGCAGCCGCTCCAGCAGCCGCTTGGCTCGCTGTTGGCCAACGGCCCCCTCCTGGAAGCCGCCGGGGTGCTCGTACACCTCGCGCCCCGAGGCCCCGTCCGCGCGCTCGGTCGCGGACAGATCGAGCGCCGGGCGTCTGAAGTCGTAGTCGCGCAGGAACACCTGGTCGGAGGCCATGCTCTGGCCATCGCGCAGATCGAAGATCACGTCTTCGTCCAGCTGGGTGCTGTCCCGGTCCACCAGCAGGCTGTCGCCGGCAATGGGCTCGAGCTGGGTGCTGTCATCGAAGAAGAGCAACTGCTCGGCGTCCTCGCCGTTGTGCACGGCGAAGCCAATGCCCTCTTCGTGGAGCAGGCGCGACACGAACGCGAAGTCGCTCTCGTTGTACTGCACGGTATTGGCGCGGGGGCGGGGCTTGCTCGACAGGGCCCAGCGGTACCCGTCCTCCAGCCCGGACCCGTCGAGCACGCTGGAGACGATCTCCTGAATGCTCTGCTCCTGGAAGATGCGCGAGTTGCGTCCCAGCTTGAGCAGCTCCAGCCTCGCCGAGATGGCGACGTGAAGCCGGAACACCTCCGGCCGGATCGCCTCCAGGCTCGCCTCGGTCACCACGCCGTGAAAGGGCCGGTCCGCGCTGTCCTGGTTGAAGCGGATCCAAAGCGCGGCCTTCGTGCCCAGCAGCGGCTCCAGCTCCACCAGCTCCGCGGTCTCCGCCTCGACCTGGACGGTGTAGCCCTCGAAGAGCGCCTCGGTGGCCTCCATCTTCAGGACGCGGAAGGTGCTGGGATCGAATCCCTCCAGCGACAGCTCCAGGCTCAGCTTGCGCTTGTCCATGGGGGCACCCTCAACCCTTGTAGTTGATCTTACCCTTGAGCTTCACCAGGACGCCGCCCTTGAGCCCCTGGGCGTCCACGGTGAGCGTGGAGCCGGACAGCACGAACTGCTTGCCGCCGCCCTTCATCTTCGCCCCGCCGGGAGCGGTGATCTGCACCATCTTGGCCGAGAGCGCGAAGTCCTTGCCCACGTTCTCCGTAATAGGGCCGGCGGCGGTGATGGCGACCGCGCCTTTGGCCTCCACGAGCAGATCCTCACCGGTCTTCAGTTGGGCGATGCCTGTGTTGAGCAGCTTGGCGGCCCCGATGTCCTCCGCCTTGGGCCCCCGGAGCAGCTCGATCTTGGCGCCCCCCACCGTTTCGTCCTTGCTCGCGCCCACCGTCTCGACGATGGCGGTGGCGGTGTTGATCGACAGCGCCGCGCCCACGCTGCGATCGCAGCTCGCGTTGAAGCTCTCCACCACATGGTTGGCCAGCACGTTCATGGGGCCGCCGATGGTGTCGGTGCGCGCTCCGTCCACGTTCTGGGTGAAGTTGCCGGTGATGCCCCAGTCGTCCACCGCCGAGACCTGGACCTCCTTCGAGCCGGTGGTCTCCAGCACGGCGTTGCCCGTCACACTCAGCCCTTGGTTGGCGCCCACCTCGACCGTCTCGCTGCCTCCCACCAGGGTGGTGAACTGCACGCCCACCTCCTCCTTGGCATCGTTGGTGATTTCCTCGGTGAGGTTGTTGCCGGTGACGAGCTTCAGGTCCTTGGACGAGTGGATGAAGAAGTCCATTCCCCCATTGCCGTCCTGGATGCGCACCTCGTTCGTGCTGCCACCGCCTGGAGAGGTGGCGGACTGGAGCGAGGACTGGGTGCGCTCATCCGGCAGGGTATACGGCGGCATCGTCTCCTGGTTGTAGAGCTTCTGCAGGACAATGGGCCGGTCCGGGTCCCCGTTGAGGAAGCCCACGTCCACCTCCCAGCCCACCCGGGGCAGCAACATGCTGCCGCTGGTGTTCTGCTGCTGCACCCGCAGCCAGCACGAGGCCTTGTCGTCCACGGCGCCCTCACGGTCCCAGTAGAAGTGGACCTTGATGCGCCCGAACTCATCGACGTGGATCTCCTCGCCGGGCGGGCCGGTGACGACGGCGCTCTGCTTGCCCCAGGCGCGCGGGCGTGGGGTGCGGCGCGGCGGCCGGAAGTCGGCGCCGTCCGAGGGAATGGCGCGCAGCCAGGTGCCCAGGGTGGGCACCTCTCCCCGCTCCGTCTGGACCAGGGCGTACTCAAGCACCGTGTCGAGCAGCAGGTATTCCTGGCACAGAAAGTTGGGCACGGCCTCGAGCAGGGTGAAGGTCCGCCCGGGCAGCAACCGCAGGCTGTTGCTGCGGGCCTCGATCACCTTGCGCTCCTGCGTCAGCTCGCTGATCCGGTTGCCCGCGCGCCGCATGCCGTCCGAGGGGACCTGGAAGTAGCCTGGGTACTCGTAGCGCAGCGACGAGCCTCCCCCGCCGGCCTTCCTGTCCGCCACCAGCGGCTCGGCGGGGTGCTGCCAGTTCCAATCGCGGGAGGCGAACGCGTCATGAAAGAGCCGCGAGGTGAAGACCAGGTCGGTCACCCGTTCAACCTCGGCCTCGGCCATCCGGCGGCGGGTGTAGACCAGGGACGGCTCACCCACGATGGGCGTGTAGGCGATGTCCGAGTCCGCCAGCTTCAGCACGTGCTCCGTCGCCGCGTGCTCGAACCCGAAGAAGATGCCCTCGTCCTCCAGCAACCGGAGCACGAAGGCCAGCTCGCTCTCCTTCCACTGGGTGCAGTACTCGCGCTTCATGTAGTCCCGCGAGAGCTGCCACTGGATGGACTCGCCGGGCAGCCCCGAGTCCTGGAAGACCGCCTGGATGATCTCGACCGCCGTCTTCTCCTGGAAGATGCGGGTGCGGTGCCGGTACGCCAGCCCGTGCAGCGACGGCCGCAGGCGCAACCGGTAGGCAAAGCCATGCACCGCCGTCTTGCGCAGGTATTCCGCCTCTTCCACCACGCCGTGGAAGCTGCGCGGCTCCAGGCTCCCATCCGTGACGAGAGGCTCGAGGGTCAGCGCTCCCGCCGAGCCGATCAGCGCCGTCAGATCCAGGTCCGGCGTGTCACAGGCGAATTCGATCTGCACGTCGAAGAGCTGTGACAGCCCCTCACGAGCCTGGGCACGCAGGACCACTGCCTCGGAAGAGATGTCCGCGTGATCGATGTAAGCGCGTATCTGCATGGTCCTGTCCCACCGGCATTGTAGAGGATGCCGCCCATCGAGACCGAGGCGTGGGACGAGTGGTGATCCAGCTCGTCCAGTGGATGTCCTCGCCCGGGGCCCAGCCGCAGAGCTGAGGTCCCCGGGGCGCCACCGTCAGCGTCCCTTGTAGACGGGCTTGCGCTTCTCGGCGAAGGCGCGCAGCCCCTCCAGCCGGTCCTCCGTCTTGAGGATCTCCTCGTACTTGCGCAGCTCCAGCGCCAGGGCGTCGTCCAGCTCCAGCCCGGTGCCCTCGTCGATGGCGTGCTTGGCGGTGGCCACCGCCAGCGGCGCGTTCTCGACGATCGCCTCCGCCAGCGAGAAGGCCGTCTCCACCAGGTGGCCCTCGGGCGCCAGCCGGTTCACCAGGCCGATGCTGAAAGCCTCGGCGGCGTTGATGCGCCGCCCGGTGAGGATCAGATCCTTGGCCCGCCCCGGGCCGATCAGCCGCGCCAGGCGCTGCGTGCCACCACCGCCCGGGATGATGCCCAGCTTCACCTCGGTGAGCCCCAGCTCCGCGGCCGGCGCCGCCACCCGCAGGTCACACGAGAGCGCCAGCTCGGTGCCTCCGCCGAACGCCGCCCCATTGATCGCCGCGATGAAGACGCAGTCGCTCTTCTCGATGGACCGGAACGTCTGGCGCAGCCCGTCCAGGAAGCCGCGGACCTCGGGCTCGCTCATGGTGGCGCGCTCCTTGAGATCCGCGCCCGCGCAGAACGCCTTGTCCCCTGCTCCCGTGAGGATGACGGCCCGGACCTGCCGGCCCGAACTCACCCGCGTCACCAGCTCTCCCAGCTCCCGCAACATCGCCCGGCTGATCGCGTTGCGACGGTCCTCGCCGTCGATGGTCCAGATCTCGATGGGTCCCCGTGCGTCAACCTTGAATTCCGGCATGTTCGCTCCCCTTCCAGGCCCTATGGCGGGCCTCCGCTGTCCGGGGCAGCCTGCGGTGTTGGGGCGGGCCTGGCAAGGTCGAAGCGGTTAGAGTGAAGACCTATGCGCACCGCGTCGAAAACCCTGCTGCGCCTGGCGCCCTGGCTGCTGGCCGTCCTGGCCTTGGTCCCGCTCGTGGCGCTGGCCCGCAGCGGCGGTGGAGAGAACTACACCACCGGTGACCGGGACAGTGGCGGAGACGGCATCGACCTCTACATCCTCTTCAGGCTGATCGAGCTGGCCATCCGCTACCCGAAGGTGGGCGTGCCGCTGCTGCTCATCGTCGGCTTCTTCTACTTCTATCAGCGCAGGACGAACGCCACGGGCACCACCCGGCGCGCCATTCAGCAGCGCGAGGCCGAGCAGCGCACCCGAGTGTCCGAGACGGACGTCCAGCTATGGACGCGCACGCTGAAGAGCAAGGATCCCCAGTTCGAGCTCAAGACGGTGACCGACCGGGTGTCCCGGCTCTTCCCGCTGCTGCAGGAGACGTGGTTCAAGCGCGATCTCACCCCGGTGCGCCCGTTCGTCTCGGACGCCACGTACCAGCGGCTGAACGTGCAGCTACGCATCATGGCGGACCAGGGCGTGCGCGACGCGATCGCCGACGTGAGGCTGCTGGGCGTGCAGCTCATCGGGCTGGAGCAGAGCGAGTGGTTCGACAGCATCCACGTGCGGGTGCGCGGCGAGATGCGGGACACGGAGGTGCCCGCGAGTTACTCGGACGAGCAGGCCGTGGCGGAGGCGCGCAAGGTGCGCCCCGAGTCCTTCACCGAGGTGTGGACCTTCGTGCGCAAGCCCGGCGCGCAGACGCGCATCGGGCAGGATCTCTTCCAGGGCAAGTGCCCCAACTGCGGCGCTCCCTATAAAGGAGGCGCCACCAACGTCTGCGAGTACTGCCAGGCGGTGGTGAACTCGGGCAACTACGACTGGACG
The DNA here is from genome assembly GCA_036389955.1 of Myxococcaceae bacterium. GTDB lineage: Bacteria > Myxococcota > Myxococcia > Myxococcales > Myxococcaceae > DATHBR01. Next base: position 5,130 of record DASVVJ010001120.1, read on the forward strand.
CTCTCGGAGATCACCCAGGGCATGGAGTTCAACCGGCACGCGCCCAACGTGCCCGGGCTCTTCCAGGCGCGGCAGGCGGACCCGGCGCTCAACCTGGAGATCCTCGAGGACCGCGCCTCGCTGCTGTTCTGGAAGTGGATCGACGCGCAGAGCCAGGGCGACGCCCGGCGCATGGCCCAGGTGGCCAGCCCCGCCCTGGTGTCCCAACTGAGCCAGGAGCTGGAGCCGGAGAAGGCCCGGGGCCAGCGCCGCGTCTTCCTGGAGTGCGCCGTGGGCGCGGTGAACACCCGGGCCCTGGACGTTCACCCGGAAGGCGAGGACCAGGCCCACGTGGAGATCCGCTGGAGCGCGCGCATGGGCTCGGGGCCCGCGCTGCCTCAGCGCTGGGTGTTCACGCTCACGCGCAAGCACGGCGCGAAGACGAACGCCTCCAACGGCATGGCCACCGACCGGTGCCCGCAGTGCAACGCACCGCTGACCGGCAATGGCGCCAGCACCTGTCAGTACTGCGGCACGCAGCTGGGCACGGGCGAGCGGGACTGGGTGCTCTCCTCCACCCGCGTCTTCGAGGCGTGGCACGTGCGGGATCGCCAGCAGCGCGCGCCGGAGACTCCGCTGCCCTTCCCGGCCATCGCTACCCCGGGCGCTCCGGTCTCCCCCACCAGCCGGGACACCGTGATGGACATGCAGGAGCGCGAGCGGCTCCTCTACATGATGGCCTCCATCGCCGCCTCGGACGGCGGGGTGAACGAGGAGGAGAAGAAACTGCTCAAGCTGTGCGCCAAGCGGTGGGGCATCTCCTGGAAGAACGTGGAGATGGCGTTCAACGCGGGGCCCCAGCTCTACAACCGGCTCATTCCCCGCGGCAGCCCCGAGGCCTCCGACTTCATGCAGCACCTGGTGGAGATCGCCCTGGTGGATGGGCGCGTGGACCGCAAGGAGCGCCGCATGCTCGAGGCCGCCGCCGCGCACCTCAACGTCCTCCCCCAGCTGGAGGAAATGCTCAATACCCGTAAGCAGCTTTAACGGTAAAAGCGGACTACCCCTTCCCGGTTGGGCCCCTCGGCCCTACATCTCCCGCATGCCTGATACGTGCACGGGGGAAGTGGCACAGCTACGCTGGATAGGAGGAGGTTCCATGTACCGGTTTCTCGCCTTGTTGCTCCTGCCGCTGATGGCTTGTGGTCCGCAGGAGGAAGCGGAGTTGGAAGCATCGCTGAGCCAGACCCAGCAGACCCTGCATACGGACAATGGGCTGTCGCTCAATGGGCTGTCTCTCAACGGACTGTCGCTCAATGGGCTGTCGCTCAACGGACTGTCGCTCAACGGGCTGTCCACCCAGGCTTTCAAGAACTGGTTCAACGGCAACCCGGCCCAGAATGACGAGTTCATGCGCTACATCGTCCGATGCGCGCTGGCTCACAAGGAGACCCTGCGCTTCACCAGCCAGGTGACCCAGACGACCTATACGTGGACGGGGGAGCTGGGCCTGGCGCCCAATTGGGCCTCGGGGTCAGCGCCCACCGTGGCGGAGCAACAGGTGGTGTCCGCGTGCCTGGCGGCCCACGTGAACACCCACGGGGTGCAGATGCCCATCTCGGTGCTGGGGCTCAAGGGCAATGGCTCGGCGCTCCCCATCGCGAAGGACGAGCTGAACGTCTTCGACAAGCCCGAGGCGTGCTTCTTCGGCAACCTGTTCAACGGCGAGGGCCTCTATGCCGGAAATGATCGCAACAGCCTGAGCCCGCAGCAGAGCACCTCGCGGGGCTGCGCGCTGTCGACGGTGCTGAGCGGCACCGATCCCGCGTGTCCCCCGGTGAAGCGCGTGGGCCGGTGCGAGGAACTCTCGTGCCAGATGGACTCGAACTCCAAGTACTACACCCGCTGCACCTACAACGGCGTGGTGTACCGGCCGATCACCACCCGCATCCGCTCGGCGGACATCTTCAGCTGCGGAGACGGGGTCTGCCAGGCCACCGAGAGCTGCGGAACGGGCTCGACGCCCACGAGCTGCCAGGCGGACTGCGGCACCTGCCCCTGAGCCACGGCGAGCCCCCTCTCCCTCCGGGAGAGGGATGGGGTGAGGGTTCCTCGGCGACTACCGGGCCTGCCGGGGCGCCGGTACGTCCTGGGCCGCCAGCTCGACGATGAGTTCGTTCAGGGGAACCGTGCCGCGCCGCTCGTGACGCTCCTCGGCGTAGTGGTAGGTGACGCGCACGCGCCGGGTGCCCTCGGGCAGCACCACCCGCGCCGGCTCGAAAGGGGGAATCGACGTGTTCCCCGTCCGCCGGAGCTGGAGGGTGCCATCGTCCTTCGTCTGCAGCTCGAAGATCTGCCCGAAGCGCGCCACCGCCCGGTCATCAGCCCACAGCTTGAGGTGGCGGAACACGTCCCCGGTGGGGAAGTCGTGCCCTACCCCGCGTGACTCGAGCACCGCGACGAGCTGTCCGCGCACCGTCTCGACGCGCAGGGACAGGGCGCCGCGCAGGAAGTCGAGATCGTACGCCCCGCGGAACGCATGGGACTTGCCCGGCATGTGGCAGCTCTGGCACGTGCCCTGCCCGCCGCGCTCGCGCCAGGCGCGCCACTCGCTCCAGGTCGTCTGCATCTTCTCATCGGTGAGCACGGAGGTGCCGTTCACCACCTCGTGCCCCATGAACTCGTGACAGTTCGCGCAGAAGGACGGGTCGGCCAGCCGGGGCTCGACCTTCAGCGGGTGCCCCTCGTCCACGGCGTTGGGGTTGGTCGTCATCACCACGCCGTCCCGCACGTGGCACGTGACACAGGTGATGCCCTCGTGGGCCAGCGAGGCTTTGGGCACCGAGGCCAGGCTGCGCTCCTTCACCACCGCCGAACGCCGCCGCAGCACCGCCTTCGCCTGCTCCTCGAGCGGCGCGTGGCAATAGATGCACCGCGGATGCGGCTCGGCCGCGAAGCCATCGAGGAACACGGGGTTGTCCACCCCACGCCGGTGGCGCGACTGGCTCCAGGCCTCGTACACCTCCGAGTGGCACGGCTCGCACGTCTCCGCCGAGGCGCCGGCCACGCGGACCGGCTCCAGGAAGCTGCCGAAGTCCCACGGCGAGGGGGACTCGGCACCGGCCGCGCTCGCGATCAGGATCGCGAAGAGCGCCCCACGTCTCATGCGCGCGGAGGCGTCTGGAAGGTCGCCTTCCCCACGTAGATCCCCGCGTCGGGGTCCACCCCTTCCATGGTGTAGTTGCGATCCGTGATCTCGGTGGCCTGCACACGCGACACCTTGCCGTCGGTGTACACGGGCTCCGTCACTTTCACGGACGCAGCGGTGCCATCAAACTCGTCCTTCACGGTCTGCAGCGTCACCAGGCGCTGGAGCTTGCCGCCCTCGAGCAGCGCGATGGCGTGGGTGGTGATGGTGGCCGTGGTGCGCTCGGCGATGATCTCGGTGTGGGTGAAGTACACCTTCTTCACGTCGGCGGCCGAGCCCTCCAGCAGCAGCAGGTTCGACAGCACCTCACCGTGGTAGTAGCCGTCATCGTCGCTCAGCTTCGGCTTGAGCGCGCCGCGCCCCTTGGCCTCGAAGAGCGTGGCGTCGCCCAGCTGGAACAGCGGCGCCATCAGCTTGGAGAACTCGAGCCCCTCGGGCATCTGGATGCGCCCCTTCTGAGCCAGCGAGTACCACTTGCCGTCCTGGGGCGGCGCGGCGGAGAGCGTGTGGAGCTCCGAGAGCAGCTTCTTGTCCGCGTCCCCCAGCGGCAGGCGGGTGGCGCCCTGCTGGATCTGGTCCATCAGCGGGACGTAGTCCTTGGAGGTCTCGGCCTTGTCCGGGTACTCGTCCTTGTCCTCGTCGATCAGCTTGGAGTAGCGCTTGAGCAGCAGTTGCTGCTCCTCGCGATTGACCTCGAAGGTGGTGGCGGCGAACGGGTACGTCTTGGGCAGCGAGGCGAAGTACTTGGCGGCCTGCAGGCGCCCCTTCTTCCACTCCAGCATCGCCGCGCGCTTGCCCTTCTCGACGGCGGGGTTGTACGGCACGTCGCTGTCGACGAAGACCTGGACGTCGGAGATGCAGGTGTCCTTGTACTTCGAGCCCGGGTGCACGCTGTCGACGGTGAGCACCACCTCGGCCACCGCGCCCTTCACCGGAATGTCGAAGGACTGCGGCCCCATCTTCCGCTCGAGGGTGAGCTGCTGGCGCGCGGACTCGCCCTTGCCGGGGTCCAGCACGGTGACGGTGACCTGCTTCGGCGCGGCGTTGGCGCTCAATAGCCCCTTGGTCTTCTGGTAACCGTTGAACACGACGAGGCGCACGGCGCGCGCAGATGCAAGATTGGAAACGGGAATGGTCAGGGACTCCCCCGACCCCTCCCCGTCGGCGCCTTCCACCCAGGCGGTCTTGGGGTCATCATCGAGCACGTAACTGGGGTGGTAGTTCTCCTCGTACTTGTTCCAGTTGCTCTTGAGGAAGCTGGTGGCGGTGGCCTGTTCCGCGTGGAGGCGCTGAAAGCCCGCGGCGGAAGCCAGGGACGGCAAGAGGACAGTGAGCAGGACGTGCCGCATGGGGTGTGCCTTGCAGGTCGAGTGGAAGCGCCGACGCTAGCACGGCTGGCAGGGGCAGAGAGGCCAACACCGTTTCGTAGAGGCCACACTCACGCACGGAGGAACGTCGTATGTCGGGGGAGATCGAAGTTCCTGAGTTTTTCTGCCCATTTCCACCTGCCTTGAGTCCGCACACGGAGGTGGTGCAGCACCTGCTGGGCGAGTGGATGCACCAGCGGCGCTACCTGCGGAACCCGCTGGCGCTGGAGCGTTTCCAGGTGGGGAAGTTCGCGTGGCTGGCGGGGCGTGCGTACCCGGAGGCCAGCTTCGACGCGCTGCTGCTGGTGGGCACGTACATGAGCTGGCTGTTCGTGCTGGACGATCTGTGTGACGAGGCCGAGCTGGGCTGTTCACCAGAGCGCCTGCGGGAGCTGCACGAGGAGTTGCTCGAGCACATGCGGCATCCCCAGCCGCTGCGCGGGGACGAGGGCCCGTTGGTGGCGGGCCTGGCGGATCTCTGGGCGCGGCTGTGTGAGCGTGCGGCGCCCGGCTGGGTGGAGCGGTTCACCCGGACGTTCGAGAGCTACGCCCAGGGCTGCGTGTGGGAGGCAGAGAACCGCGCCCGGGCCCGGGTGCCCTCGCTGGCGGAGTACATGGAGTGGCGGCGGCACACCTCGGCGCTCTACCTCTTCTTCGATCTGGTGGAGCTGTCCGAGGGGGTGTCGCTGTCCGACGAGGAGTTGGACGGCCTCCAGTCCCTGCGGGAGCGGGCGAACGACGGGGTGGCGTGGTTCAACGACATCGTCTCGCTCGAGAAGGAGCTGCGGGCCGGAGACGTGCACAACCTGGTGGTGGTGCTGCGGCAGGAGTATCGGCTCAGCGTGCAGGAGGCGGTGGCGCGGGCGGCGCGGCTGCTCAATGCGCGGATGCGGGAGTACGTCGAGCTGGAGCAGCGGCTGCCCTCGCTGGGGGTGGAGCGCGACGCGCGGCTCCAGCGCTACCTCACGGGCCTGCGCTGCTGGGTGCGCGGCAACATGGACTGGTCCTATGAGTCCGGGCGCTACAGGCAAGCGCAGCTCAAGGCAGCCGTGGAGCGGTACGGCTCCTGACCGCTACCGGCTGGCGGGCATGCCCTGGGCCTGCGCCCGGCGTGCCCGCTTCTCGCGCTCACCCAGCGCCGCCTGCAGGTACTTGCCCGCGAGCTTGCGGCCGATCAGCTCCTGCGCCAGCTCGCCCGCCTCGACCAGCCGGTCCAGGTTGATGCCCGTCTCCACGCCCATGCCGTGGAACATGAAGACCGCGTCCTCGGTGGCCAGGTTGCCCGCCGCGCCAGGAGCGTAGGGGCAGCCGCCCAGCCCGCCGATGCTGGCGTCGAACGTCGTCACCCCCGCCGACAGCCCCACCAGCGCGTTCGCCAGGGCCGTGCCCCGCGTGTCGTGCATGTGCAGCGCCAGCTTCTCCACTGGGATGTACTTCATCAGCGCCTCGAGGATCTCCTCGGTCTGCCGCGGCGTGCCCACGCCGATCGTGTCTCCCAGGCTGAGCTGGTAGATGCCCATGTCCACCAGCTTGCGGCAGATGTCCACCACCCGCTCCACCGGCACATGGCCCTCGTACGGGCAGCCCCACACCGTGGACAGGTAGCCGCGCACGCGCATCCCCGCCTGCGTGGCCGCCGTCACCACCTCGCGCGAGGCGTCCACGGCCTCGGCGATCGTCTTGTTGATGTTCTTCTTCGAGTGGGCCTCGGACGCGGAGATGAACACCGCGGCCTCCTGCAGCCCCGCCTCTCTCGCCCGCTGCAGCCCCTTGAGGTTGGGCACCAGCGCCGAGAACACCACGCCCTCTTTACGGCCGACCAGGCGCAGCAGCTCCTCGGCATCCGCGAGCTGGGGAATCCACTTGGGTGACACGAACGACGTCACCTCGATGCGCTTCTCCCCCGAGGCCACCAGGGCCTCGATCAGGCGCGCCTTGTCCCGCGTGGGCAGCGTGCGCAGCTCGTTCTGCAAACCGTCCCGAGGGCCGACCTCGTAGAGATCGACCTTCCGGGGCAGCCTGCCGAACCAGCCGCTTACGCGCGATTGGAGATGTTCGTTCGAATCCACTGGACGATGTCCTGTGTGGAGCTCCCGGGCGTGAAGATCTCCGTGACCCCCATGCCCTTGAGCTTCGGAATGTCGGCGTCAGGGATGATTCCCCCGCCGAACACCCGGATGTCCTCGGCCTTGCTCTCCTTGAGCAGATCCATAACAGCCGGGAAGAGCGTCATGTGCGCGCCGGACATGATGGACATGCCGATCGCGTCGACGTCTTCCTGGATGGCGGCGTTGACGATCATCTCGGGCGTTTGGTGTAGCCCTGTGTAAATGACCTCCATGCCCGCGTCGCGCAAGGCTCGTGCGATGATCTTCGCGCCCCGGTCGTGACCATCCAGGCCTGGCTTGGCCACCAGAATTCGCAGCTTCCTCTCAGCCATGTCGCAGCTCAGCTCCCACGATGAGGTCAGTCGAGGCGGACGACAACGGCTCGCCGTCCAGGCTGCCGTGCGTCCACTTCACCGAAAGGCCCGTCGATTCCAACAGTTGGACCAAATCCGCAAGTGGATAGTAACGGATGGCGTAAGCCCCCGATAGGACACGTCCTCCAGGCAGGGTGAGCTTTCGCTGGCCGTGGTCGCGCCCGGTGGCCGTATCGAAGCGGCTCTCCTCTTCCAGGACACTGCCGTCGGGCAGCGTGTAGCGGAACGCTTCGCTCGGCTGCTTGCTCACGCGCTCGTAGGGAACCGTCTGCAGCACGAGCAGCCCACCGGGTTGGAGGCAGCGCGTTATCTCCTGGAGGATGACGCGGTGCTCCACGTCCGAAAAGGCAAACAGTGTCGAATACCAGGCATAAGCGCCGACCAGGGAGCGGGAGCGGAACGGGAGCGCTCGCAGGTCTCCCCGGACCACGGGGAAGCCGGGGGCGCGGTGCTCCAGGGAGTACGGGTCCAGCTCCAAGCCCACCACACGCCCAGCGAGCGGGCCCGAGGTGTTGAGCGGAGCGGCATGGCGGCCGTGGCCACAGCCCAGGTCGACGATGGGCCCAGAGAGCGTCAGGCCGGCGAAGCAACGCTCCAGGTAGGC
>DASVVJ010001121.1:0-6185 GCA_036389955.1 Myxococcaceae bacterium
CGCCATTCTGGACCGGGCGCTGTTCCACCTGGACAACGCCTACTACCTGCCGAACATGGAGGCCGTGGGGCGGGTAGCGCGGACGAACTACCCCTCGAACACGGCGTTCCGCGGCTTCGGTGGGCCGCAGGGCATGTACGTGATGGAGGAGGTGCTCAACCGCGCGGCGGAGAAGCTGGGGTTGGACCCGGCCGAGGTGCGGCGGATCAACCTCTACCGCGAGGCGCCCGAGGACCGGACGCACTACGAGCAGCGGGTGGAGAACAACCGGCTGCCGCGCATCCACACGGAGCTGTTGGCCTCCAGCGACTACGCGAAGCGCCGGGCGGAGATCGAGGCGTTCAACGCCAGCTCGCGGTGGATGAAGCGGGGCATCGGCTACCAGCCGGTGAAGTTCGGCATCTCGTTCACCACGAGCTTCCTGAACCAGGCCGGAGCGCTGGTCGTCATCTACGCGGACGGCACGGTGCAGCTCAACCACGGCGGCACGGAGATGGGCCAGGGCCTGCACACCAAGATGCGGGCGGTGTGCGCGCACGAGCTGGGCATTCCGGTGGAGCGCGTGCGGGTGATGACGACGGCGACGGACAAGGTGCCGAACACGTCAGCCACGGCGGCCTCGAGCGGAGCGGACCTGAACGGGTTCGCGGTGAAGGCGGCGTGCGACACGCTGCGCGAGCGGCTCCAGGCCGTCGCCGCGAAGCTGTTGCAGGCGGAGAGCGCGGAAGGCATCGAGTTCTCCGGCGGGCAGGTGTTCCACAAGGCCCGGCCGCAGCGGGTGCTGGCCTTCGAAGAGGTGACGCAGGCGGCATACCTGGGGCAGGTGTCGCTGTCGGCGACGGGGTACTACCGCACGCCGGACATCGGGTACGACCGGGTGACGGGGCGGGGCAAGCCGTTCCACTACTTCGCCTTCGGAGGCGCGGTGGTGGAGGTGGAGGTGTCGGGGCTCACGGGTGAGCACCGGGTGCGGCGGGTGGACATCCTGCACGACGTGGGCAGCTCACTGGTGCCGAACATCGACAAGGGGCAGGTGGAAGGCGCCTTCATTCAGGGCGTGGGCTGGCTGACGTGTGAGGAGGTGCTCTTCAACGCGAAGGGGCAGCTGCTCACGCACTCGCCGGACACGTACAAGATCCCGGCGCTGGGAGACACGCCCGAGGAATTCCACGTGGCGCTGCTGGAGCGGGCGCCGCAGGAGAACACCATCCACGGCAGCAAGGCGGTGGGAGAGCCTCCGTTCATGCTGGGGATTGGCGTGGTGACGGCGCTGCGGCACGCCATCGCCGGCTTCGGTCCGGCGCGCACCGAGGTGCAGCTGGCCTCGCCCGCGACGCCGGAGGCGATTCTCCGGGCCGTGGAGGCCGCGAGAAGCACCAGGAGCTGAACGAAGCCAAAACTCCCTCTCCCTTCGGGAGAGGGTTGGGGTGAGGGTTCCTGCCCGACTCCGTACCTCAGCGCTCAGAGCACGCGGCGCGAGGGAACCAGCGCGTTGGCAAACAGCAGGCCGGCAGCGATGGCCACCGCCACCATCAACATGGAGAAGGCGGTGTCCACCCCGGCCAGCACGTCCCGGGCGAGCAGGGACTCCAGGCTGCGGAAGCCGAGGCTGCCCGGGACGAGCAGCATCATTCCCGGAACGATGGTGACGACCGAGGGCCGGTTGCGCAGCCTCGCCAGGGCGTTGCTCGCCATGCCCAGCAGCAGCGCGCCCACGAAGGCACCCAGCTCCGGCCCCAGCCCCAGGGAGCCCCACCGCGCGCCACCGAAGGCGATGGCTCCCACGGCGATGATCCACGCCGAGTCCCCGGGCCGGGCCCGGAAGAGCACCGTTACCGCGACGGCCACCACCGCCAGGGCCACCAGGTCCATCCAGAAGGGCAGGGGAGCAGGCGAGAGGAGCGGCGGTGCCGGGGGTAGAAACGACGCCAGCCTGCCGCCCAGTGCCACCCCGAAGGCGAGCTGAAGAAAGATCAGCGCCGCGCCAATCAGCCGCGAACTGCCGGAGATGAGGTGGCGCGTGGTCAGCTCGTTGATGGCCACCGTCAGCCCCAGCCCCGGCAGCAGCACGATGAGCCCCGAGAGCGTCGAGATCTGCACTGACAGCGGGCCGATGACGCTCGCTGCCAGCACCGCCAGCCCGGAGGTGAGCAGCGCGGCCACCGGCTCCAGCACCCGAGACGTCGTAGGCCGCTCGTGCGTCAGCCGCTCCAGCACGCCGATGAGGAGGCTGCTGAGCGCCGCGACGCCCATCTCCCGGGGTCCGCCGCCGAACAGCTTCGCCGCGGCCGCGGCGGCCAGCGTCCAGCACAGCAGACTGATGGGCAGGCCGTAGCGCACCGGCGCGGTGAGAATGGTCTCGATCCGCGCCGCGCCCGCCTCGGGAGTCACTTTGCCGTGGATGACCTGCTGGGCGAGTTCGTCCAGCAGCGTCAACCGCTCCAGGTCCATCGCCCCAGGCTCCACGCGGATGAGGCTCGTGCGCAGCGCCTCGGGAGGACCGAACGAGGCGAAGATGGAGGTGGGAGTCGAGAAGAAGCGCGCCTCCACGCCCAGCCGCTCGCACACCTGCCGCAATTGCTCTTCCAGCCGGTGCGCGGGCGTTCCATAGCGGTGGAGCGCCTGGCCCAGCCGAAGCGTGAAGGCCACCACCGGGACCGGTGGCGGCTCCTGCAGCGAGGCGTGGTGCTCGGGCGGAATCACACGCGGCACATCGCAGAGCCTCCCGTGCGAGTCAAACCCTGACAGGGTGCTTGACTCGAAGTCCGCGCTGACATGCGCTGGAGCCACCATGGAATTGCTCACCCCCCGGCTGCGCCTGCGCGAGTTCACCGAGGAGGACTGGCACGCCACCTGGCCGTACGAGTCCGATCCCGACGTCGTCCGCTACCAGTCCCACGGTGTCCGCACGCCGGAGGAGAGCCGCCAGTACATCCGGGACTCCATGGCCACGGCGCATCGGAATCCCCGGCGCATCTATGACCTGGCCGTGGTGCTCAAGGAGGACGGGCGCCTCATTGGCCGCTGTGGGTTGAAGGTGGTGGACCCCGAAGTGCGTGAGGGGGCGCTCTGGTACGTCGCCGATCGCTCCGTGTGGGGCCGGGGCTACCTCACCGAGGCGTCCGAGGCGATGCTGGACTTCGCCTTCGGAACGTTGAGCCTGCACCGCGTGTGGGGAGACTGCGACCCGCGCAACGAGGCCTCCATCCGGGTGCAGCGCAAGCTGGGCATGCGCCAGGAGGCGCACTTCCGGGAGAACGCCTTCCTCAAAGGCGAGTGGGTGGACTCGGTCATCCACGCCATTCTCGACCGGGAGTGGGCCGCCCGCCCGCGTCGCTGACACGGAGGGCGGACCCCCGGGAGCCCGCACCGCGCTCCCGGAGGTCCCTCGAGCCTTGCGGCTCTAGTGAATCTTCGGCGTCAAGTCATCCAGCGGCGGCAGCGGAGGGATGCGCGAGCCGGTGGGCGAGGCCAGCGAGTCCGAGCGGTCCTCGTCCTCGTCCATCAGGGAGGGACGCTCGGCACCCATCATGCTCGCCGAGCCACCCATGGTGCCCACGCCGCTGCCCATGCTGCTCATGCCGCCGGTGGCGTCATGCGCGAGGCCTTCGTCGGCGTTCTCGGCGTTGCCCTGCAGCTTCTGCTCGAGCTGATCACCCAGCTGGGTGATGCTCTCCTGCGCCTTGCGCTTGGCCGGCTCGATGAGCTGGCGCTCGCGGTTCGTCACCGGCAGGAACATCGAGGCGAACATGCCCAGCGCGATGCCGCCCACCGCCAGCATCAACGGCTGAGTCTCCAGCGCCCGGTCAAACCAGTCCGAGGCCTGGGTCTTCATCTGGCTGCCCGAGGGGATGCGCTCACGCAGGTTCGAGGCCTGGTCACGCACGTTCCCCACCGCGCCCATGGCCCGCTCCCTCAAGTCATGCGCCTTGTCCTGCACCGTGTGCGCGACACCCATCGCACGGTCCTTGATGCCGCCGCTGGTGTCGGTGCCCACGCCCGCGCCGATGCCGGCCGAGCCGCTGCCCATCGCGCTGACATCCCCGCTCACGCCCGCCGCGGGCGAGCCGTAGGTGTCCGTGCGCTGGAAGGTGGGGTAGCTCTCGCCCCGGTAGCGGAAGTCCTCGACGTGCCCGATGGAGCCCGTGCGCTGCTCGCGCACCGAGAACGCCTTCTTCATCAGGACCGCGCCCACGCCGGCCCCGACAATGGCACCCAGGAGGCTCCAGCCCCGCGGGGTGTCCGCCCGCTCCTTCAACTCCGTTGTCCCTTGCATCACTGCCTCCTTGGCGCGTGTCTTGATTTCCGTGGCCTTGTCCGTCACCGCGTCCTTGGCCTGCTGCTTCAGCTCGTCGACTTTCTCCGTGGCCTTCTCCTTGGCCAGCTCCTTCCACTCGGAGACCTTCTCCGAGGCGATGGCTTTCACCCGATCGGGCTGGGCGTGCAGCGCCAGCTCGTCGGCGATCTCGCTCATGCGTGCCCGTGCATCTGCGATTTCATGGAGTGCATGGTCCTGCTCGCCCATTGGCCGTCCTCCTTCAGGGTTTGGATTGTCTTGGTAGGTCCGTGAACCTTCTTCATCGCCTGGAGGCCGCCGTAGACAATGGCCGCCCCACCCGCCAACAGCAGCACCGCGACGAGCAACGCCGAGGCCCACAGTGGCATCACCCCCGCCAGCGCGATGACGAGGAAGGCGACGAAGGTGAACGCTCCGAGGAGCGCCACCAGGCCACCACCCGCGATCAGCCCCGCGCCCGCTGAGGCCTTCTTCACCTCCGCCTTCACTTCGGCCCGCGCCAACGTCACCTCGGCGCGCACCAGCCGGCGGCCCTGATCCAGCAGCTCGGAGACGAGCTCCTTGATCGGACGCGAGGGCTCGCGGTCCCCGCTGAAGCCCTGGGAGCTGGCTCCCACGGACTGTGCCGTTCTGCCTCCGTTGAATCGAGGATCGTATGGTTCCATGGCGTCTCCCGTTAGATCTTCAGGAAGCGGCCAGCGAGGAACCCGATCGCCACGCAGCCCGCGATGAACACGCCGGGACGCTGACGGATCTGCGTCTGCGCCTCGCGCACCAGCTCCTCGGTGGAGCCGTTCTCCAGCCGGTCCGAAACGCGGTGGATGACCTGCAGGGCGTTGTCCAGCAGCGGTTGGGCGGGGCCGAGGTTGGCGTCCTTCCCCATGCCCTCCAGCGTGCCGACGATGCCGTGGAGGCTCTTGACGAGCTGCTCCTTCTTGCCGTCCACCTGGTGGTAGACGCGGTCCTTGGTGATGCCGCCCAGCCGTTTCACCTGCTCCTTGCCGGCCTGGGCGATGCCTCCGGACTGGTCGCTCTGTCCGGAAAAGCTGCCGGTAGAGCCTGTCACGAACCCGCTGCTCTGAATGCCGCTGCCTGGGATGTAGCTCGCCATGTTCCCTCCGTGAGTGGCGTATCGCCGTGGCGTGTTTTCTCGTCTTCTCCACGCGCGAGATTCTTGATGAGGCAAAGCTATGCACCTGGGGTTGAGGAGCAGGCGGGTAAGGCACACTGGTCGCGGAGCAAGCAGCGGACGCACCGTGAGCGTGAGCTGGAATGCGGCGCGAACATGGACGATGGTCGAGCGCGGGAATAAACGGACGTGAGGCGCAAGAAGACACCCCGGTGGTTGGAGGCGGCGCGGTTGCGCCAGAAAGCGGTGCCGCCTGGTGAGCGAGCGGACTGGCTGGCACGAGCGCTGGGCCGAGCGGGAGTGATGCCCCAGGCCGAGGCGGAGGAGGCGATTCGCGCGGGGCGGGTGGCGGTGGGGGGCCGGGTGGAACGGGAGCCCTTCGCGCCGGTGCACCCGGGAGTGGAGGTTCGGGTGGATGGGCAGGTGCGCGGGCTGGAGGCGCCGCTGCACGTGTTGATGTTCCACAAGCCCGCGGGCCTGGTGGTTGCGGGCACGGATCCGGAAGGGGTGGGCACGGTGTTCGCGTACCTGCGCGGGGTCCTGCCCACGGAGCTGAGGGGCTTCGAGTGGTACGCCGTGGGGCGCCTGGACCGGGACACCACGGGCCTGTTGCTCTTCACCAATGACGAGCGGGTGGTGCGGCACGGCACCTCACCGCGGACGCACCTGCCCAAGCGCTATGTGGCGGAGGTGGCGGGCAGGCCTTCGGCAGAGGCGCTCGAGCGGCTCAGGCAGGGGCTGGTGCTGGAGGACGGGCCG
>DASVVJ010001122.1:0-2050 GCA_036389955.1 Myxococcaceae bacterium
CAAGCTCAAGCCGGGCCTGCCGTGGGAGCCGGGCGTGTCGCTCACGCCGCTGCCCGAGCCAGGCAAGCCGGCCTACCTCAAGGGACTGGTGGACGACGCGCTCCAGCAGGGCGCCCAGGTGATCAACCCGCACGGCGGGGAGATTCACGGCTCGTTCTTCTATCCGGCCATCGTCTCGCCGGTGAACGCGAAGATGCGCCTGTACTACGAGGAGCAGTTCGGCCCGGTCATTCCCATCATCCCCTTCGAGGACGACGATGAGGCCATCCGCTACGTGGTGGACTCACCGTTCGGCCAGCAGTTGAGCCTGTTCGGGAAGGATCCGCAGCGCATCGGGCACCTCATCGACGCGTGCGCCAACCAGGTGGGGCGCATCAACCTCAACACCCAGTGCCAGCGCGGCCCCGACACCTTCCCGTTCAGTGGGCGCAAGGACTCGGCCGAGGGCACGCTCTCCGTGGCGGACGCGCTGCGCGTGTTCTCCATAAGGACCATCGTCGCGGCGAAGACCACCGCGGAGAACAAAGCGCTGGTCCACGGCATCCTCACCCAGCGCGAGTCGGCGTTCCTCACGACGGACTACATCTTCTGAGTCCACCTCACCCAGGCTGGGTAAGGGTAAATTTCAGTTATTACTGTTTTCGAATGGAAGACGGGATTCCATTCGAAAGTGGAGTGTGAGAAACAGCCCGGGTTCCTCGAAGGGGGTCCCCGATGAAGCGATTGTGGAGTGTGGGGCTGGGCCTGGTGCTGCTGGGCGTAGCAAGCGCGGCCTCCGCACAGCTCGGCACGGTGCAGCAGAAGGCGGCGTGCTGTCAGCTCACCACGTCGCTCATCCAGGATGTGCTCAGCAGCAAGGATCCGGTGGCGGACGAGCAGCTGGTGATGGGAGGCGAGACGCCGCCCAACATCCACATCCTCCTGGACACCTCGGGCTCGATGCGGGAGCTGCCGCAGATCTCCAACAGCAACCACGTCGAGTTCTTCACCGCGACCACCAATGGATGCGTCAACGCCCGGCTGGACGCGTTCCAGGCCAGCCGGAGCTGGAACCCGGCGTTCCAATATCCCATTCCGGATTACGGCACGGGGCTGGGCTCGGACTGGGGCTTCCCGAACCTGTTCCAGGACGACAAGTTCTACGGCTACATGTACTGGGCCGACAGCAGCGACCCCGCATACCAGTGGGTGTCGAAGGAGCAAGCATGCCAGGTCCAGGTGCCTGGCTGGGATTCGACGCGTACGGCGGATTACTACCAGTGCATCCAGTGCCTGAGCACCAAGGGCTACTACAAGCTGCCCGAGGCCGAGGCGGTCAACAGCGGTGACGTGACCAACCCCAACTTCATCTTCTGGGGCCGCTTCCTCAACTTCAACCCGCCCAAGTACGTGTCGGCCCGGGTGGCGCTCAAGCAGGTCCTCAAGGACGTGAGGGGCACGCGCGTGGGCCTGAGCCACTTCGTCAACGGTGGGAACAACTCCCGGCTGCTCCAGCGGCAGAACCCCCGGTGCGACCAGATCGCCGTGGATTCCGCCGCTTTCGATAGCAACCGCGCCAGCTACATCAACTCCGTCAACTCGTTGTTCTTCACCACGGGCACTCCGCTGGCGCGCTCGCTGCTCAACGTGGGCTACTTCTTCACCTCGGATGACAGCGTGTATCAGAGCACGTTCGGCTTCGGCACGGGCTACACGTACCCGGCCGAGTACCGCAATGGCTCGCTCCTCTCGCAGAGCCGCAGCGTGTGCTGGGGCTGTCAGAACAGCTCCGTCATCATCATCAGCGATGGCGAGCCCACCAGCGACAGCCTCCATTCCACGGTCGTCGCCAAGCTGCGCACCCTGAATGGAGGGCCTGTCTACTGCCCGGACACCCTGCCGTGTGGGCCGGGGTCGATTACCCAGCGGGACAAGGGCCTCAACGCCACCAACGTCTCGGACGACAACCCCAACTACCTGCTGGATGACGTGGCGAAGTTGCTGGCCACGCAGGACCTTCAGCGCAGCACGCCTCCGGTGATGGGTGACTTCGACACCAGTGGCCAGCAGT
>DASVVJ010001123.1:0-2896 GCA_036389955.1 Myxococcaceae bacterium
CACCCATTGGGCCAGGGTGTAGCCGTCCACGAAGTCCATCACGATGTAGCTCAAGCCCCGCCGCGGGTCCGGCCACCGGCCATGGCTCCACATGCGGATGATGTGCGGGTGGTTGAGCTGTTGCAGGCAGGCGATTTCGCGCTGGGCGCGCGCGTCCGTCTTCTGTGGATCCACGCCCAGCCCGGTGCGGCAGGCCAGCTTCAGGGCGAAGTGTTGGCCATCCTTCTCCACCTCGTAGACGACGCCGTAGCTGCCCCGGCCAATGAGCCGCAGAATGCGCCAACCATCCACCCTGTCACCGGGCTGGAGGTTCAAGGGATTGACGTCCGTCACCATGTCACCCACCTCTCTGTTTCGGGGTTACAGCTTCACCCTGGGAACGGAGACACAGCGGTCTCCAGCCGCGTCGCACACCCGCACCGAGTGCAGCACGGTGAGCCAGTGCTTCTCGTTGGTGCGCTCGGACATCTCCACCTCAATGGCCACGCTCGCTGTCATGCCTGGCAGGAGCGAGGCCTGGGTGGAGAGCACCGTGCGGGCGCGGCGCGGCTCGCCTCCCGCCTCGGGCATCACCTCCGCCCAGGCGGGCACCCACGGCTCGGTGCCAGTGTTACTCACCACCACCACCACCACGCTCCAGGTCTCCGCCCCCAGTGCCCAGCACTGCTCGGCGCGAAACCCTCCGCTGTCGCGGATGCAATCGACTTTAAGGAGCCAGCCTTTCATGCCCTTGGGGCCCACGATGTCCGAGAGTGCCACGGCGGCCGGGCTCGGCACCGGGAGCCGGGCCTTCAACGCCTCCAACTCCCGGGCCTGCGCCTCGCACCGTTCGTGCGTGGCGGCCAACTCCACGCGGCACTGCTCCACGGCTTGTGGAGGCCGGCGGACATGCACCACCTCGTCCACCACGCCTGGCTTTCCGGTGAGCAGGAACACGGCACTTCGGGGCGAGCCTTCGCGGTAACTGAAGCGCAGCGCCAACTGCTCTCCGGGCAACAGGGGTGTCCGGAGCACCAGCGTGATGCCCTGCTCGCTGGGATCCACCCGGGCGAAGCGGGCGCGGCCCTCCACCTCGACGGACTGCCGCTCAATCGAAGCGTCCAACAGAACGAACGTCTCGATGTCTGGCGCCAGGTAGAGCACCGGCGCCTCGCCCGGCGTGCCAGTCAAAACGATGGCACGCCGGGCTGCCGCGCCCTGGGCTGCCGTCGCGGCAAGGCTCGCCAGTACCAGAGTCAGCGCCAGGGACGAGTTGGAAGGTTGGAACAAGACGAGGGAACCTCCTGGGTAGGTCACCACCGTACCAGACGCGGGCGTGCGTCCGCTTCGGCCTCAAACGCCCTGCTACTTCCGAAGTTGCGGTGGGCGTCAAAACCCGCGGCATTCTGGTCCCGACCGTCGCTACGCGGGACGCTGCCTTGAAGTGGGGGGGCTGCGTATGCAAGGCACTGTGGAGGCTGGAAAGAGCCGGTGGGGACACCGGGCCTGGTTGCTGGCGGTATGCGTGGTACTGGCGGGCTGCCGCACGGCCAGCGGGCCACCGCTGGGGGGCCTGGCCCCCTTCAACGCCCTGCGCTACCGCCAGGCCACGCCTCAGCCAGCTCCCCGCCCCGCTCAGGCCCAGAGGCAAGCCTCTCCGGCGCGCTCCACCTCCTCGGAGCGCACAGGCCCCAGGGCTCTGGTAGCCCGCGCCACCCTGGGCGCCCTGCGGCAGATAGATCCTTTCGAAGAGGTGCGGGAATGGGACGGGGAGCCGAGGTCCTCACCGTGCCCGCGCTGTCGCTCTCAGCTGATGGAGCGCTGGTCCTGGAGCGGGTAGCGGTGCCCGTGGGGCGCGCCGCCACGGCCGTGAGCGGGGGGCCTGGCGCCGTCCTCATTCTCCAGCGTGCCACCTCCGCCGCGAAGGGCGGTCAGCCACCCGCCCAGGGCCCGGGGCAGTGGGGGCCGGCCCACGAATCCATGAGCAAGCGCGCCGCGCGCTACCAGGAGCAGATCTGCGGTCAGCCCGCGAGCGAGGCCTATTGGGTGGGGGGCGTGGGCAGGAACAGCGGCGGGGTCAAGTTCGACGGCTTCAAGGATGGAGTGCTGCTGGAAGCCAACGGCCCCGGCTACGCCAACAAGTTCGATGATGAACTCGTCCCCAAGGAGTGGTTCGCGCCTTCGGGGGCCAAGCAGCTCGTCGCTCAGGCGCAACGGCAGCTCAAGGCAGCTCCAGGAATTCCTATCCAATGGCATGTGGCCGAAAAGAAGGCGGCAGACGCGATCCGGCAGCTCCTCAGGAGCGAGAAGGTCAACGGAATCAAGGTGGTCCACACTCCCGCGCTCCAGTAAAAGATCCTCATGATCGAGACGTATTACCTGGGGGCATATTGGGGCCCACGGCAGGAAGATGCCGCAGCATGTGCCCAGCGCACCGCCCACATGGTGCGTTTGCTCGAACCTGTGGATCCGCTCTTTGCCCAGTGGTTCAAGAGCGCGAAATCCCTCAAGGAGGCCCTCAAGCGCCCGCTGGACTCTGACCTTGAAGGCCTTCGCAAGTACATCCAGCGCATGGTGATGAAGGATGACCGCCGCGTGCCCATGCCCGACGGTGGCTTCCACCTGTGGTTGTGGAACGGAGAGAGCGGCGGAGGCGACGTGTGGCTCAGCATTGGCTGCGGGGGCTATTGGGAACAGGCAAACAACCGGTGTGTCCTGCGGGCTCCACACAAAGGTCCCGTTTCGGCAAGGGTGCTGACCGCGTCCTTCCAGATGGAGGTGCTGCGTGCCATCGCCACCACATGGGATCCGGACTCGGGGGTGGCCATCTCCAATTCTCACCAAGACATCATTGAGAAAAAGTGTCCCGACTTGCTGGTGGGCTGGGTCACGTACCTGTCTCACCGTCTGGGCCGTG
>DASVVJ010001124.1:0-2651 GCA_036389955.1 Myxococcaceae bacterium
ATGCGCGTGGCCTCCTCGTGCTCTCCGCGGCGCAGCGCCGCCAGGGCCATCATCTCCAGCACCTCCAGCGGCTCTTGCTCCACGGACACCTCGGCCGAGCGCTGTTGAAGCTGGCGCCAGGCCTCGGCGCTGGCGTTGCGCGTGGCCAGCTCCACCATGGCGTAGAGCACCTCCTCGGAAGGGCTCAGCTCCGTGTCGTGGCGGCGCAGGACCAGGGCCTCGCGCACGTGCCCCAGCCGCTCTCGGGCCTGGTCAAAACGGCCCTCCCAGGCCAGCACCCGGGCGTGCAGCAGCAGCGCCCACGGCCGGGCGGCCACTTCCAGGTGGCGGCGCTCCAGCTCGATGGCGCGGGTGATGTGAGGCTCGGCCGCGGCGGTGTCTCCGGCCTGGTAGTACAGCTCACCCAGGTTGTGCTCGGCGAAGTACTCCCAGCCCACCACCCCCAGCTCGCGGCCCAGGTGCATGAAGCGCTCCTGGTCCTTGAGTGCGTTGGCCAGGTCCTTGCGCGCCATCCACACGTTGCGGCGGTTGTTGATGGCGCCGCCCAGGTGGAAGCGGTCCCCGCGCTCGGTGCACGAGGTGATGAGCTCGTCCAACACGGCCTCCGCCTCGTCGATGCGGTTCAGGTTGGGCAGGATGACGACGAGCAGCAGCTGGGCCACCACCTTCGTCTCGTAGCCCGCGTCCTTGAGCAGCCGGGCGCGGTCCACGGCGGCCTCGAGCGGCGGGCAGGCCTCCTCCCACCGGCCCTTGCGGAACCAGGAGCGCCCCACGCCCAGCAGCAGGCGGGCCTGGACATAGGAGGAGGGGACCTCCGCGGCCAGCGTGCCCGCCCGGCTCACGCACTCCTCCGAGCGCGCGTAGTTGTTCACCCAGTCCAGCGCCATGGCCTCGTCCAGCAGCACCTCCACCAGCGCGCGCGTGTCTCCCAGCCGTCCGGCCAGCTCGCGGGCGTGGGCGAAGTCCGCCAGCGAGTCCTCGTAGCGGCCAATGCGGTAGCGCATCAGGCCCCGTCCGCGGAACAGGGTGAGGCCGCGCAGCTCGTCGTCTTTGCCCAGCAGCTCCAGGGCGCGCGTGTACAGCGTCTCCGCGTCCAGGTAGGCGTGACGGCCCCGGGCGGCCTCGGCCAGGTCCACGTAGAGCGCGAGCGCCTCTTCCCGCAGCCCGGCCACCGCGGCGTGGAAGGCCAGCCGGGGCAGATGCTGGCGCTCACGGGTGCCTCCGGGGCCCTGGTAGAAGCGGAAGGCGGCCTGGTGAATGCGGGCGCGCTCGGCCTCCGGCAGCGTGCGCGCCACGGCCTCGCGCACCAGCTCGTTGCGGAAGCTCAGCTCCTCGTGGCGGTGCGCCACCAGCAGTCCCACGTCCACCAGGCGGCGCGTGGCATGGCGCGGGTCCAACGGGAAGTCCGCGGCGCGGCCCTCGCGCTCCAGCTCGCGCACCACGCCCTCGGCCGTGGCGGCGGTGAAGTCCGAGCCCAGCAGGGCGCACAGCCGCGCGTGGGCCGCCAGCGCCGGAGGTAGCGCGCTCAACTCCCGGTCCGCCAGCCACTCCACCAGCCGCAGCTCGGGGACATGATCCAGCTCGTCGGTGACGAGGTACCAGCTGCCCTCCGGGCCGCGCTGGCGCACCAGGCCCTGGCGCTTGAGGGCGCGCACCAGCTCCACCAGGAACAGCGGCACGCGCTGGGCGTGTTCGACGATGCGCTCCACCGCCTGGGCGGGCACATTCTCCACCGGGCGCAGCAGCACGCGGCAGAGCGTCTGGGCATGCACCGGGGACAGGGGGCCCAGCGTGTGGCTCAGGTGGTGGGCGGCGCGGGCGCCCCACGAGGGACGGCTGCGCTCGAACTCCGGGCGGGCCAGCACGGCCACCCACAGCGGCACGTTCGCCTCGGCCAGGCACGCGTACTCGAGCGCATCCAGCGCCGCCTCGTCCGCGAAGTGCGCATCGTCCAGCAGCAGGCACAGCGGCCGCTCGCGGGCGATGGCGACCAGCAGTTCGCCGGTGGCGCGCATGACCAGGGAGCGCAGGGCACCGGGCGCCGCCGCCCGGCTCTGCAGCTCCGGACTGACCGGCGCCGACCAGCCCAGCGTGGCGGACACACCGGGCCACAGCTCGGCGGCGCGCTCCGGCCCCAGCCGCTGGAAGAAGGCCACGCGGCCCTCTTCCGGTGAGCCCGTCTCGTCGCGCTCGAAGGCATGGAGCGCCAGGCGCAGCAGGGTGCGCACGGTGCCGTTGGCATCTCCCTGCACCGGCTCGCGCGCGCGCAGGGTGTGAGTGCGGGCCTGGGGCAGTCCCTCTCTCAGCCGCCGGGCCAGGCCGGCGCCGAAGTGGCTCTTGCCGTGGCCGCGCTCGCCGAGCACGGTGGCCAGCGTGGGAGCCCGGCCCTCCACCGCGGACCGCGCGCTCTCCCAGAATCCCTGCACCTCCTCTCCCCGGCCGATGAGCAGCTCCTGGCCGAGCTGCACCATGGTGTTGTCCGTGCTGGCCGTTTCCGGCGAGGCCAGGCGCAGCAGGCCGCCCCGCTCGGGCAGTGGCACGCACTGCACGTCCGGCACGGCATCCGCCGCCGCCGGGGTGAGCAGCAGCGGGGCGGTGTCCGTGGTGGTGGGGTAGCGCTCCTTGCGCGTGAAGGCACCGCCCAGGTAGCG
>DASVVJ010001125.1:0-9705 GCA_036389955.1 Myxococcaceae bacterium
AGCCTCGCAGCCCGCGCCTCGCGTGACCGAGGCATCCGTTCCTTCAGCCACACACCCCACACCGCGTGTCCCCGAAGCGCCAGCCGCTGCCTCTTCGCCCCGCGCCATCGAAGCGCCAGCCGTTCCGGTCACGCCCTCCACGCCACGTGTCACCGAGGCGCCAGCCCCTCCGCCAGAGCCACGCGTCACCGAGGCCCCCACCTCCCGCCCGCAGCTTCCGGACGCGCCTCGCACCGAAGCGCCCGCGCCCGCTCCACCCGAGGACACACGCCGCAGCCCCGAGCTCAAGGGCCGCCGGAGGACGGTGCTCGAAGTGCCGAGCGCCGCCCCCGCTGCGCCCGCCGCTCCCGAGGTCGTGCTCGGCATCGACCTGGGCACCACCCAGGCCCGCGTCGCGGTGTTCCACGAGCGTGCCCTCCAGCTCGTTCCTGTCGGCGGCACGGAGGCCGGCGGCATTCCTTCGATGCTGGCGGTGGATGCTTCGGGAGAACTCCTCGTCGGCCGCGCGGCGCAGGCCGAGGCAGAGCGAGCGCCTCAGCACGCCGCCACCGGCCTGAGGCGCGTCCTCGGGCTCCGGGCCCGCTCTCCCCGGCTGAAGAGCTTCGTAGGGCTGCCCTTCTCCGTCACCGCGGATGCCAAAGGAGACGCGAGCATCGAGCTGCGCGGCCGTGCCATTCCCCTGGCCGACTTCGCCACCCAGCTCCTGCGTGAACTCAAGGCCTCGGCCACCGCGTTCCTCGGCCGCGAGGCCACCCGGGCCGTGCTCTGTGTCCCCGCACACTTCGATGCCCGCCAGCGTGCCGTCCTGCACGAGGCGGCCGAGCGCGCCGGCCTCAAAGCCCTGCGCATCCTCAACGCTCCCGCCGCCGCGACGCTGGCCTATGGCCACGGCCGGGGCCTGGCCCGCAAGCGCGTCCTGGTGATCGATCTGGGCGGCGGCGGGCTCGAGGTCTCCGTCATGCAGGTGACGGGCGATGACCTGGAGGTCGTCACCACCGGCTGCGAGCCCCTGCTCGGCGGCATGGACTTCGACGCGCGTATCGCCGAGGCGCTCAACGCCGAGTCCTCGCTCGACCTGAACTCGCTGCGCACGGCCGCCGAGACGGCCAAGATCGCGCTCAGCGAGCGGGAAGAAACCACCGTGCCTTTGCGCGGCGGTGGCCAAGCCTCCCTCTCCCGCGAGCGGGTGGAGGCGCTCACCGCGGACCTGGCTCAGCGCGTGACGGAGGTCACCCGCGAGGTGCTCGAATCCAGCTCCCTCACGCCGCAGGGGCTGGATGCCGTGCTGCTCGTGGGAGGCCAGAGCCGCTCGCCCCTGGTACGGCGTCGGCTCGAGGAGAGCCTGGGCGTGCCCGTGCGCTCCGATGTGGATCCGCTGGGCGCTGTAGCCCTGGGCGCCGCCCTGCTCGGGCGATCGCTGCTGGAGATCGAGTCCGGCAAGCCAGGCGCCACCGTCTCGGACGTGCTCTCCGTGCCCCTGGGCGTGGCCGAGCGCGGAGGCACCATCCGCCGCGTCTTCGAGCGCAACACCCGCCTGCCCGCCGACAAGACGCTCGTGATTCCCGTTACGCCGGGGCCGCTGTCACTCGCGCTCTTCCAAGGCCCCTCCCCGCTCGTCGCGGAGAACGAGTACCTCGGAGCGCTCCACTTCCAGCTCGAGCGCGCGGGAGAGGCGGAGCTTCTCTTCTCCCTCTCGCAGGACGGCATCCTCTCGTTGTTCGTCTCGCTGCCCGGCGCCAAGCCGAAGCAGCCGGTCGCGCTCGCCACCGAGGATCTGGACGACGCCACCCGGGACGCGCTGATCGCCCGCTCTGCCTTCGCCACCGAGACCGAGCAGCGCCCCGCGGGCCTGCTGTCCGGGCTGCGCAAGCTCTTCGGCAAGCGGTAGGTCCTCCTGCCCGGAGACCAGGCGAGCGCGCCCCGGGGAATGCGGCGTGCCCATGCCCCTCCTGAGCGGATGCCCACATTGTGCTCAGCGACACAATTTCTGGGAGGACGCCATGCGGATTCGTTCGGTGATGGGGAGCCTTGCCGTTTCGGCGGCGCTGTTCGCAGGGCCTGCGCTGGCCGTGGAGGCTCAGCGGGTCGAGCAGGACCTGAACTTCGATGAGCGCAACACGAAGGTCGGCCTCGATGTCCGCCTGGGACTCGGCGGCGTCACGGGAGAGCTGGGAGAGGAGACGGGAACCGGGCCACTGCTGGGCATCGCGGCGGGCGCGCAGCCGTGGAAGGCGCTCGGCATCGAGGTGGGCTACGAGGGGCAGCGCCTGCCCATCACCGCGGACATCGCGGGAGACGGCGAGGCCCTGTACCGCCATAACCTGGGGCTGCTGGCCAAGGTGGGCCCGGTGTTCGAGGAGAAGTGGCGCCCCTACGTGGGAGCCGGCCTGGGCCTGAGCTACTTCAACGTCAGTGATGGCGCGGAGGCCTTCTACGACAACGACATCGTCCAGGAGGTGCCGGTGGCGGCGGGCCTGGACTACAACTTCGGCGGCGCCATCTTCGCCGGAGCGCGCGCCACCTACCGGATGATGTACGGCGAGGGCTACGCCGACGACCTCGAGGGCGATGCCGACGGCAGCCTCTTCAACGCCAGCATCACCCTGGGCGGCCGCTTCTAGCCGCCCCGAGCCACAGGCCCGCGCCTACAGCGTGAAGTGAGACAGCACCGCTTCAGGGCGCGGGTCCTTCTCCCAGGCCTCGAGCACCGCCTGCGCGGGTGAGCGCCCCGAGGCAGCCACCTGCGCCAGCGGCTCGAGCAGCGGAGCGTCCTGCGGATCCAGGCGCTCCAGCCCCCGGCGGGCAATGGCGACCAGCTCCGAGGCAAGCCGGGAGAACTCGTGCTTGCCCAGCCGCCCCGCCAGCCCCTGCTTGCGCGCCGTGTCGTGGAAGGCCAGGTGCTCGGTGAAGGACAGCCTGGGCACCAGTTGCCCGGCCTCCTCCAGCGCGCTCGAATCGTAGAGCAGCCCCCGCCACAGCGCGGCGAGCCCGCCGGTCATCTCCGCCGAGACACAGTCCGCGCCCCGCACCTCGATGACCTTCTTGAGCCGCACCTCGGGGAACAGCGTGGACAGGTGGTCCGTCCAGTCCGCCATGTCCGCCGGCTGGCCCTCGAAGCCGTCCTTCAGTAGCTGGCGGAAGGTCATCTTCGGGTACAGGTACTCACCGCGGCGGCGAAGGAAGAGCAGCGGCGCGTCCAGCGCCCATTCCACATAAGTGCGGTAGGAGAACGAGCCGTCGATGAAGGACGGAAGGTAGCCACAGCGGGTGGGATCCACCTCCTCCCAGACGCGGCTGCGGAAGGACATGTAGCCCGAGGGCTTGCCCTCCAGCAGCGGGCTGTTGGCGAACAGGGCCACCATCAGCGGCGCCACCCGGGCCACCGTGGTCGTCTTACGCACACAGTCCGCCTCGTCCGCCCAGTCGTACGAGGCCTGCCCCGTAGACGTCATCAACATCATGTTCAGCGCCAGCCGCCCCCGCTCCGGCAGCGTGCGCCGCATGACCTTGTAGCGGGTCTTCGGCATCCACGGCATCTCGCCCGTCGTCCCCGTCGGGCGGTACCCCATCGCCACCACCCGCAGGCCCAGCCCCTGCGCGGCCTCCTTCAGCTCGCGCACGTGCCTCAGGTTCTCCGCCTGAGCCTCACGCGCAGTGAAAAAGGGACTGCCGGACAGTTCAAACTGGCCTCCCGGCTCCAGGGACACCATCTCCATGCCCCGCTGCAGCGCGATGACCGGCGACTCGGGCGTCTCCCGGAACGGGGTGTAGCTGCCCGCCGCCCCCATCTTCTCCAGCAGGGCGCCAATGCCGGAGGCGCCCTCGTACGGCACGGGCTGTGCGCTCTGGGCCGGGTAGAGAAACTTCTCGTGCTCGAGCCCCAGGCGGTGCTGGGCCCGGGGCTTTTCGGCGGCGCGGAAGGTGTCTACCAGCGCCTCAACGGAGGCAATGGGTTGCGAAATTGACCGTTTGAGATCCAGAGACATGGCCGCGCCTATATAACGTTGATTGACCTTATCGCGCCCAATTGCGCATCGGCCCTCAGGATGAACCCTACCTCACCGGTTCCCGACCTCACGCCCCGGTCCACCTTCACGGACTTCTTCCAGGGAGTCGGTCTGCTGAGCCGGGCCTTCGGGCTCATCTTCCGGACCCCCAGACTCTTCCTGCTGTCGGCGATTTGTGCGTTCGTCACACTGGTGGCGCTGGTGGGGCTGGTGATCCTGCTGTGGAACTATACCCCGGAGCTGATCGGCAGCATCTTCGCCCGCCCGGACTCCTGGTACGGCAAGGCCCTGTGGCACCTGGTGCTGGTGCTCACCTTCGTGGTGCTGCTGGTGCTCGGGGCCAACACCGTGCCCCCGCTGCTGCTGGCCCCGCTACAGGACCCGCTCTCCGAAGCGACCGAGGAGCTGTGCGGCGGCTTCCAGGCGCCGCCCTTCACCCTGCCGGGCTTCCTCCGGGGAGTGCTGACGGGCCTGGGCCACACCCTGGCCCGCATCTTCTTCCTCGTGCTGGGCCTGGTCGTCCTGCTGCCGCTGCACCTGATCCCCGGCATCGGCAGTGTGCTGTGGACGGTGCTCGTCAGCCTGTGGACCATGACGTGGATGGCCGGTGAGCACCTGGCCGGCCCCATGACGCGCCACCTGTACCCCTTCGCCGAGGTGCGGCGGATGCTGCGCGAGCGCCGGGCCCTCTGCCTGGGCTTCGGCGCGGGCATCTACCTGCTGCTCTGGGTGCCGGTGCTCAACAGCTTCTTCCTGCCGGTGGCCATCGTCGCCGGCACGCTGCTGTACCGGGGGTTGCGCGCTACCGGACAGCTGCCGCCGCCCCCCTCTGCCGCCCGGGCCTGAAATAAACGCCCCGCCCCGGTGTCTCTGTTTCTCAGAGCTTCTGATCCCCCACGGGAGCCCGGGAACGCAGTGCCCGCCAGGAACGTTAGTCCTGGATACGAAGAGAGGATGCCTTGAAGCACCCGGAGTCCATGATTAGGCTTGCCCGGCTGCCCTCACGTCCGCTTCTGACTCGTCAACCACCCGGATTCTCAAAGCTTTTCACGCAACACCCGGGGCGCCTCCCGCCCCAGCTTGGATGAACCATGCCGAGAATGCTTCGCCGGATCATCGCCGTTGCCGTCCTCCTCGGCGCCTGGGCCCTCGTGGGCAGTGACCGGGCGCCCATTCCGCTCACCATGAGCACAGCGCAGGCCAGCCAGGCGTGGGGTGGCTCGGGCGCTCAGAAGGGGGAGAAGGCTCCTCACGAGCTGGCCGCCCTCCGCGTCTTCACCAAGGTCGTCATCTCCGTGAAGGAGAACTACGTCGACCCCAAGCGCGTGAAGCCCAAGGAGATGATGGTCGCCGCGCTGGAGTACGTGGAGAAGAGCGTGCCGGACGTGCTCGTCGACGGCAGCGCCGAGACGGGCAAGCTGGCGCTCAACGTCAACGGCAAGCAGAAGGACTTCGACATCAGCCACGTGGACTCGCTGTGGAAGATGTCCTTCACGCTCAAGGACGTGTTCGAGTTCATCTCGAAGAACATGCGCCCCATCGACGACACGCGGGACATCGAGTTCGCGGCCGTGCAGGGCATGCTGTCCACGCTGGATCCGCACTCGCAGCTTTTGCGCCCCGAGGTCTATCGGGAGATGAAGCTGTCCACCAAGGGTGAGTTCGGTGGCCTGGGCTTCGTCATCCAGATGCGCGAGGGCAACCTCACCGTGGTGAAGGTGCTGCCCAAGACGCCGGCGGCCAAGGCGGGCATCCAGAAGGACGATCAGATCAAGCGCATTGGCGAAGAGTCCACGGTGAACATGGAGCTCAACGAGGCGGTGTCCAAGCTTCGTGGTCCCGAGGACAGCCGCGTCACCATCACCGTGGAGCGCAAGGGCTGGGACAAGCCCCGCGTCATGACGCTGATGCGCGCGCGCATCTCCATCGAGAGCGTGCAGCACAAGCTTTTGGCCAACAACGTGGGCTACGTGCGGCTGAAGAACTTCCAGGGCAACACCACCAAGGACCTCGAGGCGGCGCTGGAGGCCATGAACAAGCAGGCCTCGGCCAAGGGCGGCTCGATGAAGGGCCTGGTGCTGGACCTGCGCGGCAACCCGGGCGGCCTCTTGGAGCAGGCCATCCAGGTGTCGGACACCTTCCTGTCCAACGGCGTCATCGTCGCGACGGTGGGCCTGAGCGACAAGCTGCGCGAGGAGAAGCGCGCGCGGCCCGAGGACGGCGAGGAGGCCTACCCCATCGCGGTGCTGGTGAACGCGGGCAGCGCCTCGGCCTCGGAGATCGTCGCCGGCGCGCTGAAGAACCTGGACCGGGCGGTCATCATCGGCCGGCAGACGTTCGGCAAGGGCAGCGTGCAGGTGCTCTACGACTACCCGGACGAGAGCGCGCTCAAGCTGACCATCGCCAAGTACCTGACGCCTGGGGACAAGTCGATTCAGGAAGTGGGCATCGTGCCGGACATCCACCTCACGCCCACCCGGGTGACCGAGGAGCGCGTGGACGTGTTCGCGCCCCGCCGCTCGGTGGGTGAGGCGGACCTGGATCAGCACTTCGGCAACCCGGACTCGGACAAGGTCGCCAAGAAGCGCGAGGAAGTGCTCGACCGCGAGAAGCCGCTCGAGACGCTGAAGTACCTGAAGGTGGACGAGAAGGAGAAGCCCGCCGTGGCCAAGAAGGATCCGGCCAAGGAGGCTCCGAAGACCGCCAGCAAGGACGGCAAGGACACCAAGAAGGAAGAGGACGTGGACGTGGACGTGGCGGGCCAGGGCGAGGACCTGGACGACCAGCTGGACGCCGAGAGCCAGGACGAGATCAAGGAGGACTTCGAGGTGCTGTTCGCCCGGGACTTCCTGCTCAAGGCGCCGTCTACCAAGCGCTCGGAGCAGCTCAAGCAGGGCAAGGCCTTCATCGACCAGAAGCGCCAGGAGGAGGAGCAGCGCATCAACGCCGCCATCGCCGGGCTGGGTCTGGACTGGACCACTGGCCCCACGCCGAAGAATCCGCTGCTGGAGGCCTCGGTCTCGCCGGGTGCGGATCAGCCGGTGCGCGCCGGTGAGCCGCTGGACATGGTGGTGACGGTGGAGAACAAGGGCACCGAGCCGCTCAAGCGCGTGCGCGCGTGGACCGAGAGCGACAACGCCTACATCGATCGCCGTGAGTTCCTCTTCGGCTCGCTGGCTCCTGGCGAGAAGAAGACGTGGAAGGTGCAGGTGAAGATGCCCAAGGACTTCTCCTCTCGCCGCGACGACGTGACGGTGAAGTTCTTCGACGACCAGGGCGCGCTGCCCAAGACGGTGGTGAGCGAGGTGAGCTTCCAGGAGCAGCCTCGGCCCACCTTCGCCTTCAACTGGCAGGTGATGGATAACTGCCAGGCCTGCAACGGTGACGGCGTGCCGCAGCGTGGTGAGAGCGTGACCCTGCTGCTGGACGTGACGAACGTGGGTGAGGGCACCTCGCCCAACGCGCTGGTGACGCTGGGCAACGAGAAGGATCCCAACGTCTTCATCGAGAAGGGCCGCAACCGGCTCTTCGAGCTGAAGCCGGGCGAGACGAAGACGGCGCGGCTGCAGTTCGAGGTGAAGAAGGCCTACAAGGGCGACACCTTCCCGCTCAAGCTGATCATCCGCGACGAGATGCTGGAGGCGTTCCTGGCCGAGAAGCTGGAGCTGCAGGTGCTCGACGGGCCCGCCCTGGCGCTGGAGCCGGCCAAGACGGTGGTGAAGGTGGCGGAGAAGACCGAGTTGCTCGGCTCGCCGCAGGCCACCGCCCGGACCGTGGCGCGGGTGGGTGCGCAGGCGCTGCTGCCCGCCGTGGCGGTGGGCAAGGGCTACTACAAGGTGGACCTGGGCGAGGACCGCACCGCCTTCGTGCGCACCGCGGACGCCCGCGAGGCGAAGGGCGCCAAGGCCGCGCCGCTCAAGAAGCTGGACCTGCTGACCAACCTGGCCCCGCCGGACATCAAGCTGGACGTGGACACCTCTCAGGGCGGCGTGCTGGCCACCGGCGAGCGCTTCACCCTGTCCGGCACGGTGACGGACCCGGACGGGCTGCTGGACGTGTACGTGCTCGTCAATGACCAGAAGGTCTACTTCAAGGCGGTGGACCCCAAGGGTGACGAGCCCAAGAAGCTGAAGTTCACCACCGAGTTTGCCCTGAAGGAGGGCAACAACAGCATTCTGGTGGTGGCGCGCGAGGATCCGGACTTCCAGAGCTATGAGTCGCTCATCGTCCGGCGCCGGCCCGAGGCCGTGGCGCAGAAGCTGACCTCGTCGGCGCCCGTGCAGCCCCAGAAGACGCCGTAGGCCGCGAACCACCTCCGCGGTGACCGGGCGGCTCCCATCCGAAGCCCCAAAGGCTTCGGGTAGGAGACCGCCCGTTTTATTGACGCTCTTGGCAGCCGCACGTTAGCGTCCGGAGAGATTTGTGGCGCCTGTGCCGGCGCGCGCCTGGGAGGCGGTTTGAGGATGCAAGCGTTCAGTCGGTGGATAGCGCTCGCGACGCTCGTGTCGGGGGTCGCGTACGCGGACAAGAACGATATTCAGATCTCCAGGTTGGGGAATCCGGACGCGAACGAGCTCGGCTTCAGTGAGCGCGCGAACTCGGACTTCCAGGCGTTTGCCCGGACGTTCGGAGCGGCGATCACGTCCGCGAACCTGATGCCGCCGGAGACGCTGGGGCACTCGGGCTTCAACGTGAACGTGGAGCTGTCCGTCGTCAGCCTGCCCAGCGACACGGTCATTCCCACCGAGGGAGGCGAGCAGCCGGGCTCCGTGCTGATGCCCTCGGTCCACGTGCGCAAGGGTCTGCCCTTCTCCATTGAGATGGGCGGTCGCGTGGGCTGGGTGGAGCGCAGCCGCATGCTGGCGGCCACCGCCGAGCTGAAGTGGGCCGTCAATGAAGGCTTCACGTACCTGCCGGACATCGGGGTGCGAGGCCACGTCACCCGTCTGGTGGGAGTGCGTGACTTCTCGCTCACTGCGGCCGGGGTGGACGCGGGCGTCGGCAAGCAGTTCCCCCTGGGCGGCATGGTGACGCTGACCCCGTACGGCGGGGTGGACTTCACCTTCATCCGGGCGGAATCGAGCGTCATCGACTTCAACCCGAACCGCTCTTATGAGGACACGGTGGGAAGCCCTCTGGCGGGGTTTGAGAACACGGCGGCCTACGAGCGCTTGGGCTTCACGGACAACATGAACCAGCGCATCTATGGCGGCGTGCGGTTCATCGGTGGCGTGCTGCAGCTCGGTGCCGAGATCTCCGTCACGCGGTTGGGCAGCGTGAAAGAGGTGGACGCGGGCACTCAGACGCGCTCGCTGACGAGCGTGCTCGCCTTCAACACCTCGCTGGGTCTGGACTTCTAAGCGGCCTTCCGCAGTCCTTGTCGCAAGGCGCCGGGCCGGTTGGTGATGAGGTAGGAAATCCCCATCGCCTCCAGGGCCCGGGCGCGCTCGGGGTCATCCACCGTCCACACGGCGACCCGCAGGCCCGCGCCGGTCCACTCGGCCACGCGCTCCGGGGTGCAGGCCTCGTGGAACGGGTGCACCGAGTGCGAGGAGACGAGCGGGCTCATCAGGTACGCCTGAGGGGCCCAGGGCTTGTCCGGGTCGATGAGGAAGCCCCGGCGAAGCGTGGGCGCGGCGGCGGCCAGCCGGAACAGGCACATGGGGTTGAAGCTGGAGACGACCACCCGCTCGCTCAG
>DASVVJ010001126.1:0-9311 GCA_036389955.1 Myxococcaceae bacterium
TCCTCAAGCAGCGCGCGAGCATAAGCTTCCCGGCCCTCCCGAGCCGTTACTTCTGACCAGGCAAGTTCCTCCAAGGCCTTTGCTCCTTCCTGCGTCTCCCGGTAGGCCCGCTCGATATTTGCGTTCGGATCACATAAATACCGGAGGTACTGCTTGGGATGCCGGTGTGGCTCCACAGCCTTGGGCGCGCGCTTTTCGAGCCATCCTCGATACAAGGCGTCATCTACCTCGAACGTTTCCGTATCCCGCTGAACCACATCGAACTGGCTCGCCGCTCTGGCTCCGGCACGGATGAGCGCAGCAGGCTCCGCGTAGAAGTACGCCTCGGGCATGGGAACGAAGAGGTGAAACGAGGCACGGTTGCGAAGCAACTCGCGCACGCGCGTCTCGTCGGACTTCAACAACTGTCGGTCCTGGATTGTGAGTTCAATTTCCCGTGCAAGGTATGCAGTAACGACGTGTGGCTGGTCCACGTTGACCAGCTCAAGATCGTCCACAGCCAGTACCAGATCCAGGGGGGCATTCAGAAAACGGCCTGGTACAAACGCTGACACAATCGCCTGAGCCATTTGCTGGGCACGTGTCTTCAGTCCCGGCACACGTCCCGGATGGACCCCTAACCTGATCGAGGTGAAGTCCTGCACCTTCTGTGTCGGCAGAAAGTCGAGCTTAGATTCTGGGAAAGCGTGCCGCATCGAAGCCGCCAATGCGGCCAGTTCCATGTCCCCAGTGACGATCAACTGGACCCGGCTCATGTCTTCGGCTGCACCTGCGGTGCAATTGTCTGGTTCATGTAGAGATCGCCAAGCGCGAAGTTCCGGAGCCACTCAGGATTCTGGTGCTGGTCGAGCCTCACTGGGAGCGTCTCCTGCCAGGGCTCCATGATGAAAACGTGGTCTGGCTGGTCGTTGAACTCGTTCAGCAGCGTAGGTGAGTGCGTAGCGAGCAGAATTGTCAGCTTACGTGCCTCGGCCTGTTCACGCAGCAGAGCCAGAAGCCGCTGTATCGCATACGGATGTAGACCATTCTCCGGTTCGTCGATGCAGACAATGTCGCCTTCAGATACCGATGCAACCGCGCAGAGCACAAGTAGCCCCGTGAGGAGACCATTCGGGGCGAGGTGCATCGGCGTTGGATTGCCACCTTGTGGGCCATAGAACTGAGCCGCAACAGTCTGACCAGCGACCGCGAAGTCAAGGTCATCAAACAGATCGGGAAAGCATTCTCGCAGACCCCTTAGCACCCATTCCCAGCGGTTCCGGTCCTCTCTCCTTCCCGCGATCCAGTTGCGAAGCACCGTGAAAGCATTACGTCCGTCCGATTGTAGCCAAGTATCCGTGCTTTCACGCGAACCCTCTTTTCTCAGTTGCCAGAAGGCCTCGAAGTTGTAGAGATTTAAAGACACCAGATTACTTAGAAGCGGAGCCAATGCGCTCCGTTCTGATTGTGTCACAGCTCTCAGCGCAGTCAGTGTGAATGGTAAGTCCTCAAGAGCCTTCATTTCATCAAGCACTCGAAAGCCAGACTCACCAGCACGCTGTTCTGCCACGACTTTCCCACCCACGAGAAGCCGTTCAGGAACAGGAACAACCACACCCGGCCCACTCATGGACAGTTCAGCTTCCCACCGCGCGCTTTCGATGGTGAATGCAAATCGAACCGATTCATCTGCTGATGCCGCCCGGTGACGGAACATAAAGGCACCACCGTGTGCGTCGATCGCTTTTCCAAATCCTTTGAATGCAGCATCCTTTAGAAAGGGGAACACCCTAAGCAGTGTCGTTTTGCCGCTGCCGTTGGGCCCAACGAGCGCGCAGACGCCATCCGCCTTCCAGCGAACCCGGCGCAGAGCGCGGTAGTTGTCGACTTCAAGTTCAAAACCCATGTGGCCTCCGCGGCGGAAGATACTCGCGCTCTCTCGCAAAGGACCACAACTTCAGCGTCGACCGAACCTTGCGAACTCGCGCCCCGTGCACTGATATCCAGCCCCCAACCATGGCGCCCCCACCCGAACCGCTCCCGCTCCGTCTTCCTCCAGGTACCCAGATCGGGGACTTTCGCGTCGAGGCCTGGCACGGACAGGGCGCTTACGGTGCTGTCTACCGTGCGGTCCACACGAGCCAGGAGCACTCGGGCCCCGTGGCGCTCAAGCTTTCGCTGTACCCGTGGGATCGACGCTTCGCCCGTGAGGCACAGTTGCTCGCACGGCTGAGCCACCCCAGCATCCCTGCCCTGCTGGGCAGCGGTGTGCTGCGCTCCCCTACCGGCGCTAAGCACCCTTGGGTTGCCATGCAGTGGGTAGAGGGCACGCCGCTGTACGCTTGGGCCACGCAGCACTCGCCCTCACATCGCCAGGTGTGTCTGCTCCTCGGCCAGCTCGCGCGGGCGCTCGAGGTTCTTCATGCCTCGGGCGCGGTCCACCGGGACGTGAAGGGCGACAACGTCCTGGTGCGACACTCGGATGGGCGCCCCGTGCTCATCGACTTCGGCTCCTGCCACTTCCAGGGCGCTCCCCGCCTCACCTGGCAGTCGCTGCCTCCCGGTACTCCCGCCTACCTGTCCGCTCAAGCCTGTCTGTTCGACATCCGCCTGGCACGCGATCGCAACAGCTACTACGCGCCCACGCCCGCGGATGATCTGTTCGCGTTGGGAGTGACGGCCTACCGCCTGGTGATGGGCGACTACCCACCCGCCATGAATGTCCAGGAGGATGAGCAGGGCAACTGGCGCGTGGCCAGCCCTGACCCCAGGCCGCTGCTGCAGAACAACCCCCGGGTACAGCCTTTCCTTCGGGAGTGGATCCACCGGCTGCTCTCGGATGTTCCCCAGGAGCGCGGCAGCGCGGCAGCGCTGGCCGAGGCGATGGAGGCCGAGGGACAAGAGCCCGTGCAATCGCCGCAGCCCGTTGTGGCGCCGGCCGCCGACATGCCGCCCCCGGTGGCACCGGCTACCGTCAGCGCGAGCGAAGGACAGGACCGCTCCAGAGCCCAGCGTCGGCCATGGGCCTTCAGGCCTTGGCTCGCGGTGACAGCCGCAGTGGTGGTGGCGGTGGTGGTGCCATTGCGTCAGTTGCCGCCCGGCTGTCTCTCCCCAGAGGATGTGTCCGAGCGCACCGCCACTGGGCGGAACCGCGAGACCTCCGCACCTCGGGACTCCACCCCGCCTATTCCCTCCAAGCAGCCCCGAACGCAGGCCCAGCCCGATGCGACAGGCCAATGCCCGGTATCTAAGCATGTGCTCTTCAACGGCTTCTGCTGGGTAGAGCAGGCCTCGATGACCGCCGAGGAATGTACGCGAAGCGGCTATATGCCCCTTGAGGGTAAGTGCTATGCCCCTGTCCTGGATCTGCCCCAGAAGCCGGTACCCACCTCGAGCCCGGGGGACGCGCGTTAAGCCACAGCGCCAGCTTGTTACCTAAGTGCCTGAAACTCCTGGGATCGGTCCGGACCAGGTGCGAGTTGGCGGTCGCTGACAGCCAACTGGTTGGCTGTGACAGCCTGCGGTTCCGAACCTGTCCAACAACAGGACTGGTTGGTGCGTAGTGCAGGCGCCCGAGGCTCGCGCTGTCACAACCCACCCCACTCCCCTCTGTCCCCTTGGACCTTCCAGGGAGCGCGAATGCAGCGATGGGGATGGACAAGGTTGAGCGGATGGATCCTTGCGAGCAGCCTGGCGCTCTCCGCACCCGTCCTCGCCTCCACGAGCGCTCCCTTCCTGGGCGTCGTCATTCCTCAGGACTCGGTGGACCTGGCCTCGAAGTTCGAGAGCCGCCTGGAGCACCTCGAGGTCAACGTCGGCGACACCGTCCGCACCGGTGACGTGCTCGCCCGGCTCGACGTGCGCCCGCTCGCTCAGGAACTGGCAGCCGCCCGCGCCGCGCTCCAGGGTTCCCGCGCCGAGGAGCAGGCGGCGTCCCTCGCGCTCGCCGAGGCCCAGGAGAAGAAGACCCGCTACTTCACCCCCCGCTCCATTGAGCTGGGCGTCTATTCCAAGGAAGAGCTGGCCACCCTCCGCTACCAGGAGAGCACCGCCCTCGCCCGCCTGGAAGCCGCCCGTGCCCGGACGAGGGAGCAGGCCGCCCGCGTCAAAGACCTGGAACAGAACCTGACCGAGGCTACCCTCGTGGCCCCGTTCGACGGCGTCGTCGCCACCCGCCCCGTTAGCCCGGGAGCCCGCATCGCCGCGGGCCAGTCCGTGCTGCGCCTGCTGGGCACCGGCGGCTGGAAGGTCCGCTTCGCCGTGCCCGAGGAGCAGGCCCGTCACCTCAAGCCCGGCGCCCCGCTGCGGCTCTCGGTCCTCCAGCGGAACCTGGACCTCGTGGGCCACGTGGAGACCATCGCCCCCGAGGTCGACGCAGCGGCCCGCATGGTCTTCGCCGTCGCCGCCTTCGATGAGCCCCCGCCGGACACGGTGTCCACCGGCTTGGTGGTCCACGTCCAGACGGGCCCGAAGCACGGAGGCGTAGGTCACGCCGGAACCAGCGGCCCCACGCCCACCCGGAGCGGCCAGTAGCGCCTCACCGCCGGCCAGCCCGCGGACCCGCACGCCAGGCCAGGAGCACACAAGACATGGAAGCCACTCGCTCGAAAATCTTCCGAGAGGAAGCCCTGCGTCATCACGAGGGCGCACAGCAGGACGGAGACGTACTGCGCATCTCACCCGCGTGGACCCGGTGGACCTACTGGGTCTTGCTCGCGCTGCTGGTGGTGGCGCTGGGCTACTCGCTGCTGGGCACGCTGCCCGAGTACGCCAGCGGCCCCGCGGTGGTGAAGGTCGAGGGCCAGAGCCACCTCACGGTGGACATGCCCGGCATCGTGTCCTCGGTGGAGGTGCGGCCGGGACAGCACGTCGCCATGGGAGCACCTCTGGTGAGCTTCCGCTCGCGGGAGGAGACCGTCTCGCTGGAGCGCATCCAGCGCGAGTTCGAGCTGCAGCTCATCCGCGTGCTGAGGGATCCCGCGGACGAGGCCGCGCGCCAGACCCTCACCTCGCTGCGAGCCGAGCGCGAGCTGGCCGAGGCCCGGCAGCAGGCCCGGACCCTGCGCGCCCCTCACGCGGGCGTGGTGACCGGCCTGCGCATCCGCCCCGGGCAGTACGTGACCCCGGGCGAGTCCGTCGTCTCCGTGGTGGGCGACAAGATCGAGGTGTCACTGGTGGCGCTGCTGCCCGGCGGCCAGCGGCCACTGCTGGAGCCCGGCAAGCCGTTGCGCGTGGAGCTGGACGGCTTCCACCACGAGTACCACGGCTTCGTCATCGAGTCGGTGGGCGATCAGATCGTCGGCCCCGCCGAGGTGCGCCGCTTCCTGGGCCCGGAGATCGGCGACGCGGTGCAGCTGGCGGGCCCGATGGTGCTGGTGCGGGCGCGGCTGCCCTCCTCCACCTTCACGAGCAAGGGCCGGACCTTCAACTACTTCGACGGAATGTTGGCGCGGGCGGATGCGCGGGTGCGGACGGAGCGCATCCTCGTGGCGCTGGTGCCGGGACTCAAGGGAGCGCTGCAACATGGGGACTGAGACGATGAAGACGCCAGGGCTGGCCGACCGCTTTCCGGCCCTGCGCAACCTGGCCACGGGAAAGCGGGGGCGCGTGCCGGTGGTGCGCCAGCTCTCGGAGATCGAGTGCGGCGCGGCCTGCCTCGCCATGGTGCTGGGCTACCACGGCAGGCCCACCCGCCTGGAAGAGGTCCGCCAGGTGATGGGCGCGGCGCGGGACGGGGTGTCAGCGCTGGACATCCTGCGCACGGCCCGCTCGTTCGGCCTGAGGGGCCGGGGCGTATCGATCGATGAGGACGGGCTGGGCTTCCTGCCCCAGGGCACCGTCCTGCACTGGCAGTTCTCGCACTTCGTCATCTTCGAGCGCGTCAGCCGCGGCTACGTCTACCTGGTGGATCCGGGCCAGGGCCGGCGGCGGGTGACGATGGAGCGCTTCAAGCAGGCCTTCACCGGCGTGGCCTTGCTGTTCGAGCCGGGGGAGCACTTCGAGACGGGCAAGGCCCCGGCCCGCCGCGCCTCGCGGTATGCGATGCAGGTGCTCCAGCAGTCGCACACCCTGTCACGGGTGGTGGTGATGTCGCTGGTGCTGCAGACGTTCGCGCTGGCCATCCCCGTGCTGACGGGGCTGGTCATCGACCGTGTCGTGCCGCGCGGGGACGTGCACCTGCTGGGCGTGGTGGCCGGAGGGCTGATCGCGCTCACGGGCTTTCAGTTGCTGACCACGCTCATCCGCGGGCACCTGCTGCTGGAGCTGCGCACGCGGCTGGACTCGAGCATGACGCTCAACTTCGTGGAGCACCTGGTGGGGCTGGCCTGGTCCTTCTTCCAGGTGCGAGCCGCGGGCGATCTGCTGCAGCGCATGAGCAGCAACGCCACGGTGCGAGAGATCCTCTCCTCGAGCGCGCTGTCGGCGCTGCTGGACGGGGCCCTGGTCATCCTCTACCTGGGGTTGATGTTCGCGGTGAGTCCGATGCTGGGCCTGCTGGTGCTGGGACTGGGGCTGATGCAGGTGCTGATCCTGGCGTTCTCGGCCAAACGGCAGCGGGCGCTGCTCTCCGAGAGCCTGGAAGTCGAGGCCAAGAGCCAGAGCTACCA
This sequence comes from Myxococcaceae bacterium, assembly GCA_036389955.1. GTDB lineage: Bacteria > Myxococcota > Myxococcia > Myxococcales > Myxococcaceae > DATHBR01. The sequence goes on from DASVVJ010001126.1 coordinate 6,588, forward strand.
GGTGGAGATGCTCACCGGCATCCAGACGCTGAAGGCGTTCGGCGTGGAGCACCAGGCGGTCAAGCGTTTCTCGGAGCTGTTCGTCAACGTGCTCAACGTGTCCATGCGCCGCGGGCGGCTGACGGCGTGGATCGACGCGCTCAATGGCAGCCTGCGCATGGTGGCGCCGCTGGTGCTGCTGACCTTTGGCGCCCTGCAGGTGCTCGGCGGCCACATGACGCTGGGCACGATGATGGGGCTCAACGCGCTGGCCGGCGCGTTGCTGGTGCCGCTGTCCAACCTGGTGAGCACCGCCAGCCAGTTGCAGCTGCTGGGCGGCTACGTGGAGCGCATCGACGACGTGTTCGACACACCGCTGGAGCGCGATCCGGGCAAGCCAGGCCAGCAGGCCAGCCTGAAGGGTGGCATCGAGCTGGAGCGCGTCTCCTTCCGCTATGCCCCCGCCGCGCCGCTGGTGGTGAAGGAGGTCTCGGTGAGCATCCAGCCCGGCCAGTTCGTGGCCATCGTGGGCCGCTCGGGCGCGGGCAAGTCCACCCTGGCCAACCTGCTGCTGGGCCTGTACCTGCCCACCTCGGGGCGGGTGCTCTACGACGGCGCGGACCTGGGAGACCTGGATCTGCAGTCCGTGCGCAGCCAGATGGGCGTGGTGCCCCAGGAGCCCGCCTTCTTCAGCACCACCCTGCGCGGCAACATCGCCCTGAGGGACCCCACCCTCGCCCTGGAGCCCATCCTCGAGGCCTCGAAGCTGGCCCGGCTGCATGATGACGTGATGGGCATGCCCATGGGCTATGACACCCCGCTGGTGGATCGCGGCGCGTCGCTCTCGGGCGGCCAGCGTCAGCGGCTGGCGCTCGCCCGGGCGCTGGTGCACAACCCCGCGGTGCTGCTGCTGGACGAGGCCACCAGCGCCCTGGACGCCATCACCGAGAGCCAGGTGCAGCAGGCCCTGGCCTCCCTCAAGTGCACGCGCATCGTCATCGCGCACCGGCTCAGCACCGTGGTGGACGCGGACCTCATCCTGGTGATGGACAACGGGCAGCTCGCGGAGGCCGGCACCCACGAAGAGCTGCTCTCGCGCCGGGGCGTCTACGCCGACCTGGTCCGCGCCCAGATCGACAAGACCGGCCGCCTGGAGTGAAGGGGCCTCAACACAACCGAGGAGGCGATGGCTTGCCTGCCTTGCTGCTGAGGACCATGCTGGGCCGTGCGCGTACGGCCAGGCATTCCCACCCTTAAGGCATTGCCTTGCACACCCGTACCCGGGAGGAGACGCCATGCCTGAGACCGACGATCGGCAGACACCCGCGCCCCGCAGCGACGAGCCCTCGCACAAGCCCGGCGAGAAGCGCTGGACCGAGAAGGGCGACGACAAGTCCCCCAAGCACGAGGGCGAGCTGCCCGAGGGCAACGGTGGCACCGGCGCCCCCGCTTCCTTTCCTCCTCACAACTGACCCAGCGAGAGGCTCCCCATGGCTGACGTGTTCATGTACATGAAGCCCACGTGCGGTTACTGCCAGCGGGCCATGTCCCTTCTCCGGCAGAAGGGCGTGAAGTTCGACATGGTGGACATCTCCGCCCACCCGGAGCGCCGGCAGGAGATGATCCAGCGCTCCAACGGCCGCACCACCGTGCCCGAGATCTTCATCAACGGCCGCCACATTGGCGGGTGCGATGACCTGATGGCCCTGGACAGCAGTGGCCGGCTGGATCCGATGCTCGCGGAGCAGGCCTCCAGCACCTCCCCGTAGCGCAGCGGGCTGCAACCCCAAGTGAAGGAGCGTCCCGTGCCTCCCGGTGCGGGGCGCTCCCCGGGCACCAGACCCACCAGGTCCCCTGCCTCTTTGTCGTGATCCCAAAACGAAAGCTTGCTTCTGTCGGCTGGTGAGCGCTTAGTTCGCCCCCCGCGAGGAGCGCCCGGCGGACCACCTCCCCTAGCCCCCCGGGCCAGAAGCCCCATGACAGAAAGAAGCAAGCTCCAGCACTCAGTGTTCCTGATGCTGGCCCTGTGCCTGATGGCGAGCCCCGCCCTGGCCCAGGGAACCTCGGTGATCTTCGGCACCGTGACGGACACCGTCTCCAAGCGGCCCATCGCGGATGTCCTGGTGACTGCCACCTCCCCCAACCTTCAGGGCGAGCAGTCGATCGTCACCGACAGCTCGGGCGCCTACCGCCTGCCCCAGCTGCCCTCGGGCGTGTACACCCTGCGCTTCGAGCGGGAGGCCTTCAAGCCCTTCACCCGTGAGGGCATCACCGTGCGCCTGGACTACTCGGTGCGCGTCAACGTGGAGCTCATCCCCGAGAGCGCGCTCACCGAGGAGATCTCGATCGTCGCCGCGGCCCCCACGGTGGACGTCGGCTCGGCCACCACCGGCGTGAACGTGAGCGAGACCTTCCTGCGCAACATCGCCGTCGTGGCCCCCACCGGCAAGGGCGCCGCCTCGCGCTCCTTCGAGGCGCTGGCGGAGCTGGCTCCCGGCGCCAACGCGGACACCTACGGCGTCTCCATCAGCGGCGCCACCTCGCCCGAGAACCAGTACATCGTCGACGGCGTGTCGGTGAATAACCCGGGCTTCGGCATCAACGGCACCCCACTCTCCATCGAGTTCATCAAGGAGGTGAACGTCATCAGCGGTGGCTACCTGCCCGAGTACGGCCGGTCCACCGGCGGCGTCGTCAACGCGGTGACCAAGTCCGGCTCCAACGAGTTCCACGGCTCGGTGTTCG
>DASVVJ010001127.1:0-2913 GCA_036389955.1 Myxococcaceae bacterium
CCTACCTGGAAGGTTGGCCGCTGAACGTCGCGGCCGCTCAGGTGCCCGTGTCCGCCTCGGCAACGGTGTGGAGCTGGGGCGCCTCGGTGAGGAACTTCAGCTCGGGATGCTTCTCCTCGGCGTGCTGCAGCGCCCAGTCATCGCGGAAGAGCACCAGCGGCAGCCCGTCACGGTCCTGCACCGTCTGCCGGTTGCCCTCCCAGTCGAAGGCCTTCGGGTCGAAGTTCTGGCCCACCACCCAGCGCGCGTGGCTGAAGGGCAGCCGGTCCAGGGCAATCTTCGCCCCGTACTCGTGCTCGAGCCGGTACTGGAGCACTTCGAACTGCAGCGCGCCCACCACGCCCACGATGGGGTCCTTCATGCCCATCTGGAGCTGCTGGAAGATCTGCACCGTGCCCTCTTCGGAGAGCTGCTCCAGGCCCTTCTCCATCTGCTTGCGGCGCAGCGGATCCTTGCTGCGCACCACGGCGAAGTACTCGGGGCTGAAGCGCGGCACCGTCTCGAACACCGTGCCCGCGTCCTCGGCCAGCGAGTCGCCGATGCGGTACTGCCCCGGGTCGAACAGGCCGATGACGTCTCCGGGCCACGCGTCCTCGATGGCGGTGCGCTCGGCGGCCATGAACTGGCTGGGCTTGGCCAGGCGCACTTCCTTGCCCAGCCGCGAGTGGTGCGCGCTCATGCCCTTCACGTACCGGCCGGACACCACGCGCATGAAGGCAATGCGGTCGCGGTGCGCCGGGTCCATGTTCGCCTGAATCTTGAAGACGAAGCCGGCGAACTTCGGGTGGGTGGGCTCGCGCTCCCCGTCCCGTGTCGGACGCGCCGTGGGCGCCGGGGCCAGCTCCAGGAAAGCATCGAGGAACGGGCGCACGCCGAAGTTGGTCATCGCCGAGCCGAAGAACATGGGCGTCAGCTGTCCCTTGTCGCTCTTCTCGCGGGTGAACTCGTCACCGCCAATATCGAGCAGCTCGATGTCCTCCTTGAGCTGCTGCAGCTCGCGCTCGGTGAGCACGGAGGTCACCTCGGGCGAGTCGATGGACACGGAGCGCTCGGACACTTCCTTCTCGCCGTGGCTGCCCTCGGCGCTGAAGACATGGATGACGCGCGCCTTACGGTCGTACACGCCCCGGAACTCCGGCCCCATGCCAATGGGCCAGTTCATCGGGTAGGAGCGGATGCCGAGCACCTGCTCCAGCTCGTCCATCAGGTCCAGCGGCGCGCGGCCATAGCGGTCCAGCTTGTTGACGAAGGTGAAGATGGGGATGCCGCGCATGCGGCAGACCTTGAAGAGCTTCTTGGTCTGCGGCTCCACGCCCTTGGCCGCGTCGATGAGCATCACCGCCGCGTCCGCCGCCGCCAGCGTGCGGTAGGTGTCCTCGGAGAAGTCCTGGTGGCCCGGGGTGTCCAGCAGGTTCACCGCGTGGTCCTTGTAGACGAACTGAAGCACCGACGAGGTGACGGAGATGCCGCGCTCCTTCTCCAACTCCATCCAGTCGCTGGTGGCGTGACGGCGCGCCCGCTTGGCCTTCACGCTACCGGCCAGGTGGATGGCCCCGCCGTAAAGCAGCAGCTTCTCGGTGAGGGTCGTCTTGCCCGCGTCGGGGTGGGAGATGATCGCAAACGTGCGTCGCCGGGAGACTTCCTGCTCGAGTTCGGATGCCATGACGGGAGGCCAACTATCACGGGCCGTATGTTTTTTCGCGGCCTTCGTACCCCGCCCTTGCCACCTCGGAGGCCGGGGGCTCCAATCGGCGCCCCTTCCCTCTGCCGAGGAGCAGCCATGCAGCGCACTCACCACTCGACCGGAACCCCCTGGGAGCCCCGGGTCGGCTACTCGCGGGCCGTCCGCGTGGGCCCCTTCGTCTCCGTCTCCGGCACCACCGCCACGGACGCTTCCGGGCAGGTGGTGGGCGAAGGCGACGCCTATGCCCAGACCGTTCAGGTGCTGAAGAACATCCGCTCGGCCCTGGAGGCCCTGGGAGCGCGCCTGGAGGACGTGGTGCGCACCCGCATGTATGTGACGGACATCTCCCGCTGGGAGGAGGTAGGCCGGGCCCATGGCGAAGTCTTCGGCGCCATCCGCCCCGCCACCTCCATGGTCGAGGTGAGCAAGCTCATCAACCCCGCCATGCTGGTGGAAATCGAAGCGGACGCCATCGTCCCGCCGCCGGTGCTGTGAGCGGACGCCTGGGGCTCAGGACAGCAGGCGCTTCTTGGCGGCCTGGAACTCCTCCTCCGAGAGGTGCCCTCGCTCCCGGAGGGCAGCCAGCCGCTCCAGCGCCTCGACAAGCCCGCCTCCCGGCAGCGCGGGCGAAGCAGCGCCCTCCTCCTGCGCGGCGCCTCCGGTGGCGATGATGGTGGCGCTGAGCGTGGAGGCCACCACGCCGATGAGCCCGATGCCCATCAACATCAGCACCGTGGCGAAGAGCCGGCCCAGCCCGGTGTGAGGCGTGATGTCCCCGTAGCCCACCGTGGTGGCCGTCACAATGGCCCACCAGAGGGCGTCGCTGAAGGTGGACAGGGCCGGGTTGGTGTCCCGCTCCAGCATCCAGACCACGGTGGCCATCGCCATCACCACGCCCGCGGCCAACAGCAGCATGAAGCCCAGCTGGCTGCGGTTGAAGAGCACATCCAGGAAGGTGACGGAGCGCAGGCGCCTCCAGGCCGACACCGCGCGCACCAGCCGCAGCACCCGTGTCAGCCGCAGCACCTGAGCCACCCGCAGCAGGCTGAACGCCTCGAAGTAGAGCGGCACCAGCCCCGGCAGCTCGAACCAGTGGTTGCGCCAGTACGCCTTGCGGTCGTGCGCCTTGACCAGCCCGAACAGGAAGTCGGCCAGGAAGATCAGCACGAAGATCAGATCGACAGCCGCCACCCACTTGAAGCGGGGATCCGGCCAACGAATCCCCTCCA
>DASVVJ010001128.1:0-2677 GCA_036389955.1 Myxococcaceae bacterium
CCACCTTGGCGCGGCGCGCGGCGTCGACGGCGGCTTTCTCGAACTCGGCGAGCTGCGGTACGGACGGCGAGACGATGAATGCGCGGCGCACCCCGTTCATCGCGCGGTCCATCGAGGCGGCGTCGAGGAAATCCGCGACGACGCCCTCGATGCCCGACGTCCTGGCCGCATCGAGCTTCGCCTGCGAGTGATAGACGGCGCGGAAAGGCGTCTTGAGGGCCTGAAGATGACGAACGACCTGTGAGCCGACGTTGCCGCTCGCTCCGGTGACGAGAATCATGGCTGCGCTCCCTTATCTAGGATGCCCGGTGATACCACGCGTCTCCGGCAAAGCGGGAGGCAGGCGTGCTGGAGACCTGTGAGGTAGGATGGCGGAGCGGGCGGAAGAAGACGCTCCACGCAGGAGAAGGCCTCATGGGGACGAAGCAGGGCTTGCAGGAGGTGGATCCGCTCAGTCTGCCCGTGGGGATGAGGGTAGGGCTGTGGCGGGTAAAGAGCTGGAGAGGACGGGGGGCGTACGGCACCCTGTATTGTGTGGAGCGTGAGGGAGGCGGGGCCGAAGGAGAGTTCGCTCTCAAAATGGCCATCACTCCCGGGGATGAGCGCTTCGGGCGAGAGGCCGAGCTGCTCTCACGCGTCTCCAGTCCCCACGTGCCACGCTTCCGGGAGCAGGGAGTGTGGGAGCACCCGGCCGGAGCGTTTCCATACGTGGTCATGGAGCTGGTGGAGGGCGAGGCGCTGTACGAGTGGGCGGCCCGGCGCAACCCCAGCTCACGCCAGGTGCTGAGACTGCTGGCGCAGGTGACGCGGGCGCTGGAGGCTACGCACGCGGTAGGCGGCGTGCACCGAGACGTGAAGGGCGACAACGTCCTGGTGAGGCCTGCGGATGGAAGGGCCTTCCTCACGGACTTCGGCGCAGGGCATTACCGGGGCGCGGCCACGCTGACCTCGAAGCTGTTGGCGCCGGGGACACCTGCCTACCTCAGCCCGGAGACGTGGGCATTCGTGAGCGCGTTCCTCCGCCACCCCACAGCGCACTACCGGGCCAGTGCGTGTGATGATCTGTTCGCGCTGGGAGTGCTGGCCTACCGGCTGGTGACGGACGAGTACCCGCCGCCGACGCATCCTGGCGAGAGCGGCTCGGAGGTATGGCGCGAGGGTGGGGCGGGAGTGCGTCCGCCACGCGAGCTCAACCCGCGGGTGAGTCCGTCGCTGGAGGCCATCATTCTGCGGCTGCTGGCCCTTGCGCCGGTGGAGCGTTTTCGGGGGCAGGCGAGGAAAGCGGCCGAGGCCCTGGAGCGGGCGGCGGAGGGAGAGGGGCCAGAAGGGGATGAGCTGCTCTTCACCTGGAGCGACGAGCACCGCTCCCGGGTGCGCTCTCGGGAGGGCGTACGTCTGACTGAGTCGCGGGACGCTTCGGCAAGGGAGGAACAGGCGCTGTGCGAGGCAGAGGCACGAACCCGGGCCAGAGCAGATCGTGAGCAGGCCCCGGTCCAGAGCCTCGCACCATCGTGGCGAGCAGAGGTGGCGGTAGCTCTCACGGCACTGCTGGTCGCGGGACTCCTCGTGGCTGCTCAGCTTCGAGGCCAGGGAATAGACCCATCATTTTCAGACAGAGCCATTCATGAGCGTGGCAGTGTGGCGGCAGGCGACAGTGCCAGCACCACTCCGGCGCGGAGCGGTGACAAGAAGCAGGGGGTCAGAGCGCCGCTGCCCGATCAGCCGTTCCCAGGCCAGAGCAAGCCGCCGTGCAAGAAGGCGGGAGAGGTGGAGATCCGGGGAGGATGTTGGCTCCTGTTAGGCATCAAGCCGCCGTGCAAGGAGGAAGGCAAAGAGGATGCGTTCCTGTGGAAGGGGGCCTGCTACGGGCCTGCTGCTCATCCAGCCGGACGCCAGCCCACCTCGAGCCCGCCGTGACAGCGGGCGGCCCTCCCCAGCGCAGGCAGAGGGCCGTCATCTCACTGGGGTGAGCCGCACGGCTCACGGCTCACGGCGGGCAGGCGGTCAGGGGAGCAGGGCCTGTATGGGCGAGGGGTGGGCGGTAGGGGCTCCACTGCCCAACTGGCCGTAGCCATTGTTGCCCCAGGCCCAGAGCGTCCCGTCCTGCTTCACTGCCAGGGAGTGTTGGCCGCCCACGGCGGTGGCGATGATGTTGGAGAGGCCTGGCACCCGGACGGGGGTGGTGCGCTGGGTGGTAGTGCCATCGCCCAGCTGGGCGTAGTCATTGCGCCCCCAGGCCCAGAGCGTCCCGTCCTGCTTCAGCGCCAGGACGTGGGAGTAGCCCGTAACGACGCCGATGATGTTGGAGAGGCCTGGCACCTGGGTGGGGGAGGTGCTCTCGGTGGTGGTGCCATTGCCCAGCTGGCCGGAGCCATTGTTGCCCCAGGCCCAGAGCGTTCCGTCCTGCTTCAGCGCCAGGGTGTGAGAGCCGCCTGCGGCGATGGCGGTGATGTTGGACAGGCCGGACACCTGGACGGGAGTGGTGCTCTGGGTAGTGGTGCCATCCCCCAGCTGGCCGTAGTTGTTGTCGCCCCAGGCCCACAGCGTCCCGTCCTGCTTCAGCGCTACGGTGTGTTGGCTGCCCACGGCGGTGGCGATGATGTTGGAGAGGCCGGGCACCTGGATGGGAGAGGTGCTCTCGGTGGTGGTGCCATTGCCCAGTTGGCCGGAGTGATTG
>DASVVJ010001129.1:0-19692 GCA_036389955.1 Myxococcaceae bacterium
ACTTCCTCAGCGGCCCGTCGGGCTCGCGCTCGTTCGACTACGCCACCATCTACAACTCGCTGCTGGGCGCCAACCAGGAGGTGGCCCGGTGCATGGCCGCGGGTGACAACGGATGCGCCCAGCTCTCGGGGCTGGCCCGCACGCTGCACACCTGGGGCCCGCTGATGTTCGCCGCGTTCGCGCTGGCGTTCGCCATCAAGGTGCCAATGTGGCCGGTGCACACGTGGCTGCCGGACGCGCACGTGCAGGCGCCCGTGGCCGGTTCGATGATTCTGGCCGGCGTGATGCTGAAGATGGGCACCTTCGGCTTCTGGCGCTTCGCGATTCCCTTCTTCCCCGCGGCGGCCGAGCAGGCCCGGCCCTTCCTGGCCGTGCTGTCGGTGATTGGCATCGTCTACGGGGCGCTGATGTGCCTGGCGCAGCGGGACATCAAGAAGCTGATTGCCTACTCGTCCGTGAGCCACCTGGGCTACTGCATGCTGGGCATGCTGGCCGTCACCGCCGAGGGCGCCACCGGCAGCGCGTACCAGATGCTGAACCACGGCGTGTCCACGGGCGCGCTGTTCCTCCTGTTCGGCTTCCTCTACGAGCGGCGCCACACGCGGCTCATCGCCGACTACGGCGGCATCGCCAAGGTGATGCCGGTGTTCACCGCCTCGTTCGTCATCATCACCTTCTCGTCCGTGGCGGTGCCGGGCACCAACGGATTCATCGGTGAGTTCCTGGTGCTCTTGGGTACCTTCAAGAGCAACCTGGGCACCATCTTCGGCGTGCTGGCCACGCTGGGCGTCATCCTCGGCGCGGCGTACATGCTGTGGATGGTTCAGAAGGTGTTCTTCGGCACCATCACCCACCGCGAGAACCAGTTCCTCAAGGACATGAACCTGCGCGAGTTCTCCACCGTGGCGCCCTTCCTGGCGCTGGTGCTGGTGATGGGCCTGCAGCCGCAGCCGTTCCTGGACCGCATCGCCCCGTCCACCGACCGCTTCATCGCCCGCGCCAGCGTGGGCAACCCGGCCATGACTCAGGCGGACGCCTCCGTGCTCCAGGTGCAGGTGCAGCCGCTGCCCACCGAGACGGCCGCCGCGCCCGCCCGCTCCCGTAACCCGTTGGCCGCTGCCACCGCGGCCCTCCCCTCGCCGTCCCAGCCGTAAAGGGCCTCCCTCACCATGCCCACGCCCAATATCTCCCCGGCAGACTTTCTCCCGCTGCTGCCCGCCATCATCATGGTGCTGGGCGCCTGCGTCCTGCTGCTCTCGGAGGTGTTCCTCTCGGCCACCTCGTCGCGCGGCTACCAGGCCGTGCTGTCCGCCGCCACCGCGGTGGCCGGCGCGTTCATCTCCGTGTGGCTGATGTTCCAGCCCGCGGGGCAGGTGTTCCTCGGCTACGGGGTGCTGGATCCGTTCTCCAGCTTCATGTCCTTCATCATCTGCGTGGGCCTGGGGCTGGCGTCGCTGAGCGCCACGGGCTTTCTGCGCAAGCGCGGCGCCGAGCGCGGTGAGTTCTACGCGCTGATGCTGTTCGCCTCCGCGGGCATGAGCCTGCTGGCGGTGTCCAACGAGCTCATCACCCTGTTCGTCAACATCGAGGTGCTCTCCATCGGCACCTACGCGCTCACCTCGTACCTGCGCCGCGGCACGCGCCCCAGCGAGGCGGGCTTCAAGTACTTCATCCTCGGCGCCTTCTCCTCCGCGGTGCTGCTGTATGGCGCCGCGCTGCTGTACGGTGCCACCGGCACCACCCTGCTGTCGGGGCTGAGCGCCAAGCTGGGCCCGGCGATGGGTGAGTTCCGCGGCATCATCTACGCCGGCGTGGTGCTGGTGGCCGCGGGCTTCGCCTTCAAGGTGGCGGCGGTGCCCTTCCACATGTGGACGCCAGATGTGTACGAGGGCGCGCCCACCCCCGTCACCGCGCTGATGAGCGTGGGCGTGAAGGCGGCGGCCTTCGCGGCGATGGTGCGTGTGTTCATCTCGGTGGCCAACGGCATCGGCGCCCAGGGCGGCGACACCCAGCTGCTGCTGGTGCTCTTCTCGGGCCTGGCGTTCCTGACGATGATCGTCGGCAACCTGCTGGCCATCCCGCAGCGCAACGTGAAGCGCATGCTGGCCTACTCCTCCATCGCTCACGCCGGCTACCTGCTGGTGGGCGTGGCGGCGCTCTTCGTCACCCAGCCGGGCCAGGAGTTCCGCCTGCTGGGCGCCTCGTCACTGGCGGGCGGCTCGGAACTGGAGCTGGCCCGCGCGGACGCGCTGCGCGGCATTCTCTTCTACCTGCTCGCGTACACCGTCACCGCGGTGGGCGCCTTCGCCACGCTGTCCGCGCTGGAGCGCCGCGAGGACGAGGACAAGGGCACGGCGTGGGACCTGGACCGTTTCAGCGGGCTGGCGCAGCGGCGGCCGGGCTGGGCGTTCGCGATGGCGGCCTTCATGCTGTCGCTGGGCGGAATTCCTCCCACCATGGGCTTCATGGGCAAGCTGCTCATCTTCCGCAGCGCGGTGGACACCGGCCTCATCGGCCTGGCCATCGTCGGCGTGCTCTCCAGTGCCGCGGGCGTCTACTACTACCTGCGCGTCGTCGTTTACATGTTCATGCGCCCCATCCCCGAGGGCGCTCAGACGCTGGAGCGCAACTGGGGCACGGAACTCACGCTGGTGCTCTCCACCGCGGCGGTGGTGCTGCTAGGCATCCTCCCCGGTCCCGTCACCGGGTGGCTCACCCAGGCGGGTACCCTCTTCCGCCCGTAGCCTCCGGCTCACCGCTTCGGCTTTCCACGCCCGCCCCGGCAAGTTTTCGCCAGGGCGGGCGTCGTCTTTTCCGCCCCACGGCCTCCGCCCTGCGAGCGGGCAGGCGGGCGCGGGGCTCCGCCGCCTTCTCCTCGGTCCGGTCCGGCTCCACCTTTGAGCCCGGGAGGAAAGCTTCGGATGTCGCTTTCGGAGGAGCTGGGCCGTGTCATTGGCGCGCTGTGGGGACCGGCGGTCCGGGTAGGGGCGGCCATGCGGCACGCCCGCCTGTTTCACCCCGACGGCATCACCTACCGCGCCGAGGTGAAGGCGTGCCCGGCCCGCGAGAGCCTGCGGCCCCTGGCCACGCGACTGGCGGGCCCCGCCCTGGTGCGCCTGTCGTCCGCGCTGTGGCGCGGGCAGCGCGAGTGGCCGGACGTGCTCGGCCTGGCGGTGCGCCTGCGCTCGGAGGAGACCGTCACCGAAGAGCCCTCGCCCGGAGACCAGGATCTGCTCTTCGCCACGGTGCGCTCCCCGTGGACGCTGGGCCTGGCGCCCCTGTCCACGGACACGCACGACTGGCTGGAGAATGACTACTACGCCGTGTCGCCGTTCCGGGTGAAGGGGCTCGGCCGGGCGAAGCTGCGCATCACCTCCAGCCGGGCGGGAGCACCGGGAAACACCCGCGTGGAGCGGCTCGAGGCGGCGCTGCACGCGGGACAGGCCCGCTTCACCCTGGAGGTGTTCCCCCGCAGGGGCGAGGCGGCGGGGCGCTGGCACCCGGTGGCCGAGCTTCGCCTGGTGGAGCAGGTGACGCTGAATCCCGCCACCCTGCGCTTCTGGCCTTACCGCGATGGGCGCGGGCTGCGGCCGGTGGGCTTCGTCCACGCGCTGCGCATCCCCACCTACCGACAGAGCCAGGAAGCGCGCACGCTGCACTGAGCCGGCGCTACCGCCCGGGCAGTGGCCCCTGGAGTTCCAGCGTCTCCATCTCCACGGCCGCCCCGGCACCGCGCAGCAGCCGCTCCAGCGGCGCGTCATCCATCACCACCACGTGGAGCGGCCCCTGCCCGCCCATGCGCCGCAGGGCTTCCTCGAACAGCACGCGCGCGTGCCCGGGCGTGGCCGCGAAGAAGGGAAAGAGCACCCCGCCGTGCCGCAGGTCCGTCATCCCCAGGCCCCAGGGCTCGGCCTCGCCCGCCCGGGAGAACCGCAGCACCTGGTGCGAAGCACGCTTCGCGAGGCGCTCGAGCTTGCTCGGAATCAACCGGAAGGCGGCCGTCAGCGGCGCCCAGTCCGCCTCCACCGCCGGCACCACCTCGAGCCCCGGGGGCGCCGGGGGCAGGGCCTCGAGCTGGGCCTGCGTCACGGTGAGCGTGGTTGCCTCGCGCCTGGGCCTCATCCCCATGGAGGTATAGAGGCCCAGCGCCGCCACGTTGTCGCGCTTCACGTTCAGGGCCCAGCGCTGGCAGCCGCGCTGCCGGAAGCGCTCCACCAGCTCCTCCATGATCTGCCGGCCCACGCCCTGGCCCCGCACGGCCGCGTCCACCACGAGCTGCACCACAAAGCCCACCTCCCCCATCACATCCGTCACCGCGTACGCCTGCGGCCCCTGGGGCCCATCGCGGAAGAGCGACAGGGGCAGCAGCTCCGCCGCCCACACCTCCAGGGGAGGCGGGGGCTCGGCAACGCCCAGCTCCAGGAAGAGCCGAGCAAAGACGGGGTAGTCCTCGAGCCTGCCAGGCCGCAGCCCTTGCCCACTGTCTGCCACTCGGTCCTCCGGGATGGGAGCCCGCCCGCCCGCTTGCTCGGAAAGGAAGAGTGTAGAAAAGAAGGCGGCCCGGTACCCCAGAAAGGGAACCGGGCCGCGGGTCTTCTCACGTGACGCACCGGAAGTGCTGAAGGGGTGGGGGGGAACCACCTTCAGCCTCGCTTCGATGCGTCCCGCGATATTTGTTAGCACCTGCCGTGCCAACACCCTTTTCCGGGAGAAACTCCAGTTTTCTCAGGCACTTGAACAACCAGACAACACTCATGAGGCCCGGGTTTTTCATTTCAGCCGTGAAATCGGCTTGCAGAATTGAAAATCCTCCGGGATATCAGAGGTTTGGCTTTTTCAGCGGAGGATAAGGGGGAATGCAGATTTGCATTCCCCGAGAAACCCCGATTTCCCTACCCACCGGCGCTACTCGCGGGGAGCCTCTCCCGGCGGCCGGAGGTTGAGCCGCTTCATTTTACGCCAGAGCGTGGTCGAAGACACCTCCAGCTCGTCAGCGACGCGGGCCAGGTCCGTTCCGTGACGCTCCAGGGCCTGGGCGATCGCGCGGCGCTCGGCCTCCTCCACCGCCTCGGCCAGGGTGGCAGCGCGTGCGCCATTTCCATCCGCGGGCGCGGCGCTGCCCACAGGGGCGGCGCGTTCCACCGGAGGATTCAGGCGCGCCTGGGGACGCAGCGGGAAGTCCTCGGGCCCCAGCTCGGTGCCCTCGGACAGGGCGGCGGCCTGCTCCACGAGGTTCTCCAGCTCGCGCACGTTGCCCGGGAAGCTGTAGCCCATCAGGTGGGCCACCGCCGCCTGGGACAGGCGCTTGGGCCGGGGGCTGCGGGCGTTGGCGCGCTGGAGGAAGTGCTCGGCCAGGGCCTGCACATCGTCCAGCCGCTCGCGCAGCGGAGGCACCCGCAGCGTCACCACGTTGAGGCGGTAGTAGAGGTCCTGCCGGAAGCGCTTCTCCTGCACCTCCAGCTCGATGTCGCGGTTGGTGGCGGCGACGATGCGCACGTCCACCCGGAGCGCGGTGGACTCGCCCACGCGGCGCACCTCACCGTCCTGCAGCGTGCGCAGGAGCTTGGACTGGAAGGCGGGGCTCGTCTCCGTCACCTCGTCGATGAAGAGCGTGCCGCCGTCGGCCTCCTCGAAGAGGCCGCGCCGGGCCTTCACCGCGCCGGTGAAGGCGCCCTTGGCATGGCCGAACAGCTCGCTCTCCAGCAGCGACTCGGAGATGGCGGCGCAGTTGACGGGCACGAAGGGGCGCGAGCTGCGCCGGCTGTGGGCGTGCAGCGCGCGGGAGACCAGCTCCTTGCCGGTGCCACTCTCGCCCTGAATGAGCACGGTGGCATCGCTCAGCGCCACGCGCATCAACCGGGTGGTCAGCTCGCGCATCGCCGGGCTGTTGCCCACCAGCGCCGAGATGTCGTGCCGCCGGTTGAACTCGCCGGCGAACATGCTCACCGCGCTCTGCAACTTGGTGAGCTCCAGCGCGCGCTCCACCCGGTAGCGAAGCTCCCGGTCCTTGCAGGGCTTGGTGACGTAGTCGCAGGCCCCCAGCCGCATGGCCTCCACCGCCGTCTCGATGGAACCGAACGCCGTCATCATGATGACCTGCAGCCCGGGCACCGCCTCCAGCGCCTTCTTCAGGAGCGTGAGCCCATCCATGGGCTCCATCATCAGGTCGGTCAGCAGCAGGTCCACGCTCTGGGTGGCCAGCTGCGCCAGGGCCTCCTCACCCGAGGAGGCTTCGAACACGGTGTAGCCCGCTTCTCGCAAGAGGAAGGCGGTGGTGAAGCGCAGGTTGCGCTGATCATCCACGACGAGGATGCGGCCACGAGTCGGAGGGGTGGTGCTGGCGTCGGTCACGAAGGCGTCAGAGGTGAGAGGGGGAACCGCAAGGTGAAAGTGGTACCACGATCCGAGGTGCTCTCCACGGCAACCTCGCCGCGGTGCTCCTCCAGGATACGTTTGACCACCGCGAGCCCCAAGCCCGTACCCTGAGCCTTGGTGGTGAAGAAGGGCTCGAACACCCGGTGAAGCAGCTCGGTGGGAATGCCCATTCCCTGGTCCGCGATGTCGATGCGCACGTGCTCCCGGCCCGCGTACGGCTCACAGCGGGCGAGCACCTTCACCACGCCGCCGCGAGGCATGGCGTGCATGGCATTGATGACCACGTTGACGAGCGCCTGGCGGATGAGGCGCCGGTCCATGGGCACCGCCTGCAGGCCCGGCTCCACCTCGGTCTGGAAGGTGATGGGCGGGGCCTCGCCGTCCGCCTGGGCCCGGGCGGCCTCGAGCGCCTCGTGCAGCACCCGGCCCATGTCCTCCGGCTGGAGGATGGGCTCGCGGGGTCGGGCGTAGTCGAGCAGGTCCGACACCATGCGGTTCAGCCCGTCGCTCTCCTCGGCCAGCATGTCCAGCAGCATGGCCGCGTCCCCCTGGGGCTTGAGCATGCGGCGCAGCGAGGCCACGGCGTTGAAGATGACGCCCAGGGGGTTGCGCACCTCGTGAGCGATGATGGCGGCCAGCTCGCCCAGGGCGGCCAACCGCTCGCGCTTGACCATCTCGGCGCGGGCGGCGGCCAGCTCCGCGTACGAGGCCCACAGCGACTCATAGAGGCGCGCGTTGGCGATGGACAGGGCGAGCTGGCCACACGTGGCCTCGGCCAGCTCGATGACGGCGGGGCCGAACACGCGCGGCTTCTGCGTGTCGTCCACCAGCACCACGCCGATGAGCTCCTCGCGCGAGGTGAGCGGCAGGCCCAGCAGGGCCTTCTCGTTGAAGCGGAGGGCGAGCTCGTCATTGAAGCCGCCCTGTTCCTTCGAGAGGTCCTCGATGCACAGGGGGCGGCGCTCCCGGGCCACCCGGGCCGAGAAGCTGTCACTGGAGAGCGGCACCGTGACGGTGCGGAAGAAGTCGCGGTGGGTGGCGGAGGCGGCGGCGCCCCGCAGCAGCTTGTTCTGCTCGTCGTAGAGCAGGATGAAGCAGTTGGACACGTTGAGCAGGCGCACGAGGAAGTCGGCCGCCACATCCAGGATGCTCGCCGAGTCCAGCACGCCCGAGGTGGTGCGGGCCAGGTCCAGCAGCAGGCGCGTCTCGGCGAGCTGCCGGGTGGACTCGGCATGCAGGCGCAGCCGCTCCAACAGCGTGCCCAGCAGCTCGCCCGCGGTGCCCAACAGCCGCATGTCCGCTTCACTGAAGGGCCGCCCCGGCGCGCGCAGCAGTTGCAGGGTGCCGTACCGCTCGCCTCCCCGGGTCAGGAGCAGAGCCGCGCCACACCCCAGCCGGCCCCCGGAGGCCTCACGCAGCGCCTGGTCCTGGGCCTCGCTGGAGAGCACCGAGTGCTCGGCCTGCAGCACCGCGTCGCTCAGCACGCGGCCCAGTGAGGCCTCCGCCCCGCTCCGCTCCGCCTCCGTCAGCCCCACCTGGGCGCTGAGCACCAGCGCGGTGCCCGGCGCCTCGCGAAGCATCAGCAGCGCCGCGTCCGCGGAGAGCAGCTCCGTGAGGTTGCGCAGGAACGCCTCGGACGAGGGCGGCACCGGCTGGGCGACGAAGCGCGCCACCTCCGCCACCACCTGTTGCTCCCACCGGCCGCGTGCGCCCTCGGCGTGCATGCGCGCCTCGGTGAGCGCGGCGCCCACCACCTTGGCGAAAAGGGTCAACACCGAGCTGTGCGCGGGCGTGGCGCCTGGGCCCTCCACCAACAACATCTCCCGCTGCGTGTCGCCCAGGGGCAGGTAGACGTGCGTGGCCTCGGGCACGTACGTCCCGCCAAAGATGGCGCGGCTGTCGGACAGCGTCTCCATCGCCAGCACCGCGTCGGCGGGCACGGCGAAACCATCCCGGGAGATGAGCCGCTCGCCCTCCCAGCGCAGGAAGCGCGCCCGGAGCCCCGCGGCGGCGAAGCCCTCCAGCGCCACCCGGCGCACGGCCTCCTCGGTGTGGGCCCCCACCAGCTTGGCGGAGGTGGCCACCAGCCGCTCGGAGATGGCCTGCACCAGCTGCTGCTCCTCCGCCGCCAGACGGTTGAGCAGCACCACCTTCTCCCCGTTCTCCAGCTCCAGCTCCCGGAAGGGCGAGCCGCCCTCGGGCGGCCGGAGCCACTCTCGCGCGGTCCCCGCCGGGGCCTGATGTGGAATCCCCCGCAGCCGGAGCTTGGCCTCGATCGAGCTGAACTCCAGGGCGGAGTGGCCCTCCACCTGCTCTCGCGGCAGCTTGACGAAGCGCAGGTAGGCCTCGTTGACGACCCACATCTGCCCGCGGCGCACCACCGCCAGGGGCGTCTCCGAGCTCTCGACCAGGGACCGCAGGTCCGCTTCGCTGTAGCGTCTCGTGCTCATCCGCGTCGCAGCACCCGTTTCTCGCCCACGCGCAGGGTCACCTTCTCCCGATCAAAATACTCCGAAAGCGGGATGACGAATTTACGGCTCTGGCCGACCAGCTCCTTGAACGCCTGGGTGGAGATCTCCTTCTTGTCCCGCAGGTGAGCCACCAGCCGCTCCTTGAGCCCGTTGAGCGCACCCGTGTCGAAGTGCAGCTCCTCGCTCACCCGGACGATGGCGCCCTCGACCACCATTACCTTGAGCAGCTCCTGGAGCCGGGTGGGAGGCAATTGCAGCTTCTGCACCAGCTCATTGAAGGTGGGAGGCGCCAGGGCCGCTGCGGCCAGCTCCGCCGCCACGCGCGCGCGGGCACCCTCCTCGTTGACGGTGAGGGTGCGGCCCCGGCCCTTGAGCCGCATCACTTCCTTGTCCAGCTCCGCCTTGCCCGAGTCCACCAGCGCCTGCGCCACCCGCTGGAAGATGCGCGGATCCAGCTCGCCGGAGAGCCGCTGGCGCAGCTCCTCGCGGGACAGCCCCTCACGCATCGGCTCGCGCTCATGAAAGGCCGCCAGCAGCGCGAGCGCGCGCTTCTGCAGTCCCTCGAACACCTCGCCCGAGAGGTAGAGGCGCTTGTCGCGGTCCACCAGCAGCGCCCCGCCCCGCGCGCCCAGCAGCTCCAACGTGCGGGTGAGCGCCTTGGGCGGCAGTGCCGAGCGGCCGAACAGCTCCGTCTGCGTGAGGCCCCGGTAGCCCGCCTGCCGCAGCAGCCAGGCCACGTGCCCACCCGCGTCCGCCTCGAGCAGCGGCGCCACCACAGTGGAGGCACCCTTGCGGCGGCGCGGCGGCGTAATGGACAGCACCCGGCCACCCGCCACGGTGGCGCCCCGCCCGGGCAGCGCGTGAGAACCACGGAGAATGAAGCGCTGGCCCACCAGCGCGGCCAGCGGCGCGGCGAGCCGGAGCTGCGCCAGCCCCGTCTCCCCGGGCTCCAGCTTCTCCAGGTCCATCAGCGCCACGGTGGCCTCCACCTGCGTGGTGCCCAGGTGCAGCAGCAGCTTGCGGCGCCGGGGCAGCGGCGCCTCCACGGCGGGCAGCAGGCTCAGCTCCACATCCAGCATCCGCGTCTCGGGCAGCTCCCCGGCGCGCACCAGCACCATGCCGCGGTCGATCTCCTCGGGCTCCACGCCCACGAGGTTCACCGCGGAGCGCTGGCCCGCCAGCACCTTCTGCGCCGCCTGGCCGTGCACCTGCAGCCCGCGGACCCGGAAGGGCCCCGGCCGGCCGGGAAGCAGCGCGGCGCTCTCCTCCACCCCGAGCGTGCCCGACAGCAACGTGCCCGTCACCACCGTGCCGAAGCCCTTGATGGTGAAGACGCGGTCCACCGGCAGGAACACCGGCCCATCCGACGGGCGCTGAGGCAACCCCTGCGCGGCGCGGGTGAGCGCGGCCTTGAGCTCCGGCAGGCCCGCTTCCGTCTTCGAGGAGCACGGCACCACCGGCGCGCCCTCCAGGAAGGTGCCCGCGGTGAGCGCCACCAGGTCCGCCTGCACCAGCGAGAGCCACTCCTCGCCCAGTTCCGCCAGCAGGTCGCTCTTGGTGAGCGCGATGACGCCGGCCTTCACGCCCAGCAGCCGGCAGATGTCCAGGTGCTCGCGCGTCTGGGGCATGACGCCCTCGTCCGAGGCCACCACCAGCACCGCCAGGTCCACGCCTCCCGCGCCCGCCGCCATCGCCTTGACGAAGCGCTCGTGGCCGGGCACGTCCACCACACCCGCCTCGGTGCCGTCATCCAACGTCAGGTGCGCGAAGCCCAGCTCCAGGGTGATGCCCCGGCGCTTCTCTTCCTTCAGCCGGTCGGTGTCGATTCCGGTGAGCGCCTTCACCAGCGACGTCTTGCCGTGGTCGATGTGGCCCGCCGTACCGATGATCATCGCACCGCCCCGCCTCTCAGGCCCCCGCCAGATCCGGATCCACGTCCGAGCGGCCGTCGCCCGCCACCGGCTCGTAGTCCCACGGGAAGACGATGAAGGACGGGGTGGCCAGCGCCTGGAAGTCCGGCGTGAAGCCCTCGGGCCGGGCCACCAGGCACGCCGTCATCACCTGGCGGGCGCCCGCCTCGAGCGCCAGCCGGGTGGCCAGCTCGAGCGTGTCGCCACTGGCGGCCACGTCGTCCACGATGAGCACGCGCCGGCCCCTCAGCTCCCGCGGCATCTCCCCGGAGAGCTGCGGCTTGTTCACATCGCTCCGGTCCCGGCTGCGGCGGGTGATGCGCACGGGGAAGAACTCGCAGCCCAGCGCGCTGGAGATGGCCCCGCCCACGAAGACGCCGCCGTGCGCCACGCCCACCACGCTCTCCACCTTGTAGGACTTGCGGATAGCGCGGGCCATCTCCTGCACGGCCCGGTCGAAGTCCGCCCACGACAGCTCCTGCACCGAGGAGCGCTGCCGGGATTGATCCCTCCCGGAGGGCGTACGGGGCACCTCCACCTGGGGCGCCAGCACGACATCCGACGGAATGGAGACCAGCTTCTCCACCTGCCGGCTGGAAGGCTTGGGCGCAGACTTGCTCTTGCTGGAGGGCTTGCTCTTGCTGGAGGGCTTGCCCTTGCCAGGCACTGCCCGCTTGGTGGCCACGGCTAGAGACTCCCGATGAGGTGTGCTCGCGTCATAACCCGAGCAGGCATCCCGGGGCTACTTCCGACGTAGGCCCTCTCCCCGCCAGTTGTGGACTCATTTACGCCTGGCCACCACTCAGGCAGCCAGCCGCTCCTCGACCATCCGGTCGGCCACCTGCTCCGGACGCAGGCCCGTCTCCTTGGCCCTCGCCAGCAGGGTGTCGATGGTGTCGTAGATGTGCGAGGCGCGCGCGTACGCCTTGTCCTTGTCGTACCCGGCGACCTCCTGGGCCACGTTGATGAGGCCGCCGGAGTTGGCCGCGTAGTCCGGCACATAGAGGATGCCCCGCTGGGCCAGCATCTCTCCATGGCGGTGGGTGAGGAGCTGATTGTTGGCCGCGCCACACACCGCCTTCACCCGCAGCAGCGGCACGGTGACGTCGTTGAGGGCCCCGCCCAGCGCGCAGGGAACGAAGATGTCCGCCTCCATGCGGTGCAGCACCTCCGAGGTCACCGCGATGACGCCGTACTTCTTCACCGCCTGCTCCACCGCCACGGGGTTGATGTCGCTCACCCACACCCTGGCGCCGCGATCGTGCAGCTCGCGCACCAGCGGCATGCCCACGTGCCCCACACCCAGCACCGTAATGCGCAGCCCCTTGAGCTCCGGCCGCCCGAACAGGTGCTTCGCCGTGGCCTCCATGGCGCGCACCACGCCATACGCCGTCACCGGCGAGGGGTCGCCGCTGCGGTCCATCAGCCCTGTCACGTACCGGGTCTGCTTGCGCACATGCTCCATCTCCACCGGGCTGGTGCCCGCATCCTCGGTGGTGATGTAGCGGCCTCCCAGTGACTCCACGGCGCGGCCGAAGGCCTGGAAGAGCCCGGCCCGATCGAAGCCCTCGCGCGGCAGGATGATGACGGCCTTGCCGCCCCCGTGAGGCACTCCCGCCAGCGCTGCCTTGTACGTCATGCCCTTGGCCAGCCGCAGCGCGTCCAGGATGGCCTCGTCCTCACCGGCATAGGTCGCCAGCGCGCGGGTGCCTCCCAGCGCGGGGCCCAGCTTCGTGGAGTGGATCGCCACCATCGCCCGAAGCCGCGTCTTGGCGTCGGTGAACAGATGGAGTGCCTCGTAGCCGCCCTCGAGCAGGTGCGTGAACGCATTCATGCCCGCGCCTCTATCGAGTCCCTACCTCGTGAGTCAACCCAACGCCGAGACCAACAGCTCCTGAATTTCCTCTCTAGGTATAACGTACTGCGTCGTGCAAAACTGGCACGTCACTTCCGCTTTACCGTCCTTTTCCATCATGTCCGTGAGTTCCTCACGGCCCATGGCCAGCAGCGCCTTCTTCACCCGGTCGCGGCTGCACGTGCAGGCGAAGCTCAGCGGATAGCGGGACATGATCTCCAGGTCCGCGTGCCCCGGCAGCAGCGCCTTGAGCAGCGCGGCGGCGCCTTCCGCTCCGTGCGCCTGCAGCGCCTGGCGCAGCCCCTGCTTGAGCTGGAGCCCCAGCTTCTGGAAGGCCTCCCGGTCCCCGTTGGGCAGCGGCTGAATGAGCACCCCGGCCACCAGGCCCAGCGGCTCGGTGACGCCGTCTTTCACCGCGGGCAGCTGCTCCAGCTTGAGCTGCGTGGCCACCTGGTCGGAGATGGAGAAGTAGCGCTCCAGGTCCTCCTCGAAGTCGAAGCGCTCCAGCTCCACCGAGGAGCGGTAGTACTCGCCCTCGCCAATGTCGCGCAGCACGGAGATGTAGCCCTTGTTGCCGAACACCGGCCGCCAGCGGTAGAGCCCCTCGGAGCCCACGTGTGTCACGTAGGGGTTCTTCGTGTAGCCGCGCACCACGCCCCGGTTGTCCCCGTCCACGAAGAAGCCGCGCAGGGGCCCGTCGCACTCGAGCTGGATGTTGATGCGCGCCTCGCCCTTCTGCAGCGCGCCCATGAGCGCCGCGGCGGTGAAGCCCTGGGACAGCAGGGCCGCCGAGGCCTCCTTGCTCCCGTGTGTGTCCCGCGCCTTGCGCGACAGCTCCGAGGTGAGGGCGAGCACCACCCTCAGGTCCACGTCCTTGAGCATTCCACTGACGAGTTCGTCGGCCATAAGAAGAGGCAGTAGCCTGCCCAACCGCGGCGCGCTCGCCAATGAAAGACGGCGCTTCCCCGGCTGGCCGGGCAGGGGGCCGGGGGGCCAGGCATCGGCCCCACTTATGTCTTCAAGCGCCCGGGCTGCCAGGTCCCCTGGCTGATCCCAACCCCTCGGTTCCCAGGTCGGGCTATAACGCCCGGTCCGACCCACCTACCCGCGGGGTCCCCCTGCGCGTTGCCGGAGTCCTGATGAGCACCGAAGCTATCGCCGTCCCCCAGAAGAACTCCCTGTTCCAGTCCCGTCTGGGCTCGTTCATCGCGGTGGTGCCCCTGTCCCTGTGGACCATCAACCACCTGTGGGACAACCTGGCCGCCTTCAGCGGGGCCCAGGCGTGGCAGAGCTCGGTGACGACCTACGCCCACCCGTTCTCCATGGCGCTTGGGTTCGTCATCTCGCTGGTGCCGCTGCTGCTGCACACCGGCTGGGGCCTGGTGCGGCTGTTCAGCTTCCGGCCCAACAACCTGGCCTACAACAACTACGCCAACTTCAAGTACATCCTCCAGCGCATCACCGCCCTGGGCGCGCTGGGCTTCATTGGCGCGCACGTGTGGAAGGCCTTCCTGGCGCCCCGGCTGTTCAACGGCGCTCCCGAGGCCTTCGACGACATTGCCCGCGAGATGCGCTTCCACGGGCCCACACTGGTGGTCTACCTGCTGGGCACGCTGGGCACGGTGTTCCACCTGGCCAACGGCCTGCAGAACTTCGGCATGGCGTGGGGCATCTTCGCCAGTGAGCGCTCGATGCGCCGCTTCGAGCCCTTCGTCATCCTCATCTTCCTGGTGCTGCTGGCCATGGCGTGGGGCACCATCTTCGCCCTCTACCAGGCAGGCGAGGCGCTGGGGCCCCGCACCTGAGCCCATTCCCCTCTCCCTTCGGGAGAGGGCCGGGGTGAGGGTTGCCGCGCCACCTGCCAACCCACCTGAGCCCCCAAACGAACCGGGCACCGGACTCCACACAGCGAGCCCGATGCCCGGTTTGTCGTTTCCAGGCCGCGGGTTACTGGCCGACGCCGCCCGAGCAGAACTCGAAGTCACGCAGCGGGTTGACGTGGCCCTCGGCGTTGCCGGAGAACGAGGCGGCGTAGATGCCGCCGTCCCAGCTGCCGTTGTTGAAGTCGATGTGGGCGTTGGGCGCCAGCACCGTGCCCCAGAAGCCGTAGTTGAAGGCGGTGATGTTCGAAGCCTGGGGGAAGTTGAAGAGGATGCTGCGGTGGTCCACCCCGCTGTAGCTGTGGCCGAAGTTGGCGAACCGCGCCGTCGAGCCGCGCACGTTCACCACCACCATCGAGCCCACCGGCGCGCTGATGGACAGGAACACCGCGTTGGTGAAGGCGCTGGCGTTCACGGTGAACACGTTCATCTTCGCGTGCCCGCCCTGCAGGTAGATGCCACCCCAGTCGGTCACCGTCGTCGTCCCGTTCGCGGTCTGCGCGGCCAGCTGGCTGGACAGCGTGGCCACCTCGATGGCGCGCGCGCCGATGTTGAGCCCGCCCCCCTGATACAGCGCGCCCCGGTAGAACGTCGTCGTCCCGTCCGCGGTGGTGCTCGTGCCGTAGTGGGCGTTGCCGAAGATGCCGCCGTTGCTGATGTTCAGCTCGCCGCCCGCCACCAGCACGTTCGACAGGTCAGTGGCCGCCAGGTCCGCGCCCACCGAGAAGTGCGTCAGCTCGATGTTGCCGCCCGCCACCACCTTGCCGCGCACGTCGTGGCCGCCGGTGTAGTCCCCCGTCACGAAGAGGTTGAAGTCGTTCAGCTTGACCGTCGGGCACTGCACCGGAGGCGGCACGCGGTCGATGTGGATCGTCTGCGCCACCTCGTAGTTGCCCGCCAGGTCCTTCGCGTAGAAGGTGACCGTCGTGCGGCCCACCCGGGTGATGATGGGCAGGTACGCCACGTTGCCGGCCGCGGTGCCGCTGCGGGTGGTCGCGCCGCTCATCGCCCAGGTGATGCTCTCCACGCCCGAGGCGTCCGTGGCGGTGATGGTGATGGAGACGTTGCCGTAATAGGTGCCCTCGGGGCTGGCGTTGGGCTCCAGCTCCGTGGAGCTCACCGGCGGGGTGGTGTCACCGCTCAGGGCGGCGCGCTCGGCCTGCTGCGATTCCGGCGCCAGGGAGCCTTCGGTCTCCGGCAGACCACAGCCGATGAGGGAGAGCGCAAGGAGAGCTGCGGAGAAAATGGATGGACCCTTCACGGGACTTCCTCCTGGGGGGGGGGAGAAAACCAAAACCACGAAAATTGGGGGGGAGTGGGAGAACTACTTTTACAAGACTACTGTGATTTCCTGCGATGTGGGGGACAGTGCTCTTTAACTGTCCAGTGCTGCAACAAATTCAAACCAGAATCCCTTCTGAAAACGGGAAAACAGGTTGAGCAAGAATTGAATGTCTATCGCGCTCAATTGCGTCGCGACTGTCCCCTGCACGCATTTGCATCATCGTGAAATGATCCGCAGACGTTGCGTGTCCTGCCGCAGAAACAGACCTGGTCTGCGGCTCACCGGCCACGTTCGAATCCCTCGCATTGATCTTCAGGCACTTACGCGTGTGAAGCGCGCGGGACTTCCGGGGATCCAGTGGGAGCGGATGGGTGTCTGGCTTATCCCAGGCGTAAGTGAATGATTTTGGCTGGAAACAAGACCGGCCGCCCCCGGGTGACGGGAGCGGCCGGTGGACTTGTCGTGGCCCACCGCGCGGGGTGGGCCAGGGAGCGCGCGGGCCTTAGAACGGGGTGTCGTCGTCCCCGTTGCCGCCGCCGCCGCTGCTCTGGTTCATCCCGTCATCCATCCCCGGAGGCGGAGGACCGAAGTCATCCCCGCCGCGCGACTGCGAGCCGCCGCCACCGCTGCTGCTGCGCCGGCTCATGCCGTCGCCCGAGCCCGCGTCACGCCCACCCAGGAAGGTAACCGCGTTGGCGACCACCTCGGTGGTGTAGTTCTTCCGGTTCTCCTTGTCCGTCCACTCGCGCGTCTGCAAGCGGCCCTCGACGTAGCACTGCCGTCCCTTCTTCAGGTACTCGCCGCACAGCTCCGCCAGCTTTCCCCACACGACGATGCGGTGCCACTCGGTCCGCTCCTGCTTCTGCCCGTTCTTGTCCGTCCAGCTGTCGCTCGTGGCGATGCGGAAGTTGGCGACCGCCTGACCGCCCGGGGTGAAGCGCACCTCGGGGTCCGCTCCGAGGTTGCCGATGAGGATGACCTTGTTGACGCCTCCAGCCATGACTGCACTTCCTTTCACCGGCCCACCACGGGCCGGCTCCGTTGAACTGGTCCACCACGGACCAGCCACATCCTCCCGGCTCAGCGCCGGGAAGAGACCTGAGAAGTTACACGAGTCTCAAGGTGCGCGCACGAAGCGCAAGGAGCCATCGCCACAGGTGCGGCGCCTGGCTGCCTGCTCGGCTGAGGACAACCCCGAAAGCCCTCCGCACGCGCGTCAGGGCTGATCCAGATGCCAGGGGTAGAGCGCCCCCGGAGGGAACCCGCTCACCCGCCCGGGCGGGTCTCCGCCGTCTGCGGAGCCGCGGGCGCCACCGGCGTCATCACCGCGGGCGCCACCATCTGCACGGCATCCGGCGCGCGGGGCGCCTTCGCCTCGGCCACCTTCTGCGACAGCTGCGAGTCCAGGGTGCGCACGAAGGCGGCCAGCGCCGGATCCGTCGCGCCCTGCTGCTTGCGCAGCGACTTCCAGAACGGGTGCTCCGCATCGCCCGCCTGCACCAGGCCGCGCGCCAGCAGGGTCACCGTCGCCTCGCGCTCTGAAGAGGCGGCCTCGCGCAGCGCCACCACCAGCTCCTCGGGCGCCGTACGGGCCACCTCGCCCATCGCCTCGGCCAGCTCCGTCTCCGCCTTCGCGTCGCCGCGCGCGGCGCCCGACAGCTCCACCACGCGCGCCAGGGCCTCCGCGTTGCCGCTAGCCGCCAGCTCCACCATGCTGGTCACGCCGGGCACCTCCACCGCGAGCTCCTTCGCCACCGCGCGAAGCCGTCCGTACACCTCACCCGTCGCCGCGTAGCTGTCCAGGAGCGTGCGCGCGCCCAGGTAGTCGTTCGGGTTGGACTGGTAGAGGCTGTCGGCCAGCACCGCCCGCACCGCGGGGTCTCGCTCACTACGCCACGCCGTGCGCAGGAAGCTGATGTTGCGCTGGTCACGCTGCTTGCCCAGCTCCAGGTACGTCTTGATGCGGCTGGCCACCGCGGCCAGTTCGCCGCCGGGCCGCACGGTGTCCGACAGGGCCGCCACCGCGCGCGACGGACCGATGCTCGAGCCCGTGGCCGCCACCGCCGCGCCCAGCGCATCCAGCCCCTGCACCACCGGGCCGGAGCGGCCCACGTAGTCATTCACCATCATCGAGAAGACGAACCGCTCGCCGCCAGCCGCCTGCACGTAGCCGCTCAGCGCGGACACGTTCTCCAGCGTGCCCGTCTTGGCGCGCAGCCGGCCCACCGCGTCGCTGCCCTCGAAGCGGTACTTGAGCGTGCCGTCCTTGCCGGCGATGCCCAGCGAGGACAGGAACTCGGGCGCCAGCGGGAAGCGCTGGTTCATGTGCACCAGCACGCGGTTGATCTGCGCGGCGGAGAACCGGTTGGCGTCATTCAGCCCGCTGCCGTTCTTCATCACGTACGAGCCGCGGGCAATGCCCACCTCGCGCTCCAGGAAGTCCTCCACCACCTCCACGCCCCGGCGGAAGTTGCCCGGCGCGCCCTTCACCTCCGCGCCCATCGCCTTGATGATGGTCTCGGCCACGAAGTTGTTGGACAGCTTGTTGAGCCGCTTGAGGATGATGTCGAACGTGTCCGACTGCGACACGTACAGCAGCTTGGCGCGCGAGGGCGCCAGGCCCTGCTTCACCCGGCCCTTCACCTTCACGCCGCGCGACTTCAGCAGCTCCTTGAGCGTGTAACCGAAGTACATGGGCGGGTTGTCGATCTTCTTGTAGACGCTCACCGCGCCCTGGTCGAACGGCACCTGGCCCTTCACGATGATGCGCTGCTTGTCGCCCGCGGGCTTGCTCTGCACCGACACGCGCCGCGCCAGCCGGCTGCCGGTGGTCAGCTGGTTGTCCACGACGAAGAAGTCGCTGTTGGGCTCCATCTCCACCACGCCCTTGGCGCCTGGCGCCGTGCCGGGCCGCAGGTAGATGGCCGTCGCGTTCCAGTTCAGGCTCACCGCGCCCGTGGGCGCCATGTAGGCCCGGTCCGACTCCTCCTGGTCATAGCCAGGAGGCGTGCGCTCGGGGTCGAAGTACGAGTCGTCAATGATGATGTCCTGCACCTCGCGCACCCCGGCGTGGAACAGCTCGGAGGTGATGGCGTACAGGCGCTCGGTGGTGATGGACGGGTCCCCCTTGCCGCGCACGTAGAGCGTCTTGACCTTGCCGTCGGCGGGCAGCTCGGGCGGGTCCACCAGGAACTCGGTGTCGAAGCGGTACTCGGGGCCCAGCGTCGACAGCGCCGCGGCGGCGGTGAGCAGCTTCATGTTCGAGGCGGGATTGAGCAGCTCGTCCGCGTTCTGGCTGAACACGACCGAGCCGTCATCCAGGCTCTGCATGTAGATGCCCACGCGCGCCGACTTGAGCGACGAGCGTTGCAGCACGTCGAGCAGCGTGCTCTTCAGCGCCTCGCGCTCGGCCTGCTTGTCCGCCGGGGCGGCGGACGCGGAGGAAAGCGCGAGAAAAACGGTGGCTGTCGCGGCCAAGAGGGCTCTGGCTCGATGAACCTGCACATTCGCTCCGGGGAAGTCGCGGGCCATCATGAGAAGCCGATCCAGGAGAATCAAGGGCGGAAGGGTAGGCGCGTCCACGGCTGGAAGCTCGCCCATTTACCGGGCGAAAGTTGGAGCCGTGTGGGTGTGGACTTTTTCTCAACTGGGAAGGGCAAACGGGCGCACCTGCAACCCCGTAGACCGACCTTCTGTTCCAGCGGCATCGGTATCATCGACCCTACCACCCGGGTGTGACAGAACGGGGACCGGATGCCACCGTTGCTCCACCAAGTGATTCTGGGGCTGCTGTTGTGGGTGCTCGCGGCCGGCTGCCGGCCGGAGCGGCCACCCGATGGCATCACCGTCCTCATCGAGTCCCCGGCGGACAGTCTGGATGACCGCTTTGCCCTGGCGGCCAGCGGCCAACGCATCA
>DASVVJ010001130.1:0-6837 GCA_036389955.1 Myxococcaceae bacterium
GCTGGCGCCGTACCGGATGGTGAAGGACCTGCGCACCGGCATCGAGACGGGCAACGTGGACTCGGTGCTGGACGGCAACCTCGAGTCGTTCATCACCGCACAGCTGCTGGGAGTGAAGAACCCCAACCGCAACGCCGCAGCGGAGTAACACAGAGGAGCCGGGAACCTTCTTCAGGCCCGGTTGTCCCAAGCGCAACTCCCTCTCCCTTCGGGAGAGGGGTGGGGTGAGGGTTCCTGTGCAACGCGGTAGGCTGGAGGGGCGTGCCAGGCCAGAGGCGCGGGAGGTGGCAGGTGTCTTCGAGCGAGGTGCTCGACATCCAACAGGAGGCAGGAGGGGCCGGCGCGGAGAGCGACGGGCCCTCCGAGCGCGTGCTCCTGTCACGGCTGCGCCGGGGAGACCCGGATGCCTTCGAGCAGCTGGTGCGCACGCACCAGGACCGCGTCTACGACTTCTGCGTCCGCATGCTCGGAGACCGCGAGGAGGCGCATGACCTGGTGCAGGAGATCTTCGTCAGCGTCCACCAGAACCTCGCCAAGTTCCGCGAGGACTCCAAGCTCTCCACCTGGATCTTCCGCATCAGCAAGAACCAGTGCCTCAACCGGCTCAAGTACCTGAAACGCCGGGGCCGGGGCCGCTCGGATGAGTACGGAGATGTAGGTGAAGATGCGCTTTCCAGCGCATTGGGCTCACCTCCCACACCGCACGCGGCGTTGGAAAGTTCGCGGGAGCGGGCGAGGGTGCAGTGGGCGATTGGGCAGCTCGAACCGGACGCGCGCATGTTGGTAGCGCTGCGAGACATCGAGGGGCTGAGTTACGAGGAGATTATTCAGATTACGGAGCTGGCGGAGGGGACGGTGAAGAGCCGGCTGCATCGGGCTCGGGAGAAGTTGGCGGACTTGTTGGGGCAGCTTGAGGAATGAGGGCCTTTCAGCGGAGACTGATGGACGTGGAACCGCAACTGAGCCACCGGGAAGCGAAGTCACTGTTCTTCGCGCTTGCTGATGAGGAACTGCCGGCGCCGCAGGCGCAGGCGGTCCGCACGCACCTGGACGGCTGCGACGAGTGCCGCGCCGGGTGGGACAAGTACGCGCGCACGGTGCAGCGGGTGCGCGGTGTCGAGCGTGAGAAGGCTCCGCCCGCCATGGCCTCCATGGTGATGAACCGGGTGAAGCGCGAGCGGCGGTTCGGCCTGCGCAAGCTGCACCTGGCTCACATGCACCACCGTTTGCCGGTGGAGATCCTCATCCCGGTGCTGCTGGCGGCGGCGGTTGCCGCGTTCCTGGTGATGGCGGCGTCCTGAAGCAGACATGATGCGTTGCGTCCCGGGGTAGGCTTGGCTAGGGTCCGCGCCCCTCGGAGCGCGCCATGGCTGACACAGAGAACAAGAGCAACAAGTCGGCGGACAAGTCGGCGGAAGCCGACTCGGATCACGGGTCCAAAGAGCAGGAGATCTACCAGCAGCGCCTGGACAAGGCGGGCAAGTGGCGCGACGCGGGCTTCAACCCGTACGGCAACGGCTTCCGCGCCGAGCACCTGGCCGGAGAGATCCACGCCAAGCACAGCGCCCAGTCGGCCGAGGAGCTCGAGAAGGCTCCTCCCACCACGTACACCGTGGCGGGCCGCATCGTGTCCCGCAGCGGCTTTGGCAAGGCGGCCTTCATCAAGCTTCGGGACCGCTCGGGTGAGATCCAGATCCACCTGAAGAAGGACGCGCTCGGAGACGCCTACGAGGTCTTCAAGCTGTGCGACCTGGGCGACTTCCTGGGCGTCACCGGCACCGTGTTCCGCACCAAGACGAACGAGCTGACGCTGGCGGCCACGAAGTTCACCCCGCTGACCAAGACGCTGCGCCCGCTGCCCGAGAAGTGGCACGGCCTCACGGACGTGGAGGTCCGCTACCGCCAGCGCTACCTGGACCTGATCTCCAACCCCGAGGTGAAGCAGACGTTCCTCAAGCGCACCAAGCTGGTGCGCTTCATCCGCGAGTTCCTGGACGCGCGCGACTTCATCGAGGTGGAGACCCCGATGATGCACCCGCTCGTCTCGGGCGCGGCCGCGCGACCGTTCACCACGCACCACAACACGCTCGACATCGATCTGTACATGCGGATCGCCCCCGAGCTGTACCTCAAGCGGCTGGTGGTGGGCGGCCTGGAGCGCGTTTACGAGATCAACCGCAACTTCCGCAACGAGGGCATCAGCACCCGGCACAACCCCGAGTTCACGATGCTCGAGTTCTATCAGGCGTACGCCACGTACGAGGACCTGATGGACCTGACCGAGGCCATGGTCTCCGAAGCGGCCAAGGTGGTGACGGGCGACACCAAAGTGCCCTACCAGGGGCACACGCTGGACTTCGGCAAGGGCTGGAAGCGCATCCCCATGACGGAGGCCATCCGCGAGGCGGTGGGTGGCGCGCTGTCCGACAAGGACATGGCCGACCCGGACAAGCTGCGCCACGAGCTGCTCAAGACGACGCACGCCGAGTCCGAGCGCCGCGCCATCGACACGATGAACCACGGTGAGCTGGTGGGCGCGCTCTTCGAGCACCACGTGGAGAGCACCCTCATTCACCCCACGTTCATCACCCATTTCCCCACCTCGGTGAGCCCGCTGGCGCGCCGCAACGACAAGAACCCGGAAATCACCGATCGGTTCGAGCTGTTCGTCGCGGGAAGGGAGATCGCCAACGCCTTCTCGGAGCTGAACGATCCGCTGGACCAGAAGGAGCGCTTCCTGGCGCAGCTGGATGCCAAGAAGCGGGGCCAGCAAGAGACGATGGACTACGACGAGGACTACATCCGGGCCCTGGAGCACGGCATGCCGCCCACGGCGGGCGAGGGCATCGGGATTGATCGGCTCGCGATGTTGTTCACCGATGCGCCGTCGATCCGCGACGTCATCCTCTTCCCGCTGCTCAAGCCGCAGTCCAAATAGCCAAGGGCCCCTGTGCAAAGCGCCGAACGACAGACCGTCTACCGTTGGGGCCTCGTCTGGAGCGGCGTCGCCGTCGCCCTGCTGGGCGCCATTCTGCTCGGGATCGCCGTCTCCCGCTCCGAGGCCTGGGCCGAGGTGTCCAGCGCGCTGGGCCTGGGGCTGCTGGGGTGGGGCAGTGCGGTGCAGACGCTCAACGCGGCGCTGCTCTCCCCGATGCAGCTGGCGTTGACCCAGCCGCTGCCCATCGCCGCGCCGCAGGTGCTGCTGCTGGGCACGGTGGTGTGGCTGGGAGGGTGGGCGCTCATCGCCGCGGGCATCCGGCGCGCCCCGGCTCCAGCGGAGGGCCCGAGCCCCGCGGCCGGAGCCACGCTGTACCCCCGGCTGGCGGGCTACCGGGACTTCTACTGGAGCACCCTGGCGGCCTACGGCGGCGGCGTTCTGCTGGCCGAGCTGGTCCTCATCCTGTTGCAGACGGTGCTGTCCAGCGGGGTGCAGTTGGAGACGGGGCAGGCGGCCGAGAGCTCGGGGCTGCAGTTGGCGCCTCCGTGGGCCTTCGCGTTGGCGCTGCTGGTGGCGTGCGGCGTCGCCTTCCTCTCAGGCGCCATTGGCGCGGCGCGCGCGAAGCGGTTGTCGCTGCCCGAGGCCACCATCGGCGTCTTCTACCTGGGCCTGCCCGTCCCCATCGTGCTGTCGCTGATGGAGACCACCGCCGCGCTCCAGCCGCTGAGCTTCCGGCTGCGCGAGGTGTCCTATGTGGCGGGCCTCATCGGCCGGCCCGAGCTGAGCTACTGGCTCGTCTTCGTGCTGCTGGTGCTCATGTTGGTGCTGGGCATCAACTCGGGCTTCATCGCCGCGGGCAGCGGCCGGGTGGATCTGCGGCTGGGCTTCGAGCTGTTCGTCGCGCGCCGGCACGTGGCGGTGTTCCGGCCCTCGTTGCTGCTGGGCACGCTGGCGGTGCTGCTGTTCGGCATCGTCCCGCCGCTGCTGGTGTACGGCATCGTCCGGGCGGTGGAGGCCGCAGTGGAGCGCACGCGCATCCGCGCCCTGGGCCTGAAGGATCCGCTCGCGGCCGCCTCGGCGCTCAATAACCTCAAGCAGCACGAACAGTCGCCCACCATGATGATGACGGCGCTCTCGGTGGGCGGCGTGGGCGTGGGCGTGATGGCGCTGATCATCGTGCTGTCGGTGATGAGCGGCTTCGAGCTGGATCTGCAGAAGAAGATCCTCGGCACCCACGCGCACGCGGTGGTGACCAAGTACGCGGGGGACCTGCCCGAGTACCCGCGGCTGATGGAGCAGATCGGCAAGGTGCGCGGCGTCATCGGCCAGTCCCCGTTCATCATCAACCAGGTGATGATCGCCTCCGAGGGCAACGTGGACGGCGTGGTCATCAAGGGCATCGACCCGGCCACGGTGGGCGCGGTGACGGACCTGCCCCAGTACATGCTGCCGGGCGGCTCGCTGGAGAACCTGAAGCACCCCGATCGCATCCTGCCCCGGCGTTCTCCGGGAGGCGCGGGCCAGCCCATGCTGGACGACCGGCCTGCCGGTGAGGAGTCCGAGGGCGCAGCGGAGGACGAGGAGGTCGATCCCATCATCGGCCGCCCGACCAAGCCGGCCTCGGAGACGACGCTGCCGGGCATCATCCTGGGACGCGAGCTGGCCGCCGCGCTGCGCGTGGTGGTGGGCGACCGGGTGAACATCGTCTCGCCGCTGGGCACCGAGCTGGGGCCCTCGGGTCCCGTGCCGAAGAACCGCGCCTTCCGCGTGGCGGGCATCTTCTACTCGGGCATGTACGAGTACGACTCCAAGTTCGTCTACATCTTCCTGGAAGAGGCCCAGAAGTTCTTCGAGGTGAAGGGCGCCTCCGGCATCGAGCTGAAGGTGGCGGACATCGACGATGCGCGCAGCATCGCCGCCCAGGTGGTGCGCCAGCTCGGCGGCTACCCGTACCGCGCCCGGGACTGGGGCGAGATGAACAAGAACCTCTTCTCCGCGCTGCGGCTGGAGAAGCTGGTGATGGGCATCATCCTGTCCATCATCATCATCGTGGCCGCGGGCCTCATCGTGGCCACGGTCATCATGCTGGTGCTCGAGAAGCGCAAGGAGATCTCCGTCCTCAAGGCGCTGGGCGTGCCGGACGGAGGCATCGTGAAGATCTTCCTCGCCGAGGGACTGCAGATTGGTGTGGCCGGAGGCCTGCTCGGGCTGATGTCCGGCCTGGCCTGGTGCCTCTTCATCGAGAAGGTGGGCATCAAGCTGGATCCGGAGGTCTATTACATTCCCGCGCTGCCGGTGCGCATCGAGCCAGTGCAGACGCTGCTGGCCGTGGTCATCGCGGTGCTCGTCACCTACCTGGCATCCATCTACCCCGCGCTCAAGGCGAGCAGCGTGGAGCCGGTGGAAGGCCTCAAGGCGGAGTAGGCGATGGCATTTCTCTCTATCCGCAACGTCTTCAAGAGCTACTTCCTGCACGGCAAGCGCATTGACGTGCTGCGCGACGTGTCCCTGGACATCGCCAAGGGCGAGCTGGTGAGCCTGGTGGGGCCCTCGGGCGCCGGCAAGAGCACCTTCCTGCACGTGCTGGGCACCCTGGACGCGCCCGCCGCTGGCGAGGTGCTCTTCGAGGGCACCTCCGTCTTCGCGATGAACGACGCGCGGATTGCCGACTTCCGCAACCGCACCATCGGCTTCGTCTTCCAGAGCCACTACCTGCTGCCCGAGTTCACCGCCCTGGAGAACGTGGCCATGCCCGCACTCATCCAGCGGCGGGACAGAGCCAGGACATACGCGGAAGCCCGGAAGCTTCTGGAGCGGGTGGGGCTCGGAGCCCGGGTGGACCACCGGCCCGGCGAGCTGTCTGGCGGCGAGGCCCAGCGTGTGGCCCTGGCCCGTGCCCTGGTGCTCCAGCCCGCCATCCTGCTGGCCGACGAGCCAACCGGTAACCTGGACCCGGCCACTGGCGAGGGCATCCACGAGCTGCTTCGCGAGGTGAACCGGGACCTGGGCATCACCGCCGTGGTGGTGACTCACAACGAGACGCTTGCCCGCTCCATGCCGCGCCGCCTGCGCCTTGCAGGCGGGCAGGTAACGGACGCTTGAACCGCGCGCCGCGCTTTTGGATTGAGGGACGCCGAACCTATCCCGTAGATTGCGCCGCCCATTACTGGCCGACTGCCCCTTGAGGTCTCCCGTTCTGTCTCACAAGTCCCTCCTGTTGCTCGCGGTGACGCTGTGGGCGCTCCTTCCCTGCCAGGTGCTGGCGCAGGCGGAGACGGGCGCCCCTGCCACCGCACCTGAACCGGCTGCTCCGGCCGCCGCCCCTGCCGCTCCGGCCTCGGACGCGCCCGTGGACGCCGATGCGCCCGCGGACCAGGGCGAGCGCGTGGTGGAGGTGCGCGTCGAGGGCAACCGCCGCGTCGAGGCCGAGGCCGTCCGCCGCGCCCTGCGCACCAAGCAGGGCTCCATCTTCGATCCCACCCAGACCGGCGAGGACCTGCGCGCCGTCTGGGCGCTGGGCTACTTCACCGACGTGCAACTGCTGGTGCAGCGGCAGGCCAACGGCATTGCCTACGTGGTCCGCGTGGAAGAGCGGCCCACCGTCAACACCGTGAAGCTGTCCGGCAACGAGGAGCTGAGCCAGGACGACCTCAAGGAGCAGATCGACGTCAAGCCCGCCACCATCCTGGACATGGATCTGGTGCGCTCCTCGGCGAAGAAGATCCAGGAGAAATACGTCGAGAAGGGCTACTTCCTGGCCGAGGTCACCCACGAGATCGCCCCCGTGGAGGGCGGCCAGGTCGATGTGGTCTTCGTCATCGACGAGAACTCCAAGGTGATGGTGAAGGACATCGTCTTCCTGGGCGCGGAGAAGGTGTCCGCCTCCCAGCTCAAGGACG
>DASVVJ010001131.1:0-2725 GCA_036389955.1 Myxococcaceae bacterium
CTGGTAGTAGAGGTTGCCGTGGCGATCCACCACCGGAGGGCCTGCCTCGTAGGTGTGGGGATCCAGGGTGCCAAAGGGGTTGATGCGAGCCACCACGGCGCCACTGCCGCGCGCCAGCTTGAAGAGCGTTCCCCCCGCGCCCGGCACGTAGACGAAGCCGTTGGCCAGAACGGCATGGAAGACAGGCTCAGAGGGGCCGAGCAGATTCAGCGCGGGCACTGGCGGTGGTTTCCAGTCAGAGGCGAAGTTCCACTGCTCGACCAGGCGCCCGTTTTGCCAACGCAGCCGCCGCTCATTCCAGATCTGCGTGTGCCACGTGTTCACACCGCAGGGCTCCGAGGTCTGCCATCCCGGCGGATCACAAGAGATGTAAGTGCCTGTCTTGAAAGCCATGAAGACGTCAGGGCCGTCCACCAGGGGCACCTGGTAATGCGCTGCCAGGATGCCGAACTGCTCGGCCATCGCCTGAGGGACGAAAGGATCATAGACGATGTCGGCGAGCACCCGATCCAGCCGCTGGCCCGCGACGGAGACGCTCCCCTGATGCAGTGCGTCCTGCCCCCACTGTGGCCATCCTTTGCCAGTCTTTAGCGCCTCGGTCTTTGTCAGGGCCGCGGAGGGCTCCCCGGGAGACTGCGGCTCGGGCGCTGGAGCGCACGAGATGAGCACGGCAAAAGCAAAGGCATATCGCAAGGTTCTTGCCACGAGTTCCCCCTTAAGACTGCCTGATTATCTAAGACCGTTCAGACAATGTAAATGTAAGCGCATCAGAGAAAGGATCCCCGAGTAGCGGCCAGTGCGGGGCCTGCTGCTTGGAGTTTCTGACGAAACCATGACGCAATCATGGCCATGCGACGGCCATCGCTCCCGCGGAGGTCTCTACCTTTCGGGTCTCTCCTCCTGAACCCGGAGCCTCCATGTCCCTTTCCCTGCCATACTGCCTTTCTCTCTGTGCCAGCACCGTGCTGGCCCTGGGCATCGCCGCTGGATGCACGAGCCGGAACCCTTCGCCAGAGGCCGAGTCTGTGATGGAGGTCCCCACCGCGCTGCCCTCCGTGGTGAGCCCGTCCCTCGTGGAGCACCAGCCTCCAGCGGCAGCCGAGGAACAGCCCCCCGAGGAGGAGTCCGGGGAAGTGGAGGGTGGAGTGGAGGGTGGGGTGGTTGGCGGAGTCGTCGGCGGAGTGCTCGGCGGAGTGCTCGGCGGCACGGTGAGCTCAAGCAGCGGGGAGGAGGTGCTGGCCTTTCGCGCCGCGCCCCCCTCCAGGCCGGAGCACAAGCCCCAGGCCTCCTCGGGCAACTCCTTCGAGGCCCATACACCCAATGCCTTCACCGACACCCGGGCCGATTCCCTGTCCACGTTCGCCGTGGATGTGGACACCGCCTCTTACTCGCTGGCGCGGCGCTACCTGAAGCAGGGCAACCTGCCCCCGCCCGAGGCCGTGCGCGTCGAGGAGTTCGTCAACTACTTCAAGTACCGCTACTCCGCGCCCGAGAAGGAGTCCTTCACCGTGAACCTCGAGGGGGCGCCTTCTCCCTTCGGCAAGGGCCGCCACTTCCTGCGCGTGGGCATTCAGGGCAAGCAGGTCTCCCGCTCGCAGCGCAAGCGCGCCCACCTGGTCTTCCTGGTGGACACCAGTGGCTCCATGCAGACCCCGGACAGGCTGCCGCTGGCCAAGGAGGCGATGAAGCTTGCCGTGAAGAATCTCAATGAGCACGACACGGTGGCCATCGTCACCTACGCGGGCTCCACGCAGGACGTGCTGCCGCCCACCCCCGCCACCGAGCAGGAGCGCATTTACGAGGCCATCGACGCGCTGCGGTCCGGAGGTGGCACGGCCATGGGCTCGGGCATGCAGCTGGCCTACCGTCACGCGCTGAAGAAGGTCTCCGGCAACGTCGTCTCCCGCGTCATCATCCTCACGGATGGGGATACCAACATCGGGCCCAACCTCTCGCCCGCGTCCATGCTGGAGAGCGTGCGCGGCTCGGTGTCCGAGGGCGTCACCCTGACAACCGTGGGCTTCGGCATGGGCAACTACCGTGACGACCTGATGGAGAAGCTGGCGGACCAGGGCAACGGCAACTGCTTCTACGTGGACAACTACCAGGAGGCGCGCAAGGTCTTCGAGACGCAGCTCACCGGTACGCTCGAGGTCATCGCCAAGGACGTGAAGCTCCAGGTGGAGTTCAACCCGGCGGCCGTGCGGCGCTACCGGCTGGTGGGGTACGAGAACCGGGACGTGGCCGACCAGGACTTCCGCAACGACAAGGTGGACGCCGGAGAGATTGGCGCGGGCCACAACGTCACCGCGCTCTATGAGGTGGAGCTGACGGGCGAGCAGCAGACCCTGGCCACGGTGCGCATCCGCGCCAAGGCTCCCCATGGGGCCGAGGCCGCCGAGCAGGCCTTCCCCTTCGAGCGCTCGCGGGTGCGCTCGTCACTGGAGAGCGCCTCGCCGGACTTCCGCTTCGCGCTGGCGGTGGCCTCCACCGCGGACATCCTGCGCCACAGCCCCTCGGCCCAGGGCTGGAGCCTGGCCACCGCGCTCAAGCTGGCCGAGCGCACCACCGAAGGCCAGGCCGAGCGCGCCGAGTTCGTGAAGCTCGTGACGCAGGCCCAGGCGCTCATGAAGGCCACGGCCTCCCACCAGCGACAGGCTCCGCCTTCGCCTTGACGGCCAGGCGGGACTACTGGGGCTTGTCGCCGAGCAGCACGGGCAGCAAC
>DASVVJ010001132.1:0-16012 GCA_036389955.1 Myxococcaceae bacterium
ATGAGAGCGTGCTCGACCCGGCGCTGCGCAGCGCGAAGGCGGGCCGCTACGAGCCCATCGAGCGGGTGGAAGTGGTAGACGATCGCACCCTGCGCTTCCACCTGCGCCGGCCCTACACGGCGCTGATGGCGGAGATGTCGCTGGGCATCCTTCCAGCCGAGCGAGCGGGGCCGGAGAGCACCCTGTTGCAGGCCACGCACCCGGTGGGAGCGGGCCCGTTCCGGTTCGAGGCGGCGCCGGACGAGGACCACCTCACCCTGGTGCCCTTCGAGGGCTACCACGCAGGGGCTCCGGCCATCCCCCGGCTGTACTTCCGGGTGGTGCGCGACGAGACGACGCGGGTGCTGGAGCTGCTCAAGGGGCGGGCGGACCTGGTGCTCAACGCGGTGTCGCCAGCGGTGCTGCCCATGCTGAGCCGGGAGCCGGGCCTGCGTGTGCTCTCGAAGCCGGGCACGGGCTATGCCTACCTGGGCTTCAACCTGCGCACCGGGCCGCTAGCGGATGTGCGGGTGCGCCAGGCGGTGTGCCACCTGCTGCAGGTGCAGCCGCTGGTGGAGCACAAGTTCCATGGGCTGGCGGTGCCGGCCACGGGCATGTTGCCTACCACCCACTGGGCCTACGCGCCGGTTGAGGGCTGCCGGTATGACGCGGCCGCGGCGGCGCGGCTGTTGGATGCGGCGGGCTATCCGGACCCGGACGGCCCGGGGGAGCAGCCGCGGCTGAGGCTGAGCCTCAAGGTGAGCACGGACCGGTTCCGCAAGTCGGTGGCGCTGGTGCTGCAGGAGCAGTTGGCCCGGGGCGGCGTGGCGGTGGAGGTGCAGACGCTGGAGTTCGGCACGCTGTTCAGCGACATCCGCCGAGGCAACTTCGAGATGGTGACGCTCAAGTGGGCGTCGGTGATGGATCCGGACCTGATGCGCGGGGTGTTCCACTCGCGCAACGTGCCCACGGAGGCGAACCACTGGGGCGGGTTGAACCGCGGAGCCCTGAGCGACGCGGAGCTGGATGCGCTGCTGGACGAGGGCAGCCGGGTCCAGCGTGAGGAGCGCAAGGACCTCTACGCCCGGGTCCAGCAGCGGATGGCAACGCTGCTCCCCTACGCGCCGCTGTGGCACGAGAGCAGCGTGGCGGTGGTGTCCCGGCGGCTGGAGGACTTCGAGCCGAGCGCTCATGGCCTCTTCACCCCGCTGGCGCGGGCACGGCAGGTGGACCGATGAGGCGCGCGATGTCCGCGGGCATCGCGGTGGTGGGAGCGCTGCTGCTCGTCTCGCTGTTCCTCAACCTCGTGCCGGGGGATCCGATTGACGTGATGTTGGGCGAGCAGGCCTCGGAGGTGGACCGCGAGGCCCTGCGGCGCGCGGTGGGGCTGGACCAGCCCTGGTACACGCAGCTGTGGACGTTCACCCGGGACTTCGCCACCGGGGAGCTGCGCACCTCGTTGCCCCCGTTCCAGAAGAAGGTGCTGCCCGCCATTGGCGAGGCGCTGCCGAACACGCTGCTGCTCACGGTGGCCTCGCTGTTCATCGCGGTGGCGCTGGCCATTCCGCTGGGCGTGATGGCGGCGGCGCGCCGGGGCACGGCGTTGGACTCGTTGGCGATGGGCGTGGCGGTGGCGGGCGTGGCGCTGCCGCGCTTCTGGCTGGGGCCCATGCTCATCATCGTCTTCGCGCTGTGGCTGGACTGGCTGCCGGTGTCCGGGGCCGAGAGCTGGCGCCACCTGGTGCTACCCGCGTTCACGCTGGGCACGGCGCTGGCGGCGTTCCTGTCGCGCATGACGCGCGCGTCGGTGCTGGAGACCCTGCGCGAGGACTACGTCACCACGGCGAGGGCCAAGGGGCTGCACCCGCGCGTGGTGCTGTGGAAGCACGCGTTCCGCAATGCGCTGCTGCCGATCCTCACCGTGCTCGGGCTGGAGTTCGGCTCGCTGCTGGGCGGCGCCATCGTTACCGAGAAGGTGTTCGCCTGGCCCGGCATGGGCACCCTGCTGCTCACCTCCATTGAGCGGCGCGACTACAACACCGTGCGCGCCACGGTGCTCGTGTTCACGCTGTGCTACGTGCTCGTCAACGCGTTGACGGACGTGGCGTACGCGCTGGTGGACCCGCGTGTGAGGCGTCGCGCATGAGCGAGGCCTCTCCCCTGGCCGTCACCGCTCCCCTCTCGCGCCGGGGCTTCCGCCTGCGGACGTTCGGAGGGAGGTTCGGGCTGGGCGTGGCCGCGGTGCTGGTGCTCACCGCGCTGCTGGCTCCCCTGGTCAGCCCCTACCCGCCGGAGACCATCGATCTGGCCTCGGAATTGGCTCCGCCGGGCGCTGCGCACCTGCTGGGCGCGGGCGAGAACGGCATCGACGTGCTCAGCCACGTCCTCTATGGAGCGCGCGTCTCGCTGGTGGTGGCCTTCTTCGCCGTGGTGCTGTCCGCGCTCATCGGCGTGACGCTGGGCGGGCTGGCCGGGTACGTGGGCGGCTGGGTGGACGAGGGGGTGATGCGGGTGGTGGACGTGCTGCTCGCCTTCCCCGGCATCCTGCTGGCTATCTTCATCACCTCGGTGCTGGGGCCCAGCCTCGTCAACGTGGTGTTCGCCCTGTCCTTCACCGGGTGGACGGGCTACGCGCGGCTGGCTCGGGGACAGATGCTCACGCTGCGCGAGCGCGACTACGTGCAGGCCGCCCGGGCCCTGGGCAGTGGCAATGCGCGCATCCTCTTCCGCCACCTGTTGCCCAACGCCGCGGGCCCGCTGCTCATCCAGGCCACCTCCGCCTTTCCGGGCGCCATCCTCGCCGAGGCCTCCCTGAGCTTTCTGGGCCTGGGCGCGCCCCCGGGCATGCCTTCCTGGGGCGCGCTGGTGGACCAGGGAACCCAGTACCTGCTGGTGGCCCCCCACGTGGCCCTGTTCCCCGGACTCGCCCTGGCCCTCACCGTGCTGGGCTTCAACTTCCTCGGGGATGCCGTGCGCGATGCTCTGGACCCCAAGCGCCTGGAGCGCTGAGGGCCTGGTCAGGCCGCTCCACCGCCCCGCGTCCGGAGCGCGTCCCGAAAGGAGCCGGCCATGGGAGACCCTCGCAATCCGAAACGGGCCGATGAGCCCTGGAACCTCGAGCGTTTACGCGTGCTCGAGCGGGAGGTGCGTGCCATCGCGCCGCTCGTCACCCTCTCGGGCGGCTGGGCCTGGCACTTCATGGCGCCGGCGCACGAGGAGTTGAAGCTCTTCCACGACCACAAGGACGTGGACCTCTTCGTCGAGCCTGAGCGTCTGCCCGAGCTCATCCACGCCCTCACCCAGCGCGGCTACCACCGCACCTGGACGCGGTTCGACGCCCTCTCGGAGAACTTCTACCGCTATATGCGTCACGTGGACGGAGTGAAGGTGCTCCTGGATGTCTTCGTCCGCCGGGTGCCGTCCGTTCAGGTGGGGGACGTGCGCATCGTGGAGCCCGCCACCCTGTTGAGCTTCTACGGCGAGATTCACAGCACTGGAGACTGCATCTCCGTGCTTGCCGCGCGCGGTCTGCTCGCTCGCGGCATCAGCCCCATCGGCCGAGCGGAGCTTGTTACCCGCCCCGCCTGAGTGCTTCGTCAGCACTCACGGCGGGGAACCCGGGGCCACTCGGGCTACGGCGCGTAGCTCATCCCGTGGCCCGTGGGATAGAGGACGGTGGCGCTCTGGCCCGCCACGGGGATGGCCACGGGCAGCTTGCCTGCGGGTTTCACCTCGCCCACCAGCACCTTGGCCAGCGCCTTCATGGACACGGGCCGGTAACCGTAGGTGGCCACATGGGTGGAGACGTTGGACAGGTGAGCGATGTCGTAGGGCTCGCGCACCGAGACGACCACCACCGGCTTGCCCGTGTCCTGCAACGAGCGAATGAGGTCGCGCTGCGCCTGGGAAGTCCACACGCGGGTGGCGAGCACCACGGTGAGGTCCGCCTGCGCGGCGGCGGCGGTCGACTGGCTGATACGCGCGGCCGCCGGGGTGGTGCCGGTCTCGACCGTCTGCACCGTTAGTCCCCGGGCCTTCAACTCATTGGACAGCGTGGTGGTGGCCGTCACGCCCCAGCCCGTCACCAGCACGTTGCGGACCTCGGGGCGCAGCGGCAACACCTGGGCGTCGTTCTTCACCAGGGTGATACCCCGCTCGGTGATGGCATCGGCGGCGGCCAGGTGGCTGGAGTTGCCCACCAGCCCCACGGCGGCCACGTCCACCAGGGGGTTGGCCAGCAGCTGGCGGTTCTGCTTGAGCGTGAGGATGCGGCTCACCGCCTCATCCAACCGCTCCTGGCTCACGTCGCCGCTGCGCACCGCCTCCAGCACGGCGTTGTAGGCCACGTCGATCTTCGGCGGCATCAGCAGCATGTCCACGCCCGCCTTGAGCGCCTCGACGGGCACCCGCGCGTTGCTGTCATCGCCGTACGGCTTGGCGCCCTGCATCGCCAGCGAGTCACTGATCACCACGCCCTTGAAGCCCAGCTGCGTGCGCAGCAGGTCCGTCATGATGGGCCGGCTGAGGGTGGCCGGCAGCCCCGAGTTGTCCAACGAGGGCACCACGATGTGGGCGGTCATGATGGCGTCTATCTCGGCGTCGATGGCGGCCACGAACGGGACCAGGTCCACCGCGTCCAGCTGTTGCCGGCTGCGCGAGATGATGGGCAGACCGAAGTGGCTATCCACGTCCGTGTCGCCATGGCCGGGGAAGTGCTTCGCGGTGGCCGCCGTGCCGCCGCCCTGCAGGCCGTTCACCTGCACCTGCGTGAGCGAGGCCACCAGCGCCGGATCCACTCCGAACGAGCGCACGCCGATGACAGGGTTGAGCGGGTTGCTGTTCACGTCCGCGACGGGGCCGAAGTTCTGGTTGATGCCCATGGCGCGCAGCTCCACGGCGGTGATCCGCCCCGCTTCCCGTGCATCCTCCGTGTTGCGGGAGGCGCCCAGCGCCATGCTGCCGGGGAACTGGGTGGCCGGCTCCACCAC
The DNA here is from genome assembly GCA_036389955.1 of Myxococcaceae bacterium. Classification (GTDB taxonomy): domain Bacteria; phylum Myxococcota; class Myxococcia; order Myxococcales; family Myxococcaceae; genus DATHBR01. The sequence goes on from DASVVJ010001132.1 coordinate 4,968, forward strand.
CCGCACCACCACGCCGTGCTCCTGATCGGTGGCGATCAGCAGCGGCACGGGCCGCTCCTGGCGCATCGCCACCTCCTGCAGGCTGTTGGACAGCGAGGCGATCTGCTGGGGGTTCTGCAGGTTGTTGGACCAGGAGAAGTAGATGATGCCGCCCAGGCGGTAGCGCTCGACGAGCTGCTCGGCCGTGTCCAGCCCGTGGTCCTTGCGGTTGCCCTCCAGGTTCACCGTCGCCGTGTCCTGAGCGTTCGCCCCGGCGTACGCGTACGTCATGAAGAGCTGACCCACCTTCTCCTCCAGGGTCATCTCCTTCACCCGGCATGGGACCCATTCGGGCGAGGTGACGTCATCCTTGCTCTGGCACTCCGGGGGCGGCAGCTCCTCGGACTCCGAGCTGCACCCTGTCCCGCCGGATACCAGGCCCAGGAATGCCGCTGCCGCGAGCCAGCCCTTGCTACGCATCTCGAACATGAAGTTCATCCTTTAATTGGATTTCAGCTTTCGCGGATTATCCCCTGTGAACTTCCCGCCTCAAGGTCGTGGGAGGTGGGGGGGTCAAGGTCCGCGCGGGCTACCCAGCAAGTGGCTAGAGTCCGTGAAGCTCAGGAGGCGCTGATGCGGGCGGTGGTGCAGCGGGTACTCGAGGCGTCCGTCACGGTGGACGGGCAGAAGGTGAGCCAGATCGGCCCCGGGCTGCTGGTGCTGTTGGGCGTGGGCAAGGGGGACACGGAGGCAGAGGTGCCGTGGATGGTGGAGAAGCTGGCCACCCTGCGCATCTTCGAAGACGCGGCGGGCAAGATGAACCTGTCGCTGGAGGACACCCACAAGCAGCTCATCGTGGTGAGCCAGTTCACCCTCTATGGGGATGCGCGCAAGGGCCGGCGCCCCAGCTTCATCGACGCGATGGAGCCCACTGGGGCCAAGGCGCTCTACGAGCGGGTGTGCGAGGCGCTCCGGGCGCGGGGCCTCACGGTGGGCACCGGCATCTTCGCCGCGGACATGAAGGTGGCGCTGATCAACGACGGGCCCGTCACCATTCTGCTGGAGACCCCCGGGGCCGAGCGCGGCCCAGCGCCTCAGAGCTGAACCTCGACGCCCTTCGTCACCAGGGAGACGAGCGCCGTGTGCTCCTGCGCCACCTGGCGCACATGGCTGGCGATGACGCCCAGCTCCTGGAGCCAGCTCGGCGCACGGGGCCCCAGCCCGGAGAAGGCCACCGCCAGCGGCGGCGGATGCGGCGCCTTGCCCATCCAGTAGGCCAGCAGCTCATCGCGCTCCGGCAGGGAGGGCAGCTTCAACCGCTCCTGCTCGCGGTTGATCAGCCGCTCCAGCTTGCGCTGCAGGTGCAGGTGCCAGTGCACCACCGCCTGGCTTGGCCGCCACGCCCAGTCCGCGAAGGCCAGCCCCTCCTTGGGCAGGTACCCACCGCGTCCCTGAGTGGAGAAAAGCTGGTCCGGAGGGAACTGCGGCAGGGGCTCCCAGGCTCCGGCAATCAGCGAGGCCAGCCCCAGGCCTCCCCTCGGCTTGAGCCGGAACCCATCGCGCATCGCCCTCGCATCGCGCGCGTTCGCATAGGGGTAGTCCGGATGCTCGATCATCAGCGCCAGGTGCAGCGCCTCGTCCCAGTCCCCCGCGTATCCGGCCCGGGGGCTCTGCAGTCCCCAGCCCGTGGGGCCCGCCTTCCAGGGAATGAAGACGAGCCGCTCCACCAGGTCCGTCCACGGCTCGGGCTCCAGCCCGCCGGGCCCGCCCGGCGTCGCCGTGGCCAGCAGCCGCTCACACATGAAGCGTGTGGGCTCGTCTCCGAGCTGGCCCTGCAGCCACTCCAAGGCCCCGGGCGCATCGCCCATGGCCCGGGTGAGGAACGGGATCACCGCTTCCTGGAAGAAGCGATCATTGACTGGCCGAAGAACAATCTCCATGGGCCCCCCGGGGCCAATGTAGCCCCGCTCAGGGCCGGGCGTCTTCCTGGACGATCAACGCGTGGATGTCAGCGGCCGAGGGCGCCTCGAGGATGGAGGCCCGGAAACGCGGGTTCTTGAACAGCCGCGAGATGCGGGCCAGCGCCTTCAGGTGCACCCCCGCGCTGTTCTCCGGCGCCACCAGCGCGAAGAACAGGTGGGTGGGCTTGCCGTCAATTGCTTCGAAGTCCAAGCCCCCGCGCGACACGCCGAAGGTGGCCAACAGCTGCGTCATCCCCGGCAGCTTGCCGTGGGGAATGGCCACCCCCTCGCCAATGCCCGTGGAGCCCAGCTTCTCTCGCTCGCGCAGCACCTCCACCAGCCGGTCCTCCTGCAGGTGGGGGTGGGCACGCACCAGCGCCGCGCTCAGCTCGCGCAGCACCTCGGGCTTGGTGCTCGCATGCATGTCCGCGATGACGGCTTGGGGGCTGAGGAACTCGGCGATTCTCACTGGCGCTCCCGCGATGGCGCTCGCTCGACTTCGACGGGCAATTACTCCTCGACACCCTTTCGCGCAAGCGCCGCCTGCGCCTCAGCGCTCGCTTCCGGTCACCTTCGCTCACTCGGCAGGAAGATGGAGGGGTCCTCGGCTCTCGATTAGCATTCACCCCCAGCGTGCCCGCTCGTCCCCTCCCCTGCTTCATTATGGTGCTGTGCCTCGGTGTGTGCCTCCCCGCGCACGCGTCCACCCCAGCCCCCCCTGGACCCACCGGGCCGGTGTCGGCCGCCGTCACGCCCTCGGTGCGCCTGCCTCCCCCCGAGGCCACCCGGGTGGAAACCCTGCTCGCAGGCCTCTCCCTGGAAGCCCGGGTGGGTCAGCTGATGATGGTGGGTTTCTACGGCTCGGACATCGACGAAGAGGTGGAGGAGCTCGTCCGGGGCCGCCAGGTGGGGGGCGTCTGCCTCTTCAAGCACAACATCCGCGGCGCCGAGCACGTGGCGCACCTCAATGACGGGCTGCGTCGGCTGTTGGACGATGCTGGCCACATTCCCCCCTTCCTCGCGCTGGACCAGGAGGGGGGCACCGTGGTGCGCGTGAGTGATCAGGTGGTGGTGCTGCCCAGCAACATGGCGCTGGGAGCCACCCGCTCGGCGGAGCTGGCTTATGCGGCGGGTCGCGCCCAGGCGGAGGACCTGCGGCGTCTGGGCTTCAACATGAACCTGGCGCCCGTACTGGATGTAAACCTCAACCCGCGCAACCCCGTCATCGGTGTGCGCTCCTATGGGGACAGCGTGCCCCTGGTGACCGAGCTGGGCCGGGCCTTCGTGCGCGGACAGCGGGACGCGGGGCTCGTCACCGTGGCCAAGCACTTCCCCGGCCACGGCTCCACCGACACGGACAGCCACACGGCGCTGCCGGTGATGCGCGAGACGCGCCAGGAGGTGCTCGCGCAGCTCGAGCCCTTCCGCGCCGTCATGGAGGACGGGCTGGATGGGCTGATGACGGCGCACATCGCCATTCCCCGGCTGACCGGGGACGAGATTCCCGCCACCCTGCACCCCCAGGTGCTCGATGGGCTGCTGCGCCGGGACATGGGCTTCGACGGGCTGGTCATCACCGACGAGATGGAGATGGAGGCCATTGTCGAGCGCTACGGAGTCGGCCGCGCGGCGGTGCTGGCGGTGCAGGCCGGCGCCGACATGGTGCTGGTGCCCTGGGAGCCCGAGCGGAAGACGGAGGTGTACGAGGCCCTGCTCGCCGCCGCGCAGAGCGGAGAGCTGTCTCGCAAACGCCTGGAGCAGGCGGTGCGCCGCATCCTCACCGTCAAGGTGCGCCGGGGCATCCTCAACCCGCCGCCTCTGTTGAAGGAGCGGCTGGCGACGCCTCCGCCGCCGGGCAATGGCGAGGTGGCCCACCTGATTGCCCGGGCCTCCGTCACCCTGCTGCGCACCGATGAGCGGCACTTCCCGCTCTCTCGGGAGGCGCGCATCGCCGTCATCACCGCGGAGCCCTCGCTGGGCGAGGCCATCCGCGCGCGCGTGCCGGGCGCCTCGGTGCTCACCGTTCCGCCCTACCCTTCGGAAGGCGAGCGCGCCTCGCTGAAGCAGAAGGCCCGGAAGGCCGCGCTGGCCGCCGAGGTGGTGGTGGTGGGGTTGATCAACTCACGCCAGCTGGAGTTGGTGAGCCAGGCCGCCGCCGCGGGCCGCCCCGTGGTCGTCGTCTCCATGGGCCTGCCCTATCTCACCGAGCGGGTGGAGGAGGCGCGCGCCGTGCTCGCCGTCTACTCGTACCAGCCCGCGTCCACCAGCGCCGCGGCCGCCGCGCTCTTCGGGGAGATTGGCACCCCGGGGCGGCTGCCCGTCAACCTGCGCCGGCTCACCTTCGGGCATGGGCTCAACCCCGTGGGGCAGAAGCAGGCTTCCGCCGCTCCACGTGGGACTTCGGTACCCTCACCCCGTCCCTCTCCCGAAGGGAGAGGGGGGGGCGCGCGGTAACACCGCTTCGCTACGGGTTGGCCGTGGGCTCGTGCGGCTCGATCAGGCCGTACTGCCCATCCTTGCGCCGGTAGAGCACGCTCATCGCGTTCGACTCCTCGTTGTGGAACACGTAGAAGTCGTTGTTCATCAGGTTCATCTGCATCACCGCCTCCTCCACCTTCATCGGCTTCACGGTGAGGTGCGTGGTGCGCAGCACGCGCGGCTCGGAGGCCGGCTCGGCCTTGGTGTCCTGCGGCGCGGGCGCGGGCGTGGCGGGCTGGGGCGCACGGTTCGGCGGCTCCGGATCCGGGTTGTACGGCTCCTCGCCCGGCATCTCGAAGACGGCGTGGCGCACGCGCGCCAACTGGTTCACCAGGTCCTGCCCGTGGTGCACGCGCTCACGGCCATGGTGCGTCTTGAGCTTGTCCTTGTAGCGGCGTAGCTGCCGCTCGATCTTGTCCATCGCGAGGTCAATGGACGCGTACATGTCCTCGCTCTTCTCACGCCCCCGGAGTACCCACGAACCCGAGTGAATCGTGATGTCCGCATGATGCAGATGGCGCTCGAGCGAGAGCACCACATGCGCTTCACCTGCCCGGTCCAACAGCTTATTGACCCGGTCGACCTTCTCGCGTGCGTACTCCTTGAGGGAATCCGAAGTACCGAATTGGCGGAAGGTGATGTTCATCTGCATGCGTAGCTGCCTCCTCAGTGGGTAGGACGGTGCTCCATCACCGATCAGAAACGCTCCGGGGGTCCAAAATCAACCCACCCCCGGCGATTCCGACGGTGGATGGCAGCCCGGTAAACGGGCTCCATCGTCCATCCGACAGGTGGCCGTCAGGCCTTATTCCCGTGGGGTTTCAGCCACTTCGGAACGCGCTGGCTCACGCGAGGACCTTGCCGCCGGTCACTCCCAGGATCTCCCCATTGACGTAACGCGACTCGTCGGAGGCGAGGAACACGAAGGACGGTGCCAGTTCGGCGGGCTGCGCGGGGCGGCCCATGGGATTGGTCTCACCGAACTTCTTCAGGTGATCGCCGCTGAAGGACTGCGGAATGAGCGGCGTCCACACCGGCCCGGGCGCCACGCAGTTGACGCGGATGCCGCGCTCGATGAGCGACTGAGCCAGGCCCTTGGTGAAGGTGACGATGGCGCCCTTGGTGCTCGCGTAGTCGAGGATGCCCGCGGTGGGCTGATACGCCTGAACGGAGGCCACGTTGATGATGGCGCTGCCGGGCTTCATGTGAGGCAGCGCCAGCCGCACCAGGTGGAACATGGCGAGGATGTTCACCTTGAAGGTGCGCTCGACGCGCTCGGCATCCAGCTCCTCGAACTTCTCCACCTCCTTGCCCTGGAAGGCGGCGTTGTTCACCAGCACGTCGATGCGGCCAAAGCGCTTCACCGTGTCCTCGACGAGCTTGCGGCAGTGCTCCTCGATGGCCAGGTCCCCGGCCATGGCCATCACCTGGCGGCCTTCCGCCTCGAGCACCCGGCGCGTCTTCTCCGCATCCTCGTACTCGTTGAGGTAGCCAAAGGCGAGGTCAGCACCCTCCCGGGCGAATGCCAGGCAAACGGCGCGGCCAATGCCACTGTCGCCTCCCGTGACGAGCGCCACGCGGTCCTTCAGCCGGCCGAGCCCTTTGTAAGAGTCCTCGCCATAGTCCGGCGCATTCTCCATCTGCTCCTCGATGCCCGGGTGCGCCTGGGGCTTCTCGTTGAACGATGGCTGCGGTCCTGCTTCACGTGGGTCAGGGTTGCGGGGCATGGGTCCTCCAGGGAGTACCCAGCCACGGTGGGGGCGGAGGGAGAGCACGGCAACTGCCGGGACTCGGAACTGGACCGGGGTCCAAGGGTCCTGCCCCCCAGGCAGCAGGCGAGCGGCTCGATGCCGTTGCTTACATGATGCGGTTCCGCACAACGCAGCTTGCGTAGCATGGAAACGCGGCGGCTCCCTCTCAGGTGAAAGCCCCGCGATGCCCAACAGCCGTGGCTCGGGGTGCACCTCGAGAATGGCTCATGCTTTCAATGGCTTGGCGAGCAGGCTGCCAGCCAGCCGAGCCGTGGCACGTCTGTTGAAAAGGCTAACCCTCGCGCAGGCCCGGTGGAGCGCGGGACATCGCTCCCTCCGCAGGCTCGAAGCGCACCCGGTGAAGCCGCTCGTGGCACGGGGCCGCTATCGCCTTCACCGCTGCATTGGACTGTCTCAACCACTCCGAGGGAATGACCATGGCTATTACCTACCAGCTGAACTTCACCATCGACGCTGGCGGCGTTGCCGCCATCAATGGAGCCTCTCAGTACATCACGATCGTCAAGCAGCTGAATCCCTTGACCAGCACCAGCGCTGGGCCGCCGGTCGCCTGGCTGACCTTCCCCGCCGCGCAGATGATCACCGTGCAATGGGAGGAGAACTACTTCCTCTACGCGACGAACGCGCAGCTGCAGGCCGGCGCTACCATCGTGTCGACCGCGAGCACTCCAGATGCCGCGCTGGCCCAGGCCGAGTACACCTTCTCCTCCGACCTGGTGTTCGGGCTCCCCCAGATCAGCCCGAACATTCCCGCTGGGACGTTCGAGGTCAACAATCAGGTGGGCAACAACACCTGGCAGTTCGGCCTGGCGCAGAAGGCCACGATCAACGGCAGCAAGATCCCGTCCCCCGTTCCGCTCAATATCGTCCCAGTGCTGAACAACGAGACCGCGACGTTCACCCCGGAAGAAACGGTCTCGATCTTCCTGCAGTCCTACAGCAACAACGGCGTTGTGCTCACGCAGGTCGCGGGCAATGCGCTGCAAGTGATGCTCTCCGGCACCAACCCGTCCGTGAACATCGACTTCGATGACGTCAACAACACATTCTACATCCCGCCGAGCACCACGATGATGTCGAAGGGCTCCTCGCAGCGGCGAGCGGCCCTGGCCGCCACGCAGCGGTGACCTCGTTTCGTGTCACGGCCAGGCCGTCAGGACGCCTCCTCCGCTGCCAGGCTCAGCAACTCCTGGAAGGGCGAGGCGTCCTGGCCAAGGGCTCGCAGCAAGAGGTCTACCTTCTCCAGTTCCCGCCGCAGCGCCTTCTGATGGTTGCGGTTCTTGACCAGGTTCTCCCGGCCCAACAGCAGGAAGGCCTCGTCCCGGCCTACCCGCTGCACGGCCGTGCCCAGCACGAAACCACGGAACGCCTCGGTGAGATCCAAATCCAACGGGGCGCCTCGCCGCCGCACCTCGGCCACCAGTTGCTCGGCGGCCTCACAGAGCACCTCCGCCAGCTTCCGCGTGCCGTCTGCCTCGGCGACCTTCACCCGCTTGCTCTCCTCCTCGTACCCCAGCGCCCGTTTCACGTGCTCCACACTGAGCACCGCGTCCTGGAGCACCCCACCCGACTCCACGATCGACAACGTGTAGGCCCGGCGGATGATGTTGTCGAGCTGGCGCAGGTTCCCCGGCCAGGGGGCACCGGCCAGCACCCGCTGCGCCTCGGGCGTCATCCGTCCCTGCCCCTGCGGGTGCGTCTCCCGATGCCGCCGGTTGAGCATGTAGTGCGCCCACAAGGGGATCTCGTCCTTGCGCTCGTCCAGCGGCGGCACGCGCACGGGCAGCACGTTGATGCGGTAGTAGAGGTCCTCCCGGAACCGGCCAGCCCGGACCGCCTCGCGTAGGTCCGCGTTGGTCCCCACGACGAAGCGGACATTGGCGTGACGGTCTCCGCTGCCCTCTCCCAGGGTGCGGTACATGCGCTCTTCCAGCACGTGCAGCAACCCTGCCTGGGCCTTGAGGGAGAGCTTGTCCACCTCATCAATGAAGAGCGTGCCACCCTCGGCCCGCGCCACGCAGCCAGGGTTGTCCCGCACCGCCCCGGTGAAGGCCCCCTTCCTCCACCCGAACAGCTCCGCCATCTGCAGATCCTCGGGAATGGTCATCAGGTCCAGCGCCTCGAAGTGCCCCACCTTGCGCTTCGACTGCTCATGGCACCAGCGCGCCAGCCGGGACTTCCCCGCGCCCGTGGGGCCGGTGAGCAGAATGGTCTCCTCCTGCTGCGCGAAGACCCGGAGGATGGGCACCAGACCCGCCATGGCGGAGCCCACCACGGGCAGGAAGTCGTCCACCGCCATCGCTTCGACCGGCTGTGGAGGAAGGCCGCACAGGTAGGGCGCCGCGATGTCCGCCATGACCTGGAGCAAGCCCGTGTGCTCGCGCCAGATGAACTCCTGGCCCACCGCCGCCATGCAGTCCGCCTCGAGAAAAACCATCCCATCGATGGAGCCTCCCGGGACGCGCAGCGGCAGCACGTGAACGTGCGAGGCATTGCGCCCCAGGAAGCGCTGACGGCTCTCATTGCCGTCGAACTCGCTCTGGCGGGAGGACAGCCGCGCCGCCTCCACCGGATCCGCCGCCGCGTGATGGGGCACCAGCGTCCCCATGTTCACGTCGATGGAGACGGCGCAGCGGTGCCGCACCACCGAGCGCCACGCCGTCGTCGAGGCCAGCAGGCTGACCTCGGGGCTGGCCTGAGCGGCTCGTGCCGCCTCAAGCCCCCACATGCGGCGGTAGCTGTCATCCGGACGCACGTAGACGCTGCCACGCAGAATCCTCCCCCGGCGCGCCCAGGGGCTCGCCAACAGCCCCTCCTCCACCTGCCGCAGCATGTGACGCAACACGGCACTGGCCGCCTCTTCGAAGTACTGGGTGCTGCTCAGGGCTTCTACCAGTGACGCAAACTCACTCTGCATGGTGATTCAGTATAGGCACGCGCCAACACCTTCGTAACAGCCAGGCGTTATGCTGCCGCGCATGAGCATCCATCCTGCTGCATCGGCTGTCCCGGGCCTTCCCGAACAGGTTGGGCCCTACCGGATCCGGGGCATGCTGGGACGCGGGGGAATGGGTGTCGTCTACCTGGGGGAGGACGCCGAAACAGGCCAGGCCGTCGCGCTCAAGACGGTACTGGGGGTGGCGGAGCCGCTGCTGGCCAGCCTTCGCCGGGAAATCCACGCGCTCAGCCGGCTGCGGCATCCCGGCGTGGTGCGGATCCTGGCGGAGGGCACCTGCGGGGGATTGCCCTGGTACGCAATGGAGTTTCTCCAGGGCGGCACGCTCCGGGACAGGGTGGACGCGCTGCGAGCGCGGCGCGCACCGCTGGTGGACACGCTCACGCTGGTGCGCCGCCTGTGCGAGCCGCTCGCCTTCCTGCATGGCCATGGCATCGTCCACCGCGACCTCAAGCCCGAGAACGTCTTCATCCAGCCTGATGGGACGCCCGTCCTGGTGGACTTCGGGCTCTCGGCTCAGTTCAGCGGGGCGCGAGGGCGCGAGGTGCTTGCCCTGGGAGATGAGAACTCGGGCAGCGATGCTTACATCGCTCCCGAGCAGATCCTCGGAGAGTTCGTGGATGCCCGGGCGGATCTCTACGCCCTGGGGTGCATCCTCTATGACCTGCTGACGGGCCAGCCGCCATTCGTTGCCACAGGGGGAATGAGCGTGCTGGCCCAACACCTGCGGAGCCCCCCCGTGCCCCCTTCGCGGCGCACCGGGGGACTGCCCGAGGAGGTGGACCGGCTCGTCCTCAGGCTTCTCGAGAAGAAGCCCCGCGACCGGCTGGGCTATGCGGATGACGTGGCGGCCGCGCTGGTCGCACTCGGGGCCGAGCGCCCGGAGCCAGGCACGTCGTCCAAGCCTCAGGCGTACCTCTACCGGCCGGACTTCCTGGGACGAGCCGCCGTGCTGGAGAGGCTCCAGGAGCCTCTTCGCCGGGCGCGAAACCACCAGGGAGGGCAGCTCTTCATTGGCGGTGAGAGCGGCGTGGGGAAGACGCGTCTGGCCATGGAGCTGGCCGCCGAGGCAAAGGTGTTGGGCCTCACGGTCATCGCTGGAGAGTGCCAGGCCTTCGGGCCCGCGCTGAGAGGGGCAGAGCCAGTCCCTCCAGCGGCCCCGCTCCACCCGCTGCGGCCGTTCCTGCTCGCCGTAGCGGACAAGTGCCGCGAGCAGGGCCCGCGGGGCACGGACCAGTTGCTGGGGCCCCGGGGGCGGCTGCTGGCCGCGTACGAGCCCACTCTGGCGGAGTTGCCAGGACAGCAGCAGTACCCGGCTCCCTCGCCGCTGCCGAGCGACGCGGCGCGCCGCCGCCTGCTGTCGGCACTGCGCGCCACCTTGCGCGCCTTCGCGGCCGCTTCTCCGCTCCTGCTCATCCTGGATGACCTGCAGTGGGCGGATGAACTCACCCTGCACCTGCTGCGCGATCTGCAGGAGGGCGGCGAGCCGGGCGTACTCATCGTCGGGACCTACCGGCTCGAGGAGATGGGGGAGGTACTCCAGGAGGTGGTGCGAGCCCCCGGCAGGGTGCAGGTGACATTGGACCGGCTGGCCTCCGAGCATGTCGGCGCCATGGTGCGCGGGATGCTCGCGCTGAGCGAGGTGCCCTGGACCTTCACCGAGTTCCTCATCCGGCACTCCAGCGGCAACCCCTTCTTCGTTGCGGAGTACCTGCGCTCGGCCATGGCCCAGGGGCTGCTCTACCGGGACCGCAGTGGAGCATGGCTCCTGGCAGAGCGGGGCAATGTCAACGATGTGCTGGAGTCCTCGCTCCCCATGCCCGGCTCGCTGGCGGAGCTCATTCAGCGGCGCCTGGCGGTCCTCGACGCGCCCGTGCGCGCGCTGGCCCAGTGGGCCTC
>DASVVJ010001133.1:0-1731 GCA_036389955.1 Myxococcaceae bacterium
GCCGCGCTGCCTTCAGGTGCGCGGCAGGGCTTGGCTCTCTTGGCTGGGGCGGCTTGAGTCTCAACACCCCGCGGCTTGAGGGGGCGCGCGCGCCGAGGCCAGCCTCGCACCTGCCGTGGGCAGGCCCAGGTGCTCCAGAATCGCTCGCACTCCACCCCCTCCCTACAGGTGTCCGGCCACCTGTCCGCCCGCGCCGGCCTGCGGACACGCCCGGGCTGAAAGCAGCGCGGCCGCTAAAGCCTGGATTTCACAGGAGCTTGCGCTTGCCCCCAGGGCGAGGAGGCCCGCGTGGCGGGTTCCGCGCCCCGCCCATGGGCTGGCACATGGGTTGCTCATGGATGGCTCCGTCACCGGCGCGAGCCGGTGCGCCCCACCCTTCACTCACTTTGGAGCATCCCCATGAGCACCTCTCTTCGTCACTCTTTCCACCGCTTCTTTCTGACCCGGGCCTCGGCCCTGCCGCTGACGCTGGCGCTGGTGGCTTGCGGCGGCCCGGGACTCGAGGAGTCCTTCGTCACCATGGAGTCCTCGGGCACCGCTCCCTCGGTCGTCATCCGCGACACGCCGTGGGACGCGCAGCCTCAGGACACCACTCCGTCGGTCGTCATCCGCGACACGCCGTGGGATGCTCAGCCTGAGGGCAGCACGCCCTGGGATCTGACGGGCGAGGAGCCGGTCATCAGCGGTCTGTCGGCGGAGGCGCTGCGGCGGAGCATCGCCTCCGAGCAGCCCTCGGTCATCATCCGTGACCCGCGGTCCGCCGGGATCCCCTGCTATGTGGCGCGGGTCGAGGGCCTCGAGCAGCCGGCGATGGTGTGCCTGGTGGAGCGCTGAGCCCCCCCTCAGCCGCGGGTGAGCGTCAGCTTCACCCGCGAGCTGAGCCCAACCGGACGCTGCGAGCCCGGCAGCCAGCAACTCACCCGGGCTCCGCCTCCCTCCCGGTTCTCCAGCCAGAGCCGTCCCCCGTGCGCCTCGATGATCTCCCGGCAGAGCGCCAGGCCCAGGCCGCTGCCCTTCTCCTTGGTGCTGTAGAAGGGCAGCAGCGCGTGCTCCAGCACCTCGGCCGAGAGTCCCCGCCCGCGATCCTCCACGCACACGCGCCACCCTCCCTCTGAAGGTTGGACCTGGACATGGACGGCCCCGGCCGCGCTGCCCGCTTCCACCGCGTTCTTCAGCAGGTTGAGGAGCACCTGCTCGAGCTGGGCGGGATCGAAGTACCCGGGTGCCTCCGGCAGGGGCCCGAAGGAGACTGCCGGAAAGAGCGCCCGGAGCCCCTCGAAGAACCGTGCCCAGGACACCTCGACGGGACGCGGCCTGGGCAGCCGTGCCAGGCGCGCATAGCCCTCGAGGAACTGATGCAGCCGCTGGGTGCGCTCCTCCAGGGTGGCGAAGACGCGCTCCAGCTTGTCCAGGTGCTCGGGCCGCTGGGCAATCAGCCGCGCCGAGTGCAACAGAGAGGAGATGGGCGCCAGCGAGTTGTTGAGCTCATGGCTCATCACCCGGATGGCCTTCTTCCATACGTCCACCTCCTGGCGGGACAGCTCCTGGGTGAGGTGCTTGACCATGAGCAGGGTGTGCGGCTCCGGCCCCAGGGCGAAGGCGCGCCGGGCCAGGTGGTAGCTCTCCAGCACCCCGCCCTCCTCCACACTGAAGAGCCCGTCCCCCTCGGCTAGCAGCGCCTGCCGCAGCGCCGGCGGCGCCTCCTTGAGCATGGACAGGAAGTTCTGCCCC
>DASVVJ010001134.1:0-19529 GCA_036389955.1 Myxococcaceae bacterium
CTCGGCCACCTGCACCGGGTCCAGCTCGAACACCGTCTCGAGCGGCGGCAGCTGCTCGAGCATCCGGCCCCACTCGTCCAGCCGGCGCATGCCCTCCATCAGCAGGCCCTGGGTGGAGACCTCGATGCGCTCGGGCCGGTCCAGCGGGGTGAACTGCACCTCGAACTGGCCTTCGAACGTGTTCAGCATCCGGTAGAACGCGTTCTCGCCCTTGAGCCGCCCCAGCTCCGCGTCGATGACGCGGCCCTCTTTGAAGTAGATGGCGCCGACCCGGTCACCCTGGATGTTGATGGTGCCCGTCTTGCGGCCGATCTCGAACGTCTGGACCAGGTCCACCACGCCCATGTCGGCCAGGCTGCCGGAGAAGCCGCCCTTGGTCGTCTCACGCTTCTCGATGCGCTCCTTCTCCGCCTTCTGGAGAATCATGCGCACGCGGGTGACGATCTCTTTGATGTAGATGGGCTTGGTCAGGTAGTCGTCGCCACCCAGCTCCAGGCCGCGCACCTTGAACTCGACCGACTTCTGGTTCGTCAGGAAGACGAACGGAATGTGCTTGAAGCGCTCGTCGCTCTTGAGCGACTTGCACAGCTCGAAGCCGTCCATCTCCGGCATCTTCGTGTCGGCGAGCACGAGATCCGGCGGGCTGATCTGTACCTTCTCGAGCGCGTCCTTGCCGTGGATGGCCGTCGTGACGGAGAAGCCCGCCTTCTTCAGGCTGACCTCCATCACGCGAAGGCTCTTCGCGTCACCATCGACCAGGAGCAGGTGCTGCTTGGCCACGTTCGACTGCCTTTCGCTGCGGACGGCTCCCGGGCAAATCGCTGCCGGGGAGTCGCGCGATGATCACGCCCATTCTTCAGGCATGTCAATGGTTTAGCCCGCCCCCTCCCCCGTCCGGCAGACGGCCAATCAGGCCTCGCCGGAGGAGGAATTCAGCGGAAGAACCCCTTCTTGGTAGGGGGCGGTGTGTTCTTCTTGCGCATCTCGATGAGGCGCAGCTCCTGGTTGGCTTCCAGGTGCTTGGGGTTGACACGCGCCGCCTCGCGGAAGTGCCGCTCGGCTCGCTCCATGTCCCCCTCCACGCGGGCAATGACGCCCAGCTGGTAGTGGGCCCGATCGCAGTTAGCGTCGGCCTTGATGGCGTCGGCCATCATCTGCTTGGCCTTGGGGATCTCCGCCTTGCGCTGCGGATCCATGTAGATGGACCACGCCCAGGTGGCCAGGTACAGCGCCTTGGGCTCCTGAGCGTAGGCGCGCTCGAAGTGCTCGATGGCGGTGTTGAAGTCCCGCTTGCGGAAGTACACCTCGCCCATCTTGAAGATGTCGTTGGCGCTGGTGCTGCTCCCGCGCGTGTTGGCGCCGCCGCCCTGAGCGGCCTGAGCCGTAGCGGGCTGCTTGGGTGCCTGCGCCCGCTTGAGGTTCTCGACGTAGGCGGCGCGCTTGGCATCGTCGTAGAGGACGTCGTACGCCTCGCGGATGGCCTCGAACACCGAGGTCATCTTGGAAGCCAGGTGCGGCAGCGAGGGCGGCAGGCGATCGGGGTGGAAGACCTTGGCCAGGCTGAGGAAGGCGGCCTTCACCTGATCCTTGGGCGTCTCCTGGGTGATGCCGAGGATCACGAAGTGATCGCGCTTGTTCTGAATGTCCTCGAAGCGGCGCTCGATCTGCTGCGCCAGTCCGGTGTCCTCGGCCATGGGAGGCTTGGCCTCCGGTACCGCGGGGGCCGTGGGAGCCGCGGGGGCCTCGCTCACGGGGACCGCGCCGGTGGGAGCCGCGGGCCGCGAGCCCAGCGCACCGATGTTCTCCACGGCACGCCGCAGCAACCGCTGGCGCCGCAGCCGCGCCTCCTCATCAGGGTTGGAGGGATCTCCCGCCACGTCGTCCTCGTCGAAGTCCCAATCGTCTAGAGCGTCCAACACGTCCAGATCATCGTCTGGAGCCCCCTGGGACGGGTTGCTCCGTGCAGTCTGGCCAGTTACAGCCGGATTGTCACCAGGGGGGATACCCACTGGGAGGGGTGCCGGCTCATTCGTTGCCTCGACGATAGCCTCTACCGGCAGTTCTCCTACATCCGCCGCCGCTGGAGGTGCCTCCTCGAAGACCAGGGACTCGAGGTGTGCGTCCACCTGGTTGAGGGCGGCCTCGAAGGGGTCCGAGAGGGCATCGGCCGTCTGAGCCCGGTCGAAGGTGACAATACGCCACAGGTCGTCCTCGCCGGCCCGGGGGGCGGCTGGGGCAGGCGGAGGCGCTGGCGCCACGGGAGCGGGGGGACGCGGCTGGGCGGCCGTCATGCCCGGAGGAACGGTCCGCGCGGGGGCGGGCTCCGGGGTGGGGACCAGATCGCTCCACATGTCCTGCTCCAGGTTGACCTGAGGCAGGGATGGCTCGGCGGCGGTGGCCTGGGCGGCGGTGGCGGCGGGGGCTGAGCCCGGGCTTTCGGCGAGCCAGGGATCGATCCGCGGCGCGACCGCGCGGCGCTGGGCCTCCTCGAGATCGTGGGTGAACTCCGCCTCGGCGCGCTGCCGGGCCTGGCTCAGCGCCTCGGGGTTGTCCTGGAGTGACGGCTCCCGTGGGGGCACCTCGGGCGCGAGGGCATCGGACCAGGAGATGTCATCGATCGAGAACGTGGGAGGAGCCGCGGGCGGCGGGGCATCGGCCTCGGTGAGGAGGATGTCGCCGTCATCGATGGGGACGGGGTTGGCGGGCTTGAGCGTGAGGCCCGGGGGAGCCGCGGCAGCCTGGGCCACACTTGCGAGCCGGGCCTCTTCCGCGAGCTGGGCCTTCCTGGCCAGGCGGGCCTCCTTGGATTGACGCCGCTCTTCCTCGAAGCGGGCATCGGCGGCCATGCGCGCCTCGGCGGCCTGACGGGCCTCCTCGGTCGACTCGGCGGCCTCAGCGGCCATACGGGCCTCGGCGGCCTGGCTCAGTTCCTCCGCCAGGTGATCCTCCTGGTTCCGGCGAGCCTCCTCCGTCAGCCGGGAATCGTCCGCCCCGCGCGACTCATCGGCCTGACGGGCCTCCTCCATCAGGAGGACAGCTTCCTCCAGCGGGACCTCTTCGACGAAGCGCTCCCCGCCCTCGAGCTGGGCCTGCTCCGCCAGCCGGGCCTCCTGCGCCTGACGAGCGGCCTGGGCGGCCTGGCGAGCCTTCTCCGCGAGCCGGGCTTCCTTGGCCTTGCGGCGCTCCTCGGCGCGGGCTTCCTCGGCCTGACGGGCCTCTTCGGCCTGACGCTCTTCCGGAGACGGCTGGGTCCCTTCCGCTGCCTGGCGGGCCTCGGCGGCCTGGCGCAGTTCCTCCGCCAGACGATCCTCCTCGGCCCGGCGCGCCTCTTCGGCCCGACGCATCTCTTCGGCCAGGCGCTCCTCTTCCGCCTTCCGCGCGGCTTCGGCGGCCTGACGCAGCTCCTCGGCCTGACGGGCCTCTTCCGCGAGCTGGGCTTCATCGGGGGAGTGCGCCCCTTCGGCCTGCTGGGCAGCCTCGGCGGCACGGCGAGCCTTCTCCGCCAGCCGCGCTTCCTTGGACTTGCGGCGCTGCTCCTCGCGAAGGACTTCCTCGGACATCTCGGGCGCGGCGGACTCCTCCGCGCCCGGGCCCTCCGCGGCTTTGCGAGCAGCCTCGGCAGCCTGACGCACCTTGGCCGCCAGACTCAGCTCCTCGGCCTGACGGGCCTCGGCCTGACGGGCCTCTTCGGCCTGGCGGGCTTCCTCCGCCTGGCGAGCCTCCGCATCCAGGCGCTCCGCCTCGGCGGCCAGACGCAGCTCGTGCGCGAGCCGTGCAGCTTCGGCGCGGCGAGCCGCCTCCAGCTGCCGTTCTTCCTCTGCCTGACGGGCTTCCTCGGCGAGCCGAGCGGCTTCCGCGGCCCGCTGTTCCTCTTCGCGCCGGGCCTGCTCCGCCAGCCGGGCTTCCTCGGCGAGACGCGCCTCTTCGGCAAGGCGAGCAGCCTCGGCGGCCTGGCGCTGTTCTTCCGCCTGCCGGGCCTCCTCGGCGAGACGAGCCTCCTCCGCGAGCCGTTGCGCCTCTAGACGAGCCTCTTCGGCCTGGCGTGCTTCCTCCGCCAGACGGGCCTCTTCGGCGAGGCGTGCTGCTTCGGCGAGGCGTGCTTCCTCCGCGAGACGGGCCTCCTCCGCGCGGCGAGCCTCTTCGGCCTGACGTGCTTCCTCAGCGCGGCGAGCCTCCTCCGCCAACCGAGCCTCTTCGGCGAGACGAGCCTCCTCTGCGCGGCGAGCCTCTTCCGCCTGCCGAGCCTCTTCGGCTTGGCGTGCTTCCTCGGCCAACCGAGCCTCTTCGGCGAGACGAGCCTCTTCCGCCAACCTGGCCTCTTCAGCTTGGCGCGCCTCTTCTGCGAGCCGCGCCTCTTCAGCACGACGAGCCTCTTCGGCAGCACGACGAGCCTCTTCGGCCAAGCGAGCCTCTTCAGCACGGCGAGCCTCCTCGGCCAACCGAGCCTCTTCCGCGAGGCGAGCCTCCTCGGCCAACCGAGCCTCTTCCGCGAGGCGAGCCTCCTCAGCACGGCGAGCTTCTTCGGCCAGTCGGGCCTCTTCGGCCAGTCGAGCTTCCTCAGCCAGCCGAGCCTCCTCAGCCAGCCGAGCCTCTTCCGCGAGGCGAGCCTCCTCAGCACGGCGAGCTTCTTCGGCCAAGCGGGCCTCTTCGGCCAGGCGAGCTTCCTCGGCCATCCGAGCCTCTTCCGCGAGGCGAGCCTCCTCAGCACGGCGAGCTTCCTCAGCCAGCCGAGCCTCCTCAGCCCGACGCGCCTCTTCCGCGAGACGTGCTTCCTCGGCACGGAGAGCCTCTTCCGCAATGCGGGCCTCTTCCGCACGGCGTCGCTCTTCTTCGATGCGAGATTCCTCAGCCCGACGCGCCTCTTCGGCCAGCCGCGCTTCTTCCGCGAGCCGAGCCTCTTCGGCCAGTCGAGCCTCCTCAGCCCGTCGAGCCTCTTCCGCCTGACGTTGCTCCTCCGCGAGTCGGGCTTCCTCGGCTTGGCGCCGCTCCTCTGCAAGACGAGCCTCTTCGGCCAGCCGAGCCTCCTCAGCCCGTCGAGCCTCTTCCTCCCGACGCGCTTCCTCCGCCAGCCGAGCCTCTTCGGCAAGCCGCGCTTCTTCAGCCAACCGGGCCTCTTCGAGCCGACGCGCCTCTTCCGCGAGCCGAGCCTCTTCGGCCAGTCGGGCCTCTTCAGCCAATCGAGCTTCTTCGGCTCGACGCGCTTCCTCGGCTCGGCGAGCCTCCTCGGCCAAGCGGGCTTCTTCGGCCAAGCGGGCTTCTTCGGCCAGCCGTGCCTCCTCGGCGAGGCGAGCCTCTTCGGCTCGGCGCGCTTCCTCCGCAAACCGAGCCTCTTCCGCGAGGCGGACCTGTTCTGCGAGGCGGGCTTCCTCGGCACGGCGAGCCTCTTCAGCCAGCCGTGCCTCTTCAGCTAGCCGTGCCTCTTCAGCTAGCCGTGCCTCCTCGGCCAGCCGTGCCTCCTCGGCCAGCCGTGCCTCTTCAGCCTTACGAGCTTCCTCAGCCCGACGCGCCTCCTCAGCGAGGCGCGTCTCTTCCGCCCGACGCGCATCTTCAGCCAACCGGGCCTCTTCAGCGAGCCGAGCCTCTTCGGCCAACCGAGCTTCTTCGGCCAACCGAGCCTCTTCGGCCAACCGAGCCTCTTCGGCCAGCCGTGCCTCCTCGGCCCGACGCGCCTCCTCAACGAGGCGAGCCTCTTCAGCCAACCGGGCCTCTTCGGCCCGACGCGCCTCCTCAGCGAGGCGCGCCTCTTCCGCCAACCGGGCCTCCTCAGCCCGGCGCGCCTCTTCTGCGAGGCGGGCCTCTTCCGCCAGCCGAGCCTCTTCGGCGAGACGTGCTTCCTCAGCGAGGCGAGCCTCTTCAGCCAGCCGAGCCTCTTCAGCCAGCCGAGCCTCTTCAGCCAGCCGAGCCTCTTCAGCCAGCCGAGCCTCTTCAGCCAGCCGAGCCTCCTCAGCCAGTCGAGCCTCTTCAGCCAACCGGGCCTCTTCAGCCAGTCGAGCCTCTTCAGCCAGCCGGGCCTCTTCAGCCAACCGAGCCTCTTCAGCCCGACGTGCCTCCTCAGCCAGCCGGGCCTCCTCAGCCAGTCGAGCCTCTTCGGCCCGACGTGCCTCCTCAGCCAATCGAGCCTCTTCAGCCCAGCGCGCTTCCTCGGCCAGTCGAGCTTCTTCGGCTCGCCGCGCCTCCTCAGCGAGACGTGCCTCCTCAGCCAACCGGGCCTCTTCAGCCCGGCGCGCCTCCTCGGCGAGGCGTGCCTCTTCCGCCTTGCGAGCCTCCTCGGCGAGGCGTGCCTCCTCGGCGAGGCGTGCCTCCTCCGCCAGCCGTGCCTCCTCGGCGAGGCGTGCCTCTTCGGCGCGACGGGCCTCCTCCGCCAACCGAGCCTCCTCGGCCCGGCGAGCCTCCTCCGCCAGCCGGGCCCGCTCGCGCTCCTCCCACTCCTCGACGGTCAGCGACTCAACGAGCCCCTCACGCTCCAGCACCTGGAGCAGTGCCTCCCGCGTCGGCGTCAGCCCCTCGGGCTGCCGGAAGCTCCCCAGCGTCTCCAGAAACGCCCGCTCCGCCTCATCCGAAATCCACGGCCCGCACGCCGCCACCCCTCCACACCGGTACACGCGCGCCCTGCCCTGCACCTTCACCGGCTCCAGCGCCGCGCGAACCACCCGCGCGCCTGCAATCGGCCGGAACATCTCCTCCACCACCCCGGGCTCGAACGCGGAGCGCTCCGCCAGCTGGCTCAGCCGCCGCACGTGGGCGAGCACCTGCAGCTCCGCCACCGCGTCCTCCCCCATCCCCAGCACCTCGAGCAGATCCTCGTCCGGCACGCCCGCCCCGCCCCGGGCCCACAGCGCATCCAGCGCCTCGGGCCCCACCCGCCCGCTCTGCAGCAGCGCCTGCGCCGGGCTCTGAAACCCGAACCCCAGCTGCGTCCCCACCAGGTTGCCCTCTTGGAGAAACAGCCGCGACTCGCGCCCACCCGCGTGCAGCGTCAGCTGCCCGGTGGCACGGGCCTTATGGGCGGAGTACAGGGCGTCAGCGACAGGCGAGTGCGACATGGCCCCGAGTGTAGTCCCTCCGTACCCGCTCTCAACTTGCCGGGGGCGGCTGCCTGGCTGCCTCCCCCAGCTGCACCTGACGCAGCGCCTCATAGGTGGCAATGCCCACCGAGGTCGACAGGTTCAGGCTGCGCCGCTCCTGCAGCATCGGAATGGTCACCGCCTGCCCGCTTCCCCCCTGCATCACCTCGGGTAACAGCCCCGTCACCTCCGAGCCGAACACCAGGTGGTCCCCCGGCTCGAACCGGGCGGCATACAGGGATGTAGTGGCACGGGCGGAGAACAGCCACCGCCGGGCCTCCGGGTAGTCCTCCAGGTAGGCCGCATAGGTGGGATACAGCTTGAGGAACACCTTGTCCCAATAGTCCAGCCCGGCGCGCTTCAGGTCCCGGTCCGCGATGGAGAAGCCCAGCGGCTCGACCAGAATGAGCCGGCTGCCGGTGACAGCGCACAGCCGGGCCACGTTGCCGGTATTGGGAGGAATCTGCGGCGACACCAGCACCAGGTGCAGCGGCCGCGCCAGAGGCTCAAGCATGGGGTAGAAGGGGGCTCATGCGCTGGAAGGTGAACAACGTAACGCGGGACCGGCTGCTGGCCGACCGGGCCGAACGGGCCGAGTCGTTCCTCACCCGCTTCAAGGGGCTGATGGGCCGGCGCTCGCTGGCGTTCGGCGAGGGCATGCACATTGCCCCCTGTAACTCGATCCACACCTTCTTCATGCGCATTCCCATAGACGTGGCCTTCCTGGACAAGGACGGGCTCATCGTCAAGCAGATCCCGGCCATGCCCCCGTGGCGGATCAGCTCCGTGTACTTCAAGGCCCACTCGGTGCTCGAGCTGCCCGCGGGTACCCTGTCGGCCAGCCAGACCCAGGAGGGGGACCGGCTCTCCTTCGAGCCGGCGAGCCCCGGGGAACCTGGGGGCACAGCGGCCACCTGATCGATTCGTACAGCAATTACTGCGATGGGTTTTGCCCCCTTGGAGGGGCTTTGTTAACGTGGTTTTGGGCTTATACGCGTCCCACTCACGCGTCCACACGAGTTCCCGCGCATGCGCATCGAAGTAGCAGGCCTCACCCACGTCGGGATGAAGCGCAACCACAACGAGGACAACTACCTCCTGCTGCCGGAGGAGAACCTCTGCGTCGTCGCCGACGGTATGGGTGGACACTCTTCGGGTGAGATCGCCTCGAAGATCGCCGTGGAGGAGCTGGGCGAGTTCTTCAAGATGACGTCGCGGGACGCGGACGCGACGTGGCCGTTCAAGATGGACAAGACGCGCAACTACGACGAGAACCGTCTGGCCACGGGCATCAAGCTGGCCAACTCGCGCATCTTCGAAAAGGCCAGCAGCGACTCGAAGTTCAAGGGCATGGGCACCACCATCGTGTCGGTGCACTTCGCCAACGCCACGGCGTACGTGGGCCATGTAGGCGACAGCCGCGTGTACTTCTTCCGCGACGGCGCCCTCAAGCAGATCACCGAGGACCACTCGCTGCTCAACGACTACCTCAAGGCCAAGAAGCTCACGCCGGAGGAGATCGAGAACTTCCCGCACAAGAACGTCATCGTCCGCGCGCTCGGGATGAAGGAGTCGGTGCTGGTGGACGTGGCCCGCGTGGAGCCGAAGGAGAACGACATCTTCCTGCTGTGCTCGGACGGCCTGTCGGGCATGGTGACCGACCAGCAGATTCAGGAAGTGCTGGCGCGCACCGCGGAGCTGGAGAAGGCCTGCTCGCAGCTCATCGATCTGGCCAACGCCGCGGGTGGCAACGACAACGTCACCTGCGTGCTCGCCCGCTACCACAACAGCTGAGCGGCACGGGGCTTCACTTCAGGGCATGGGCTGGCGGGTGCCCGGACGGGTGGGCTGCCCGGGCCGTGAGCAAACCTCTATGCTCGCGGTGTGAATGCGCCGAGCCCGCTGCGTGCAGAGTATGAGGACGAGCTCCACCTGGCCTTGATCGAGGGGGTGGTGACCCGGGAGCAGCTGGAGCCGCTGCGTGCGGAGGCGGTCCGTCTGGGCCGCAGCCCGCTGGAATTGCTCCAGGAGCGCGGGCAGCTGTCCCCCGAGACGGTCTCCTCGCTGCGCGGAGAGGCCCAGCGCCAGGCGCATGCGGCCGCCGAGGCACCTTCCACCATGAAGCCGGGAGCCGCCAAGGCCCCCACCCCGCCTGCGGAGCCCATCTTCCCCCTGCCCCACTGGGACCGGTACCAGCCGGTGCGCTTCCTGGGCCAGGGCGGCATGGGACAGGTGTTCCTCGCCTATGACCCGCGGCTGCGCCGCAACGTGGCGCTGAAGTTCGTGCGCGACGGAGACCCGGAGCTTGCCCAGCGCTTCCTCTCGGAGGCCCGCGCCCAGGCCCGCGTCCGCCACGAGCGCGTGTGCGAGATGTACGAGGTGGGCGAGGTCAAAGGCCGGGCCTACATCGCCATGCAGTACGTGGAGGGCCGGTCGCTGGGCGCCCTCGCCTCCGAGCTCACGCTGGAGCAGAAGCTGCTGGTGATGCGCGACGTGGCCGAGGGCGTGCACGCGGCCCACCGCGCGGGGCTGATCCACCGGGACCTGAAGCCCTCCAACATCCTGGTGGAGCGCACCGAGGACGGCACCCTCAAGCCCTACGTGATGGACTTCGGCCTGGCTCGGGACTGGCGCGGGGACAACACGGCCACGGGCGCGGTGCTGGGCACGCCCCACTACATGGCTCCCGAGCAGGCCCGCGGCGAGGTGTCCCGGTTGGACCGGCGCGTGGACGTCTACAGCCTGGGCGCCACGCTCTACCAGGTGCTGGTGGGCCAACCGCCCTTCCTGGGCCTCAACGCGCTGGAGGTGGTCAGCCGCATCCAGACCGAGGAGCCGCGTCCGCCCCGGGCGGTGGATCCCGAGCTGCCGGTCGACCTCGAGGCCATTGTCCTCAAGTGCCTGGAGAAGGACCGGTCAGCCCGCTACGACTCGGCGCGCGCCCTGGCCGAGGACCTGGAGCGGTACCTGAGCGGCGAGCCCGTGCTCGCGCGGCCCACGGGCACCCTGTACCGGCTGCGCAAGAAGGCCCGGAAGCACCGGGCCGCGGTGGCGCTGGGCTCCTCCGCGCTGGTGGTGGTGCTCATCGCCCTGACGCAGGTGGCCCTGGCCCGGCGAGAGGTGACGCTGCGGGAGCGGCTGTCCCGCCGCTTCACCGAGCTGGTGGAGCGCATCGAGGCGATGGCGCGCTACTCCGCCATGGCGCCGCTGCATGACACGCGGGGCGATCAGCAGGCCATGCGCGCCCGGGTGAGCGAGCTGGAGAGCGAGGTGCGCCAGGGCGGAGACCGGGCCGAGGGGCCTGGGGATTACGCGATGGGGCGGGCCCTGCTCGCGCTGGGAGATGTCGAGGGCGCGCGTGGCCACCTGGAGTCCGCCTGGCAGCGCGGCTACCGCGAGGCACGGGTGGCCTACGCGCTGGCGTTGGCGCTGGGCCAGCTCTACCAGGAGCACCTGCTGGAGGTGGAGCGCATGCGCAACGCCGATCAGCGCGAGGCGCGCCGCCGGGAGATCGAGCGCCGCTTCCGCGACCCGGCCCTGGGCTACCTCAAGCAGAGCCAGGGCGCCGAGGAGCTGTCCGCCGAGTACGTGGCGGCGCTGATCGCCTTCCACGAGGGCCGCTACGACGAAGCGCTGTCCGGCCTGGAGACGATGCGCTCCACGAACCCGTGGTTCTACGAGGCGCCCCTGCTGCGCGGAGACATCCTGGTGGCGCGGGCCCTGCGCAAGAAGGATCAGGGAGATCGCGCCGGAGCCCAGGCGGACCTCGAGGGGGCGCGCAAGGCGCAGGAGCAGGCGGTCGACATCGGCGAGAGCCTGCCTCAGGTGTACTACGCGATGGCGCGCCTGGAGTACGCCAGCCTGGTGCTGGAACTCTATGGCCAGGGCGAGATCGAACCCGCCTACCAGCGAGGCCTTGCCGCCCTGTCACGCGCACTCACCGCCGCGCCGGATCACTTCAAGTCCAAGGTGGTGGAGTCGTGCCTGCACCGCCGCATGGCCGAGCAGCGCATCCAGCAGGGCGGCGACGTGCTTCCGCTGCTGGAGAAGGCCCTGACGGCCGCGCGCGAGGCCCAGGCGCTCTCACCCGAGGACCCGGGGGTGCTCACGGAGATGGCGCAGGTGCTGCGCCAGTGGGGCCGCTATCGCCAGGGGCGCAACGAGGCTCCGGATGAGCAGCTGCGGCAGTCCATCGAGTCGCTGGAGCGCATCGGCACCAGGGACCGGGACTATGTCTTCCACCTCGAGCGCGGCCTGGTCTTCAAGGTGTGGGCGGACGCGGATGATCAGCGCGGAATGGACTCGCTGCCCCACCGGGGCCAGGCGATCGACGCCTACCTGGCCGCCATCCAGCTCGAGCCGGGCTACGCGGACGCGTACATCAACCTGGGAACCGCGTACTACAAGCGGGGCACCCACGCGAAGGCGCCGGATGCCGAGGGAGACATTCAAAAGGCCCTGGAGGCGTTCGCGCGCGCGCGGGGCATCGATCCCGGCAACCACGTGACGTACCTCTACGAGGGAGAGGTGTACGAGTGGCTCGCCCGGCGAAAAGCCAACCGGGACCAGCCCGCCGAGCCGGAGCTGACCCAGGCCATCGAGCTGTACCGCAAGGGTCAGTCCATCAACAGCAAGCTGCCGCACTACCCCAACGTGCTGGGCGCGGCGTGGGTGCTGAAGGCGGAGCTGGTCTGGGATGAAGGCGGCGACGCCTTCCCGCTGCTGGATCAGGCGGAGGCGGCGTACGAGCAGGCCCGCGCCCTGGCGCCGAAGCAGGCCCACGCCTACAACAACCTGGGCCAGGTGAATGCCTTCCGGGCGCTGTTCCTGCGAAAGAAAAAGGCAGACCCCGTCCCGAGCGCCCGGGCTGCCGCGGCGTTCTACCGACAGGCGCTGGAGCTCGTCCCCCGTGACGCGCACTTCTGGACGAACCTGGCCAAGGTCCACCACACCCAGGCGGTCTGGGCGGTGGAGATGGGACGAGACCCCACGACGGACCTGGAGCAGGCCTCGCGGGCGCTGCGCGAGGCGCTCATGCTCAACCCACGCCTGGGCGTCGCGCTGCGCTACCAGGGAGAGATGCTGGCGACGAAGGCCCGCTGGCTGGCGAGCCGGAAGCAGGCCCGGGCCGATGACTTCGAGGCGGCGGCGAAGGCCTTCCAGCAGGCGCTGGAAATCAGCCGCGAGTGGAAGGAATACCACCTGGGCTTGAGCCTGCTGCAGCGCGACTGGGCGAAGTGGCTGGCGCAGGAGGGCGGCGATCCCTCGGCCCTGCTGAAGGAGAGCCTGGCCCTGGTGGACGAGGCGCTGGCCCCGCGGCCCAGGTGGGCTTACGCCCGAGCCGTGAGAGCCAGCATCCTCCTGGCGATGGGGAATGACGACGGCCACAGAGAGCTGGAGCAAGCGTTGGCCAGCAACCCCAACCTCGTGCCGGAGTGGCAGACCTCGATCGCCTCACGCTGATAATCTTGATTAAGCTGATTTTCTTGATTATGCGGCCATCCATCCCAGAACCGCGAAGCTGGATGGCTTGCTCTCCATGATCTCGAACCGCCTTCTCCTCTCCCTCGTTCTCTCCGTCTTGGTGGCAGCGGAAGCCTCCGCGCAGTCGCCCTCGAAGTTTTCCCTCTCGGGCTCGGCCGTCACGGCCAGCACGTACGACGCGACGAACAACGCGGTTCCCTCCAACGCGGTCGACACCAACCTGTCCACCCGTTGGGCCGGCCAGGGCGACGGAGCCCACATCACCTTTGATCTCGGCACCACGCGCACCGTGCAGTTCATCCGGATCGCCTGGTACCAGGGCACCACCCGGACAACGACGTTTGACGTGCTGGCGGGTGACTCCACCAGCGGCCCCTGGACGACGCTGATCAACCGCTCTGTCAGCAGCGGGACCACGGCCAGCTTCGAGACCTACGACTTCTCCGACGTCAACACCCGCTACGTGCGCATCGTCGGCCACGGCAACTCTTCGGGTAACGGCTGGAACAGCATCACCGAGGTCGAAATCTGGGGTGTGACGAGCTCGGCCAGTCCCTTGGCCATTCCCGGCTCGGCGGTCACGGCCAGCACGTACGACGTGACGAACAACGCGCTTCCCTCCAACGCGGTCGACAACGACCTGTCCACCCGCTGGGCCGGCCAGGGTGACGGCGCGAACATCACCTTTGATCTCGGCGCCACGCGCAACGTGCACTTCGTCAAGATCGCCTGGTACCAGGGCAATACCCGGACGACGACGTTCGACGTGCTGGCGGGTGACTCCACCAGCGGCCCCTGGAACACGCTGATCAACCGCTCCGTGAGCAGCGGGACCACGACCCAGCTCGAGACCTACGACTTCGCGGACACCTCCGCGCGCTACGTCCGGATCGTGGGCCATGGCAACTCTTCGGGTAACGGCTGGAACAGCATCACCGAGGTCGAAGTCTGGGGAGTCGGCAGCTCGGCCGGTCAGGTGGCTTCGCCCGTGTTCAGCCCCGCGCCCGGGACCTATACCAGCGCGCAGACCGTCACCCTC
The DNA here is from genome assembly GCA_036389955.1 of Myxococcaceae bacterium. Lineage (GTDB taxonomy): Bacteria > Myxococcota > Myxococcia > Myxococcales > Myxococcaceae > DATHBR01. The sequence continues at coordinate 13,588 of DASVVJ010001134.1, forward strand.
AGCTCCGCGACCTCCGGCGCCTCCATCCGGTACACCACGGATGGCAGCACGCCGACCTCGACCAGTGGAACGCTCTACAGCGGTCCGCTGACGATCAGCGCCACCACCACGGTGAGGGCCATCGCGTACCAGAGCGGGCTCGCCAACAGCCCCGTCACCAGCGGCACGTATACGATCGGTTCCTCGGGCGGCGGCCTCGATCCGTCAGCACCGCCCAGCGACAACTTCGATCTGACCCACTGGAAGCTGACGCTCCCCAGCGCCAGTGAGGTCAGCGCGGCCACGCTCTCCAATGGCTACGAGCTCGAGAACACGTTCTATACGTCTCCGGTGACGGGCGGCATGGTCTTCCGCTGCCCGAACCTCGCGGACACCACCACCAACTCCAGCTACTCGCGCACGGAGCTGCGCGAGATGCTCGCGCCGGGAGGCAGCGCGAGTGCCCCCGCCAACAACTGGGTGTTCTCCACGTCCTCGGCCGCGAGCAAGGCCGAGGCGGGCGGTGTTGATGGAACGCTCCGGGCGACCCTCACCGTGGACCGGGTCTCCACCACGGGAGACAGCTCGAAGGTGGGCCGGGTGATCGTGGGGCAGATCCATGGGCCGAGCAGCGAGCCCATCCGGCTGTACTTCCACAAGCGCCCCACGGATCAGCGCGGCGCGATCTACTTTGCCCACGACACTCCGTCCAACAGCAACTCCTACCACGCCATCATCGGCGACCCGAACAACCTGAACCCCACGAACGGGATCCAGCTCGGCGAGATGTGGAGCTACGAAATCAAGGTGGTGGGGCAGACCATGACGGTCAAGGTCACGCCGCAGGGCCGCTCCACCGTCACGACGACGTTCGCCCTGGAGTCTGGCTACAACGACCTGGACATGTATTTCAAAGCGGGCGTCTACAATCAGAACAACACCGGCACGGCGGACGACTATGTGCAGGCCACGTTCTACTCCCTGACCCACACCCATCCGTAGAACGACTCGAGGGCAATGGATAGGGGCGCGACACTCGGGCCAGCGGCAGGCCCGTCAGGGCTTCCCGCCACGGCGACGGGCCGATAGATACAGCCCATGTCTTCCGCCCCACCTCCAGGAGAGAAACCGGACTCCACGCCCCCGTCCCTGGCCACTCGAGACATGCTGCAACGGGACCTGGCCGACACGATGCCCCACATCGTCTGGATAGATGGGCCTGGAGATGCCGTCACCTACTTCAACCGTAAGTGGACTGAATACACAGGCCTCGATCTCGCCGAGACGCTTCGGGTGGGAGCCGAGTCGCTGGTTCATCCGGACGACCTGAACGAGCTGCGCCGCGTCTTTGGGGAAGGCAGACAACAGGGAACTGGCTTCACAGCCACCTATCGCCTCCGGCGTGCACGGGATGGGATGTATCGGTGGCATGAAGCCCGCGTGGTTCCGCTCCACGTCGAAAGCGGCCGTGCCACCGCCTTCGTCGGCACGGCCGTCGATATTGACGACCAGCGCAGGGCGAACCGCCAACAGCAATTTCTGGCCGAGGCGGGCAAGGTCCTGGGAACCTCACTCGATCCCGCCAGGACGCTCAGCGATGTGGCGCGTCTGGTGGTTCCCCATCTCGCGGACTGGTTCGCCATTGACCTGCTCAACGACCAGGGAATCTTCGAGCGTCTGACCGTCGCGCATGTCGACCCGGCCAAGGTCGCGCTCGCACAGGAGCTGTGGCGGCGTCAGCCACCACGGCCTGACTCGCCCCATGGGCTCTATGTGGTGGCACGCACGAGGCAGGCGGAAATCTTCGAGGACATCCCGGACGAGATGCTGGTGGCCAACATTCCGGATCCCGAACTCCTTGCCCTCTACCGCTCCCTGGGGCTGCGCTCCTCGATGTGCGTGCCCCTCATCGCCAGGAACCGCGTCCTGGGGGCACTGTCGCTCGTCACGGCAGAGTCGAGACGGCATTACAGCAAGGATGACCTCGACTTCGCGTATGACCTGGCGGGCCGCATCGCCGTAGCCATCGACAATGCCCGCTTGTACACGGCGGCGGAGCAAGCGCGCACCGCCGCGGAGGCGTTGGCCGCGGACGTGGCTGACCAGAGCAGGAGCGTGGAAGCAGCCCTTCTGGCGATGCGGGCGGAGCGGGATGCCGCGCTGGCGAAACTGGCCCAGCTCGAGCGCTCGCGGGGGACTCCGTAAGGACTGTCATGACGAAGGATCGTGATGCACGCGCTCCAGAGTCAGACCTGGCGCAGTTTGCGCTGGAGAAGCTCACCCGCGTCTTTGGCCCGGAGCAGGCGGAGCGCCTGTTCAGCCAGATGCTCGCCGCGACACGATTGACCGCCATTCGCACGCCCGATGATCTCTACGCTTTTGGAGACGAGCTCTCGAAGCGCGGCGGGTTCGAGGCGGCAGCAGGCCGGCTGCTGACGGTTGCCGCGGTGCTCCGCGGTGCGTCCAAGCCGGGCCAGTCCTCGTGACCTTCTACTGCCGGGCCGCGCGCAGTGCCTCCTCCGTCTGCTTGTCCGCGGGGAAGAATGACTCGATGGCCAGCTCGGCCAGGGTGATGTCGAGCGCGGTGCCGAAGGTGGCGATGGTGCTGAAGAATGTCAGCACCTCGCCGCTGGAGACGCGCAGGCGCAGCGGGACGAACAGGAACGACGCGGGCTCGACGGCAATCGAGGGCGCGGAGGTGACGCCCGGGTACGCGCGCAGCTCGTCGTGGAGCTCGGCCAGGCTGGGGTCTCCGGACAACAGGGCCTGCCGGTGCAGCCGCGTCAGCAGGTGAGCGCTGTACTCGGCGAAGTTGACGATGCTGGGTGCCAACCCCTTGGGATGCAGGCTCACCCGCAGCACGTTCACGGGGGGAACGAGCATCTCCGGAGAGACGCTGGCGCTGAGCAGGGCCAGGGCCGTCGTGTTGGCCGAGATGAGGTCCCACCGCCGATCGACGATGACCGCGGGGAAGGGCTCGTGACTGGCGAGGATCTTGTCGAGCGCCTGCCGCACGGGGCCCATCGCGGCGGTGTCCAGCGGCGTCTCGCTGTAGGTGGGGGCATAACCAGCGGCCATGAGCAGAGCGCTGCGCTCGCGCAGGGGCACCTCGAGGTGCTCGGCCAGTTGGAGCAGCAACTCGCGGCTGGGCTTGGAGCGGCCCGTCTCCACGAAGCTGAGGTGGCGGGCGGAGATCCCCGTCTCGAGGGAGAGCTCGAGCTGGCTGAGCCGGCGCCGCTGGCGCCAGTCCCGGAGCAGCTCGCCAACGCCTCGCGAGGAAGCAACCGCGGTCACCATGACGAACCTCGCGACAGAGTGAGGGAACGGCCTTTACGTCCCAGGTAATTGTTCGACATGGCGGGCTCGGTCACTGTCTGCCTCAGCAACGGGGCGAACCCCGGTTGCACCGGACAGGGCCGCGTCATGCCCGCCCTCCCGGTGAACGGCAACGATAGGGAGAAAAACACATGTCCTCAATTCCGTCCTCTGAAGCAGGCAGGGCCCTCATGCACACGGCGTCCGGCACGGGTGGGTTGCTCCGGCTGGTCCTCAAACTGGACGCGGCGGTCACCGGCGCGAACGCACTGGCCTACCTCGCGCTGGCGCCGCTGCTCAGCGAGCTGCTGGGCATCCCGAAGGAGGTCCAGCTTCCCGCCGGAGTGTTCCTGCTAGCCTACGCCCTGGCGGTACTGGTCACGGCGCTGCGGCCGGCGATCAACCGGATGGCGGTGAGCGTGTTCATCGCGGGGAACGCGCTGTGGTCCATCGCCAGCCTGGCGGTGGTGTTCGCGGGCGCGCTGCCGGCAACCACGCTGGGCTCTGTCTGGATCGTCCTGCAGGCCGTGGTGGTCGCCGGGTTCGCCGTGCTGCAGTCCATCGGCCTGCGCAGGCAGTAGCCCTCGCTGCTCAGGTCTACGGCTTGGCCGGCTTCATCGCGGCGGTGCGCTCGGCCAGGGTCTTCTCGAAGGAAGCCTCCAGCTTTTCGATGAAGGGCTGGAACTCACCCGGGTTGATGAAGGGGTTGGGGGCACCGTCCTTCAGCTTCGCGCGCTTGCCCGCCATGTCGAAGAACTCCGGGTGCGGGGCGAGGAAGACGTCCACCTTCATCGCCTTCGACTTGGCGAACGTCTTCCGATAGGCCTCGACGATGCCGGGGTACTGCAGCGGCGGGGTGATTCGGTTGGCGGCGACGGTGGCCGAGCAGAAGACCAGCAGCTCGTAGGACTTGCCCTGGTGTTGCACCGTCTGGCCCCAGGACGTGCAGCCGGGGCTGTGGCCGGGGGTGAGGTGGGCCTTGAGCGTGACGCCGCCCAGGCTGACGGTGTCGCCGTCACGCAGCACCTTGTCGACCTTCACCGGCGGCGCGCTCAGGGACTTGTCGCTCTCGCTGCCGACATAGACGCCTCCCTCGAGCGCCGAGGCGTCGGCATCCATCGCATAGAGCTTGGCGCCGGTGGCCTTCTTGAGCTGGGCCAGGCCGCCTGAGTGATCGAAGTGGGCGTGGCTGTTGAGGAGGATCTTCACGTCCGAGAGCTTGAAGCCGAGCTTCTGAATGTTGGCCTCGATCTGAGAGGCGGACTCGGGGAGCGCGCCGTCCAGGAGGATGAGGCCGTCCTGGGTTTTGAAGAGGTACGCGGCAAGGCCGGCCGGGCCCACCGAGTAGACCTTGTCGATGACGTGGAAGGGCTCGGCTGGCGCGTTCCAGATCTCACGCTGCGAGGGCTGCTTCGCGGCGGGCGTGGAGGGAGCCTTCTGAGCGAAGGCCGGAGCACAGAGCAGCGCCGCCAGGATGGCGGCGAAAAGTGGCGTCTTCAGAGTCATCGCCGCAGCGTAGCTCACTCGAACCAGGCGTTGATCTCGGTAACCCTGTGGATACCCATTAGCGCTTGCCTTTACAGAATTCACCATGCCCATCTCGATGAAGAATTGGTAAGAATCTGCAGGGAAATCAAGAGGGCTTTCACGTCGACTTCATAAAAACCTTTCAAAGCCTTTCTACATGACGTGAGCAAGCGCTGGCTTCTCAAGCGGACCAAACCCCTGCCATGCACCTGGATGCTCGGCGCAGAAAATGCCGGACCACCGCTTGAGAACCTTGTGAGCCGATGTTCCGGGGACCAGCGATATAGGATCGGTCGTCCACCAGCGAGTACGCGTTGAGCAGCGCGCCCGCGTCGTCGCGCGCCACCACACTCAGCCACCGCACGGGACGTCCTGCTGCACGCGCGCCTCCGGGTCGACCTCAGGGATGGAGAGAACCACTACGGCCAGCGTGCCCCCGGGGAACTTCACCGTCTCGCGGCACTGCCCGCCTCGGGCGTTGCGGTGAGCCACATTCGACACTTTGGTTTTTCCTCCAAAAAGCAACGAAACAACGCAATCCCGGATAAATGCGGAAAAATTTGAGAGGGGATTACACGGGGCACCGATGTCTTGGACCACTTTGCCCAACTGGGCATGGAGGATTCACCAATGCGTACCCGTGGCTTTGAACTGATCAAGTCTCTGTCTGGTGTGGCTCCTCTGCTGGCGCTGTGGGCGGCGACGGCTTCGGCGCAGCCACTGCCTTCTGTCACAACCACGTCACAGAGCGGAGGGGACTGGAGCTACACGGGCACGTACAGCCCGGAGCGGTGGGGCGAGCTGTCTGGCTACGGCCTGTGCTCCACCGGGCAGCAGCAGACGCCCATTCCGTTGTGGAGCCTGAGTTCGCTTCCGCTGGATCTGGCGCCGCCGTCCTTCCACTACGGCTCCACTGCGCTGCGCATGGTCAACACTGGCTCCACGGTGGAGTTCACCTACGCGCCGGGCAGCTTCATCCGCTCGCTGGGCACGGACTACCGGCTGGCGCAGTTTCACTTCCATACCCCCAGCGAGCACACGCTGGACATGGTGAGCTACCCACTGGAGCTGCACCTGGTGCATGTGGACTCCACCGGCGCTCCCGCCGTGGTGGTGGGCCT
>DASVVJ010001135.1:0-11366 GCA_036389955.1 Myxococcaceae bacterium
GAAGTAGTTGCGCAGGCCGAACGGGTCCTGGAACGAGTGCAGCGGAATGCGGCCGCCCTCGGCGGTGCCGGTGTGGCTGGTGGCCCAGAAGGCCAGCACGCTGAGCACGAAGGCGCCGGCCACCGCCGAGCACGCCACCAGGTGCACGTTGGCCCGGCCCATCATCCGGCCGAACACACCACAGACGAAGGCGCCCAGAAGCGGCAGCGCGATGATCATCCACAGGGACTGCTCAATCACATCCGGGTGGACGGGAGCGGTCTGGAAGAAGGCATTGAGGTCCATGCGAGGGCTCTCGAAGCGAAAGAAGACCGCGTCAGTGCTTCATCGTCTTGATGTCTTCGATGTTGATGCTGCCTCGGCTTCGGAACACGGCGATGACGATGGCCAGACCGATGGAGGCTTCTGCCGCCGCGACCGCGATGACGAAGAAGGCGGACACGTGGCCGATGCTGTCTCCGCGCATGCGCGCGAAGGCCAGGAAGGTCAGGTTCGCCGCGTTGAGCATCAGCTCCACGCACATGAACACGACCAGCGCGTTGCGGCGCACCAGCACGCCGAACATGCCCAGGCAGAACAGCGCCGCGGCGAGGAACAGGTAGTAGGAGATGGGAACCATTCGATCAGATCCGCGACTTGGCGACGACCACCGCGCCCACCATCGCCACCAGGAGGAGCAAGCTCACCGCTTCGAAGGGCAAAAGCCACTGGGTGAAGATCTGCGCGCCCACCAGCTTCAGGGTGCCGAACTCAGCGGCCCGGTCTCCCACCAGCGTCTCCACCCGGTTGGGCACCCGCGCGATCGCCATCACCAGCACCACCAGCAGGCCCGCGGACGCGGCGCCTCCGGCGATGCGGCCCAGCGTCATCCTCGGCCCGGGCGCTTCCTCGCCCAGGTTGAGCAGCATGATGACGAACAGGAAGAGCACCATGATGGCGCCCGCGTACACGAGCACCTGCAGGGCGGCCACCGTGTGGGCCCACAGCAGCACGTAGATGCCCGCCAGGAAGAAGAAGGTGGACACCAGCGCCATGGCCGAGCTGACCGGGCTCTTGGCGAAGATGACCAGGGCGGCCGACAGCAGCGTCAGGAACGCGAAGGCTCCGAAGAGCACCTGCTCGATGTTCAAGACCAGTCTCCGAATGCGCCCCAGGGCTTGTCCCCGAACGGGCAGCGCTTCTCGTGGATGTGCGCCTCGAACTCAGCGCGATACCGCATGAGGAAGGAGTGCGTGGGCAGCGCCGCCGCGTCACCCAGCGCGCAGATGGTGTTGCCCAGGCCGATGGGAGGGTAGGGCGCGATGGAGGACGCCACGTTGCTGAGCATCTCCAGGTCCGCCATGTCCGCGCGGCCCTCTTCAATCTTGCGCAACAGCCGCGTCTGCCACGGCGTGCCCTCGCGGCACGGGGTGCACTGGCCGCAGGACTCCTCGGCGTAGAAGCGCGCCACGCGCCACAGGCAGCGCACCATGCACGAGCTGTCGTCCATCACGATGACGCCGCCCGAGCCGGCCATCGTCTGCTTCACCTTGAGGGCCTCGAACTCCATGGCCACATCCAGCTCGTCCGCCCCCAGCACAGGGGCCGAGGAGCCACCGGGGATGACGGCCTTCACCTTGCGGCCCTCCGGCATGCCCTTGCCGAACTTGTCGCTGAAGATGAGGTCCTTGAGCGTGGTGAACATGTCCACTTCGTACACGCCGGGGCGGTTCACCGTGCCCGACAGGCACACCAGGCGCGTGCCACCGGACTTGTCGGTGCCCAGCTTGGCGTACCAGTCCGAGCCGCGCGAGAACACGTGCGGCACGCTGGCCAGCGTCTCCACGTTGTTCACCACCGTGGGGCTGCCGAACAGACCCACCACCGCGGGGAACGGAGGCTTCAGCCGGGGCCAGCCCTTCTTGCCCTCCAGGCTCTCGAGCAGCGCCGTCTCCTCGCCGCAGATGTACGCGCCCGCGCCCCGGACGATGTAGCAGTTGAGCTCGTAGTCCTTGCCCAGGATCTTCTTGCCGAAGATGCCCGCCTTGTAGGCCTCGTCGATCGCCGCCTGGCAGCGCTCGGTGGGGAACTTGAACTCCCCGCGGATGTACACGTAGCAGGTGTGCACCCCCAGCGCGTACGACGCGATGGCGATGCCCTCCAGCATCATGTGCGGGTCCAGCTCCAGGATGTAGCGGTCCTTGAACGTGCCCGGCTCGGACTCGTCCGCGTTGACCGCCAGGTACTTGGGCTTGGGGCTGTCCTTGGGGACGAAGCTCCACTTCAGGCCCGTGGGGAAACCCGCGCCGCCACGGCCGCGCAGGTTGGACTTCTTCACCTCGTCGATGATGGCCGCCGGAGCCATCTCCAGCGCCTTCTTCAAGGCTTCATAGCCGCCGCGCTTGCGGTAGCTGTCCAGGGTCCAGGACTGGGGCTTGCCCCAGGCTCCAGAGATGATCGGTTCGAAAGCAGAGGTAGCGGCCATGATTCAGAAGGTTCCTTGAAGGAGGACCGATCAGGTGAGCTTGGCGAGCAGCTCGTCAACCTTCGCCTTGGTCAGGTTCTCGTGATGCTCTTCATTAACCTGCAGGCACGGCGCGGTGCCGCAGGAGGCCAGACACTCGGTCTCCCGCAGGGTGAACTTCTCGTTCGTCTCGCCCGCGGTGAGGCCCAGCTTCTCCTCCAGGTAGGCGAGCATCTTCTCAGCGCCCCACAGCGCGCACGAGAGGTTGGTGCACACGTCGATGACGTACTTACCCGGCTTCTTCAGGTGGTACATCACGTAGAAGCTGGCCACCTCGTAGGCGCGCTCGGGCGTCACCTCCAGGTGCTTGGCCACCAGCCGCATGCCCTCGGGGGGCAGCCAGCCTTTCAGATCCTGCAAGAGCCGCAGCGCGGGCAGCATTCCGGCGCTCTTACGGTCCGGCGGGTAGTGCGAGATGATCTCCGCGATCCCCGCGTCGAATTTCTTCTGCTCTTCAGGGGTGAACAGGGGCTCCGCCATGGCGGGGCGCTTCGTACGGCCCAGACACCTCCGTTGTCAACATAAACCCTCGAAGTTCCTCGGGGCGCCCATCAGCGAATTGCCGAGCGATTTCAAGCCTTTGTTATGGGAGCCTGGGGGGGTGAAGCGTTCACCGCCAGTAGGCGTGCTGCTGGCACTTTCTTTTCCGAGGCTTCCGGATCCGGTAGAAGTCGGTGCGATCAGAGGAGCAGGACTGGCGGCGATCGGGTGATCTCGTGAGTGCGGCAGGACCCCACAGTGGCGCGCAACTCCCAGCGGGCGTGAATCCCGAGGGGTACCGTGTGCTCATCGTCGAGGACAACCCGCACATCATCGAGATGTACGCCTACGTCCTCAAGAAGCTGGCCAGCGGAGAGCTGGCGGGCAAAGTCCCTCTGGAGGTCCACTTCGCGCCGGACGGGCACCACGCGCTGGCCCTGCTGCACGAGCAGCGCTTCAGCCTGGTGATGACCGACCTCTATATGCCGGTGATGGACGGGTTTGCGCTGGTGGAGCGCATCCGCGAGGAAGAGGCGCTGAAGAACATTCCCATCATCGCCATCTCCGCGGGCGGCAAGGAGGCCCAGGACAAGGCGATGCAGCTCGGGGTGGACATCTACCTGCGCAAGCCCGTGCGGTTCGTGGAAGTGCTGGAGACCGTCAAGCAACTGCTGCACATCGGCAAGTAAGGCGAGGAAGTAACATTGACGGCGGGGCGCGGAAGCGACGAAAGTCGCGGGCACCCATGCTCAAGCCCGCCATCAGCCGCGATACCGTGAGTGGCGAGGCGCTGTTCATCCTCAGCAACCTGAGGGAGAACGCGCGCCTGGGACGCTCGAACAAGCTGGCCGACGTGAAGGCCGCGCTCGAACCGTCCGTCTCACTCGAGTTCGATAGCTACTTCTTCTTCCTGCGCAAGTACCACTACATCGCGATGGACCGCGAGGCGCAGCTCAAGCTCACCGAGCAGGGCGAGCGCGTGGTGGAAGGCGACCTGGTCGACAAGTTCTCCGTGGAGGTGGGCGAGTTCTTCGCCGATCAGATCCTCGGGGGCGACGAGTCCACCCAGGCCGGCAGCCCCGAGGACCTGGGGATGATGCCGCCGCCGCCGCCCGAGCTGACGCTGGACGAGTCCGAGGTGATGCGGCCCCCGTCGCCGCCGCCGCCTCCGCTGCCGCCGGTGTCGCCGCCGCTTCCCTCCCGGGCCTCGCGCATGGGGCTACCGGCGGTGGATCCGATCATCCCGCCCATGCCCGCCGTCGCGACGGCTCCGGAGCCTCGCAAGGATCCGTCGCCCGCGGCTCCGCTGCCTTCCATCACCTCGCCGATTGCCCCTGCTTCCTCCATGCCCCCTCCTGCTGCTTCCCCCGCGGTGTCGGCCGCTGCTCCCAAGGGCGCCGACCTGGACATGCGCTACCAGAAGTTCGATCCGATCGGCACCGGGCCTCTGGGCACCGTGTTCAAGGGGCGCTTCAACGCCCTGGGGCTGGACATCTCCATCAAGGAGCTGAAGGACATCTTCGGCTACTTCTCCTTCCTGCAGCGCGGTGAGGTGCTCAAGCGGCTGAAGAAGGAGCTGTGCGCCCAGGCGCAGGTGCGCCACTCGGCCATCGCGCAGATCATCGACCAGAACGTGGACTCGTCGCGGCCCTACTTCGTGGTGGAGCTGCTGCGCGGCAGCCTCAAGGAGCGGCTGGATGCGGGTGGCGGCAAGGGCGTGCCGGTGCCCATGGCGCTGCGCTGCTTCATGCAGCTGGCGTACGGCCTGCGTGCGGCGCACGCGACGGGGCTCACGCACCACAACATGAAGCCGGAGAACGTGCTGTTCGACAACTACGGCAACGCGAAGCTGACCGACTTCGGCCTGGGGCGCGTCATCGAGGTGGATGCGACCAAGGGCATGCCTCAGCTCTTCATGGGCACCGGGGGCATGGTCTACATGGCGCCGGAGCTGATCAACCGCTCGAAGGACGTGGGCCCGTCGGCGGACGTGTACGGCCTGGGCATCCTGCTCTATGAGATGCTCACTGGTCAGATTCCGGGCCGCCGCTCGCCGCTGCCCTCCGAGGTGAACGCCGAGGCTCCCGCGGGCCTGGACTCCATCTTCGACAAGATGACGCAGGACAAGAAGGAGCAGCGCTACCCGGACATCGACGCGATGCTGGGGGATGTCTACAAGGCGTTCCCGGAGCGGGAGTTCCTCGACAAGGGGGACCTCATCCTCTCCTCCGAGCCGCTGTAGCGAAGCGGCGGCTCAAGAGCGGATCCGGGCCGCCAGCTCCTTCTGAGACAGCTCGCCCTTCTCGAGCAGCAGCTCCAGCAGGGCGCGAAGGATCTTCGAGCTCTTCTCCTGGTTGATCTTCACCGTCTCGAGCCGCTGCAGCTCCTCCGCGGAGAGGCCCTCGGGGGCCGAGGAGCCGCCCGCGAGAATCTCATCCAGCAGGTCCCCCGCGCTCGAGCCACCCGCCGCCTCCGCGGCGTTCTGAGCGGCAATGGACGGCGCCACTTGGGCCATCCGCTTGACCACCGTGTTGCCGCTCATGTCGACGACCTTGAACTCCTCCTCCTCGCCGGTCGACATGGCGTCCTGCTTTTTGGGCTGGCCGGTGTAGCGCGTGCTCATCACCGGCTCCTGGCCGCGGTAGTGGCGCAGGATGGCGTGTTCGATCTCCTGATCACCGGCGACCACCACGACGACGCGGGTGCGGCTCTTGGCCACCACCTGGTCCACGGTGTTCAGGTCCGTGGGGTCGGACATGGCGAGCACCAGCGTCTTCCCGTTGTCCTTGAGGGCCACGGGGAAGATGCCCTTCTGCTCGGCCAGGGTGACGTCCACCTTGGCCAGGGCGCCCGGATCGCGGGTGACGTTGCCCAGGTGTATCCGCTGGCTGCCGGTGGCCTGGGCAATGGCGTTGATGAGCGTCTCCTCGGTGGCGATGCCCATGTCCGAGATGATGCGGGAGAGGCGGCCTCCCCACTGATCATGCCGGGCGAGCGCGCTGCGCAGCTGCAGCTCGTCGATGATGCGGGCTTTGACGAGGAGTTCCCCAATACGGTTGCGTGGAGGAGCGGCCATGGCCTCAGTGTAACGTCAGGAGCGGGCAAAGGATGAATTCTGACTTCCACGAGTGCCTGGCCGAGGGGGTGAGCCGGTTCAACGCCGGCCACTGGTACGAGGCCCACGAGGCCTGGGAGCAGGCCTGGCTCCGGGAAACCGGGGAACGGCGGGAGCTGCTCCAGGGCCTGATTCAGGTCGCCGCGGGCTGCCTCCAGCGGCAGGCCGGGCGGACCGAGGGCGCTCGGACGCTCTTCACCCGGGCGCTCGGGCGGCTGGAGCGCCTGCCTGCTAGCTTCGAGGGTGTGGACGTGGGAGCCCTGGTGCCACAGGTGCGCCAGTGGCGAGAGGGTGGGGACCTGGCGCGGCCGGTGGTGGCCTGGCGCCCCCGGTAGGAGGACGAGCGATGCAGCCCTTCGCGGATGAGCAGGTGCTGAGCTGCCCGTACTGCGGCGAAGAGGTTGAAGTGCAGGTGGACCCGGTGGGGCCTTCCTCGGAGCGTTACGTGGAAGACTGCTCGGTGTGCTGCCGGCCGTGGACGGTGTCCGTGTCCCGTGAGGGCGATGAAGTCTTCGTCACCCTGGGCCGGGACGACGACTGAAGCCTTCGCTTGACATGCCCCAAAGCATGGTTCTCTTGAGTCTTGCGAGGCGCTGAACCCCGCGGCCACGGGGCCAGCGTCGACGTGACAACGAAAACCTGAACTTTTCGCCGTTCGCTGCTCGCAGCGGAACGGACAGGAGACGACCATGCTGAACCGTTGGAATCCGTTCGAACTGAGCAACAGCGCCGTGGTGATGCGGGACTTCGACCAGCTCTTCCAGGAGCTGGCCGGGCAGGCGGTGCGTCAGGGCCGTGAGTTCGCTCCCGCCACCGACATCTACGAGACCGAGGCCGGCGTCACCCTGCAGGTGGACCTGCCGGGGCACGACGCGAAGTCCATCGAGGTGAAGGTGGACAAGGGCGTGCTCACCCTGCGCTCCGAGCGCAAGGCGCCCGAGGGCACCAAGGAGAACGCCCGCAGGCTGGAGCGCGGCTTCGGCGTGTACACGCGCTCCTTCAAGCTGCCGGACACCGTGGATGCCAGCAACGTGGACGCGCGCTACGACAACGGCGTGCTCACCCTGACGCTCCCCCGCAAGGAGGAGTCCAAGCCTCGCGTCATCGAGGTGAAGGTGCAGGGCTGAGTGAGCACAAGGGACACGGGGGCGCCGGTGACTCGGCACCCTCACCCTGACCCTCTCCCGAAGGGAGAGGGGAATGGGGCTCCGCTCGGGAAGCGGGGCCCCTTTTCTACTTCTTGGTGGTCAGCGCCAGCGGGATGCGGAACAGCTCGAGCACCTGCTGCACGTCCAGCGGCTTGGCCAGACACGCGATGGCGCCCGCCTGCTTGGACTGCTCCACCACCTCGGGCGAGTGGTTGGACGTCATGGTGATGAGCCGCACGCTCTCCATCTGCTTGCGCGCGCGGATGCGACGGCACACTTCCAGACCGTCGATGTCCGGCATGTTCAAGTCGATGAGCATGCCGTGGGGCTTCTGCTCGGAGACGAGAAGCAGCGCCTCGACGCCGCTGCTCGTCGTCTGCAGCTCCACCTGGGCCGAGTAGGGCTTGAAGGCGCGCTTGATGGCGTCGAGCACCGGGCGCTCGTCGTCCACCACCAGCAGCTTCACCGTGCCGCTGCCCAGCTCATCCGGCACCGGCATCTGGTGGGCGATGAGGAACGAGCGCAGGTCCGCCGAGCGCACGCGCCGGTGGCCGCCCGGAGTGCGGAATGCCATCAGGATGCCCCGGTCGATCCACTTGCTCACGGTCGACGGGTCCACCTGCAGCAACCGACTGATGTCGTGGGTGGTGTACAGGTTGTCCGTCGTCCCCGACGGCAACAACTCTTCCTTAGGCTGCCCAGATCCGGTGCTCATGGAATTCAACACCTACCTTGAAACCGAGGTGACTTCAACACTACGGAGTACTCTTTTTACCAGAACTCCGCATCAAACCTACCACGTCTTCCCACCGACCACTGGCCTTCAAGCACAGCTCGACCAATTCCCTGGCGGCGCCATGGCCTCCGCGGCTCTGAGCCACGAAATGCGCCTCGTGCCGGACCTCGGGGACTGCATCAGCGGGGCACGCCGCCAATCCTACCCGTGACATAGGAGCCAGGTCATTCAGGTCGTCCCCCATATAAGCACAGGACTCAGCGGGTATGGAGAACTGGGTGAGCAGTTCGTCCAGAGCCGGCCCTTTTTCCTTCTTTCCCTGGAGAATAGCGGCCAGTCCCAGTTCATGCCCCCGGACCTCGACGATGGACGAGGTACGGGCCGTGAGCACGGCGGCCGGTAAGCCCGCCAGGCGAGCCATCACCAGGGCGTGGCCGTCCTTCACGTCGAAGCGCTTCAGGGCCTCACCCGAGGGGCCATAGAAGAGGCCGCCGTCGGTCAGCACTCCGTCTACGTCGAAGACGAGCAGGCGCACGCGCGCGGCGCGCTCGAGCAGCTCTTCCTTGGTGGGCTTGGGAAGCGCCATGGGTTACGCGGGCTCGTGTCCCAGGGCGCGGCGGATGGCCAACACGCTTCGCACGACGTCCTCGAACATCTGCGGGTTGAGTGAGCAGGGGCCGTCACACAGGGCCTTGTCCGGGTCCTCGTGCACCTCGGTGAAGAGCGCGTCGATACCGGCGGCGGCGGCGGAGCGGGCCAGCAGCGAGACGTACTTGCGCTCACCGGCCGTCTCTCCGTTTCCGGCCGAGGGCAGCTGCACCGAGTGGGTGGCGTCGAAGCACACCGCCAGGCCCGCCTCGCGCATCTGGAGGAAGCCGCGCATGTCCACCACCAGGTTGTTGTAGCCGAAGGTGGCGCCACGCTCGGTGACGAGCACGTTGGGGTTGCCCGCCTCGATGGCCTTGCGCGCCGAGTGGACGATGTCCTTGGGGGCGACGAACTGGCCCTTCTTGAGGTTTACGCCCCGGCCACTTCGGGCCACGGCCTCCACCAGGTCCGTCTGCCGGCAGAGGAAGGCGGGAATCTGGATGATGTCCACCACCTCGGCGGCGGGGCCCACGTGGCTCGTCTCGTGAACGTCGGTGAGCACCGGCACGCCCACCTCCTCGCGGATGCGGCGCAGCACGCGCAGGCCTTCCTTGAGGCCCGGGCCCCGGAAGGACTTGCCGCTGGTGCGGTTGGCCTTGTCGTAGCTGCACTTGAACGCGTAGTTCACGCCCAGCCGCTGGGTAATTCCCTTGAGCAGGTGCGCGTGGCGCAGCGCCAGTTCCTCGGACTCGATGACGTCCGGTCCAGCGATGATGAAGAGCTTCTGGCCCTGGCCTACCGAGTGGCCCGCGAGGGTGATCATGCCTTTACCTGCGTATTTCCCCCGGCGGCGTCACGCTGGGTGAGCGCCGCCTTGATGAAGCCGGAGAACAACGGGTGGGGAGCAAACGGCTTGCTCTTGAACTCGGGGTGGAACTGGCAGCCGATGAAGAACGGGTGGTTGCCCAGCTCGATCATCTCCACCAGGTTCAGGTCCGGGTTGTGGCCGGAGATGACGAGGCCGGCCTCCTGCAGCCGGCCGCGGTAGGTGTTGTTCACCTCGTAGCGGTGACGGTGGCGCTCCTGGATGGTGTCCGCGCCGTAGAGCCTGTGCGCCAGGGAGCCGGGGTGGAGCGCGCACGCGTAGCTGCCCAGCCGCATGGTGCCGCCCTTGTCCTGCACCTTCACCTGGCTCTCCATCAGCGTCACCACCGGGTTGGTGGTGTGCTCATCGAACTCCAGCGAGTTGGCGTCCTTGAGCCCCAGCACGCCGCGGCTGAACTCCACCACCGCCATCTGCAGGCCCAGGCAGATGCCGAAGAAGGGCAGCTTGCGCTCGCGGGCGTAGCGCACGGCGGCGATCTTGCCCTCGGTGCCGCGCACGCCGAAGCCGCCCGGCACCAGGATGGCGTCCACCCCGGAGAGCAGCTTCTCGGCGCCCTGGGCCTCCACGTCCTGCGAGTCCACGAAGAGCAGGTTCACCCGCACGTCGTTGGCGATGCCGCCGTGGAGCAGCGCCTCGTTGAGGCTCTTGTAGCTCTCCTTGAGGTCCACGTACTTGCCGACGATGCCCACCTTCACCTCGCCGCGCGCCGGCGAGTAGATCTTCCGGGTGATGTTCTCCCAGCGCTCCAGGTGCGGGGCCCGGCTCCAGATGTTGAGCACCTCGGCCAGCCGCTCGTCGAGCCCCTGGCGGTGCAGCTCCAGCGGCAGCTCGTAGATGCTTTTGACGTCCGGCGAGGTGAACACGTTGCCCGTGTCCACGTTGCAGAACATGGCGATCTTGTCCTTGAGCTCCTGGGAGATTTCGCGGTCGGTGCGGCACAGCAGGAAGTCGGGCTGGATGCCGATCTCCCGCAGCTTCATCACCGAGTGCTGGGTGGGCTTGGTCTTCACCTCGCCGGCCGCGCCGATGTACGGCAGCAGCGTCAGGTGCACGTAGACGGTGTTGTCGCTGCCCACGTCGTAGCGCAGCTGGCGGATGGCCTCGAGGAACGGCAGCGACTCGATGTCACCCACCGTGCCGCCAATCTCCACGATGATGACGTCCACGTCCTGGGCCGTCTGGCGGATGTTGGTCTTGATTTCATCGGTGACGTGCGGAATCACCTGCACCGTCTTGCCGAGGTACTCGCCCCGGCGCTCCTTCATGATGACGGAGTGGTAGATGCGGCCGGAGGTGAAGTTGTTCATCCGGCTCATCCGGGCGTTGGTGAACCGCTCGTAGTGGCCGAGGTCCATGTCGGTCTCGCCACCGTCCTCGGTGACGTAGACCTCGCCGTGCTGGAAGGGGCTCATCGTGCCGGGATCCACGTTGATGTACGGATCCAGCTTGAGCAGGGTGATGTTCAACCCGCGGTTCTCCAGCAGGGCGCCGATGGACGCGGAGGCCAGTCCCTTGCCCAGGGAGCTGACCACGCCGCCGGTCACGAAGATGTACTTGGTCTTCTTCGAGCGCATGACCCTTCCTGCCAAGGTGAGGGTGGGGCGTCAACGATTCTGTGGAGGCAGGTGTCCGCTCGGCCGCGCTAGGGGCTCAGTTGCCGTCAGGGCCTCGGGGACGGGAGTGGGCGTACTCGCGCGCCTCGGGCTCGCCGGCGCGCCGGTCGCGCAGCGGACAGTGGCGGCAGGTCCACCCGTCCCAGGCGCGCTTCACGGCCAGGTGCAGGCAGGCGTCATAATGAAGACAGAACAGGTTGCGCTGAGACTCCACGGCGCCCTCTTCACGCAGGGCGCTGGGCAGTGGCGCGGGACACGGTGTGATGGACACGACAGGGCTTCTCCAGGAAAGCGTGT
>DASVVJ010001136.1:0-2138 GCA_036389955.1 Myxococcaceae bacterium
GATCGAGCTGGCGCGGCTGGGAGAGCTGCCCTCGCGCCCCGAAGACCTGATCGAACTTCCCCCCGAGGCGGCCTCGCCGGACGCGGGAACTCCGGACGCGGGGCCCTGATTCAGAAGGCGCGGCCCTGCCCGCCATCCACCGGCAGCGTGGCGCCCGTCACCCACCGCGCGCGCTCCGAGCAGAGGAAGACGACCACGTCCGCCACTTCCTCGGGAGTGCCGAAGCGGTTCCAGGGAATCTCCTCGCGCAGCAGCTTCTCCACCTTCTCCGGCTGGGCCTTCTGCCGCCGATCCCAGCTTCCTCCCGGGAAGAAGATGGACCCAGGGGCCACCCCATTCACGCGGATGCGGTGGCGGGCCAGATCCACGGCCATCTCCTTGGTGAGCGCGGTGAGGCCCGCCTTGGCGGCCGTATATGGAGCGCTGGAGGCGTACTCGCGGCCGTAGATCGAGTTGATGTGCACGATGCAGCCGCCGCCCCGCTCACGCATCAGCTCCACGGCGCGCTGGCTGCACCACACGGCCGCCAGGAGGTTTCGGTCCAACACGTCTTTCCACTGCGCCTGGGTGGCCTGATCAAAGGCCCCCGCGCCCCCGCTGCCCCCCACGTTGTTGACGAGGATGTCCAACGTGCCGAACGCCTTCACCGCCGCGTCCACGGCCGCTGTGGCCCCCTCCGGCGTGGCAACGTCGCCCACGATGGTGGCCACCTGGGCTCCCGCCGCACGCAGCTCCGTGGCCGTCTGCTCGAGCGCCTCCGCACCCCGTGCACTCAGACAGACCCTGGCGCCCTCACGGGCCAGCGAAGTGGCGATCGCGCGTCCGATGCCTCGGCTGCTGCCCGTGATCAGCGCCGCCTTTCCCGTGAGCTCCAGGTCCATGGCGCGCGTTCTACCTTGAGCACGGTGCGACTGTGACGAAATGCCACGCCCCGGCCCCGGTGCTCCCCCAACCTCCTGAACTCGCTGGGCTTCTCTGCTGCTGGGAGCAGTGTGGCAAAACGTCTCAGTGCGCACTGGCTGAGCGAGCTGTGCGTGAGACCTCGGCTCTCCAGTGGTGGGAAAACAAGGGGTTACGGGCAGTGGAGCGCGTGGCATCAGAGTTGCGATGGCCACGCCGTGACCATGCCCACTCCCACCTCACCAAGGCACCTCTTGGAGCGCCAGCAGCTGCCCTTCCCCGCGCCCGCGCCCGCGCCGCGGGACTCGCGTGACCGGTTGGCGCCTGGCTTCGCCGCGAAGCTGAACCTGCTGGTGGACCTGCTGCTGGTGGTGGCGTCGCTGCTGGGCTCCACGGTGCTGATGGGTCACCCGCTCCAGGTGGGCAACCTGGACCTGTGGCTGCTGCTGGGCATGGCCGGGCTGGGCTGGCTGCTGGTGGGCACCGCGCTGTGCCTCTATGACCCGCGCGTCTCGGACCGGGCGCCCATGGATGACCTGGCCCTGGTGTCCATCACGGTGGTGGTCATCACGGGCGGGCTGTACCTGGAACGCCTGCTGATCTCCGGCGGCATGCCGGTGGTGGCGCTGAGCTTCTTCCCGCTGCTGCTGTGGGGCAGCGTGGTGAGCCTGCGGCTGCTCGCGTTCCGCCGGCTGGCCGTACGCGAGGCGCCCCTGGACGAGGCCCTGATCATCGGCGTGGGCTCCATGGGCCGCTTGACGGGCGAGGATCTGCTGAAGAACGGCCGCCGCCGCATCACCGGCTACCTGTCTTTCAACACCGAGAAGCCGCTGGCCGATGTGCCGGGGCCTGTGCTGGGCAAGACCGAGCACCTGGACGAAGTGCTGTGCCAGCTCCCCGTGGACGTCGTTTACATCGCCGGCAACGTGCAGAAGCACGGCACGGAGATGCAGAACGCCATCAAGGTATGCGAGCGCTTCGGCATCCCGTTCGCACTGCCCGCGCACCCGTTCCGCATGGACCGCGCCCGCCCCGAGGACACCCATGCGTCGGCCGACGGCTACCTGCACTTCGTCACGCACGCGCCCGCCCCGCACCAGCAGGCCATCAAGCGCCTGTTCGACATCATCTCCTCGGCCGCGGCGCTGGTGGCGCTCTCGCCCCTGCTGCTCACGGTGGCGGTGGCGATCCGGGTCACCTCGCGCGGCCCCGTGTTCTTCAAGCAGAAGCGGGTGGGC
>DASVVJ010001137.1:0-2709 GCA_036389955.1 Myxococcaceae bacterium
GGTGGCAGCCGGCCGCAGCCAGCGTGCTGCTGGTCTCCGACGCCAGCGCCTTCACCTCGCTGGAGCGCGAGGTCGCCTACCTCAACCCCCGTGACGACGCGGACGCGGGCTACGACGGCCTGCTGGGCCGCAGCCTGCAGACGACCCGCCGGCCCGATGCGGTGAAGATCGCCGCCACGCTGCTGGCCTACGGACGCAGGGGCCTGGGGGACATGGTGGACACCTGCCACGAGCTGGCGCTGCACGCCGAGCAGCGCATCGCATCCGAGCCCGAACTGGAGCTGGTCTCCCCCGCCGAGCTGACGACCGTCGTGTTCCGCTACCGCTGCGGCATGGAGCCCGCGCGCGAGGATGAGATCAACGGCGCGATGAGGCGCTTTCTGATGGAGAGCGGCACCGCGCTGATTGGTCGCACCGCCGTCCGGCTGGACGGGCCCGGCTCGCCGGAGCGGGTGTGCCTCAAGTTCACGCTGCTCAACCCCACCACGACTCCGGACGAGCTCGACGCCCTCGTGGACGCCGTGCTCGAGGCAGGCCGCGCCTGCGCTCCCCGCTTCCAGAAGGGGGCCGCATGAGCACCGCGTTCTCGTATGAGTCGAGCACCCCGGATCCGCTGGACGGGCTGGATGCGCGCCGCGTGTCGGAGCACGCCCACCTGGAGGCGCTGCTGCGCTGCTGGCTCTCGGAGACCGGGACCCCGGTCCGCCCGGGACCGCTGCGCCTGCCGTTGCCGGGCACCGGGCTGTCGCTGATCACCGAGGTCATCCACTGCTCGCCGAGCGGATGGCACCGCTTCGGGCCGGTGCTGCTGGAGGGCACGGCCAACCGGCCCGTCATGGATGCCGACCCGGTCCTCGCCGTGGCGCTGGTGGCGCACGATGCCGCGAGGCGTGGCGGGGCCCGCCGTGGCGGTGTTGCCTCGGAAGCGGTGGCGGACCTGATCGAGCGCACGGCGGAGTCCGTGCGCCGGGTGACGGACTTCGTGGCTTACCACCGCGCGCACCCGCAGCCTCCTCCTCCGGTGGACGGCTTCCTCGCGGCGGAGCAGTCGCTGATCCTCGGACACCTGAACCACCCGGCGCCCAAGAGCCGCGATGGACTGTCCGCCAACGATGCCGCGGACTTCTCCCCGGAGCTGCGGGGCTCATGCCGGCTGCACTGGTTCGCCGCCGATCCCTCCGTGGTGTCGCACGATGCGGTAGCGGGTTCTCCCTCGCTCGGTGGACGCGACACGGTGGCGCTGCTGGCGGACCTGGCGGAGGAGCCCCGTGCGGATGGCCGGATCCTGGTGCCGGCGCACCCGTGGCAGGCCCGTGAGCTGCTGCGGCGGCCACGGATTGCCGCGCTGATCGAGGCGGGCCTCCTCTCGCCCCTGGGTGAGCGTGGGCCGCGCTGGTGGGCCACCTCGAGCCTGCGCACCATGTACCGGCCGGACGCGCCGGTGATGTTGAAGCTCTCGCTGGGCCTGAGGCTGACCAACTCCCGCCGCGAGTCCACGCGCACGGAGCTGCGGCGCGGGCTGGAGATCCACCGGCTGCTGGATGCCGGTTACGCGGCGGAGACATACGCCGCGCACCCCGGCTTCTCCATCGTGAGGGATCCGGCCTGGCTGGCGGTGGACGAGCCCTTGCGGCCCGAGGGCCCGGAGATAACGGGTCTGGACGTGGCGGTGCGCGAAGTGCCGCCTGGCATCGCCGGCCTGCGCTGTCTGGTCGGGCTGGTGGCGCCGCGCCCGGGACTGGGACGCAGCCTGTTGGGAGAGCAGGTGGCCGCCCTGGGCCGGGGCGCCGCCGAGCAGTGGGTGGCCGACTACGTGGATCGGGTGCTGGTGCCCATGCTGCACCTGTACGCGGCCACCGGCATTGGCCTCGAGGCGCACCAGCAGAACACCCTGGTCCGGCTCGATGACAAGGGCCGGGTAATTGGCGCGGCCTTCCGGGACAACCAGGGCTACTACCTCGCGGCCTCGCACCTGCCGAAGGTGCTCGGGCGGCTCGGGGTGGATGCCTCGACGCTGGCCGTGGTCGATGACGCCATCGTTGATGAGCGGCTCTCCTATTACCTGCTGCGCAACCAGGCGCTCGCGGTCGTGGGGTGTCTGGCGGTGGATGGGCTGGCGGAGGAGCGCCGCCTGCTGGCCATCATGGCCGAGCGTCTGCGGCACGCGCTGCCGGCGCTGGCCTCGGCGGGGCCGCAGGGAGACCGGCTGGCCCGCAGGTGGCTGGAGGCCAACACCCTGCCGTGCAAGAGCAACCTGCTCACCCGGCTGCACGGCATCGACGAGGTGCTCGCGCCGCTGGATGCGCAGTCGGTGTACCTGGATGCCCCCAACCCTCTGCGCGAGGTGGGGCGATGATGGCCGCGCAGAGTGAGGCCGGCGTGGACAGCGCGGTGCCCGCGCCCCCGCTGCCGAGGATGGCCACGCCGTGGTCGGTCTGGCCCGCGAACCCCACGAAGGACCTGGAGCGGGTGCACCGCTGGATGCAGGCCCCGCACGTGGCCGCGTTCTGGAAGCAGGCCTGGCCCGTGGAGCCCTGGCGGGCCGAGCTGGAGCGGCAGGCAGCGGGAAACCACTCGCTGCCGTGCATGCTCGCCCTCGAGGGCGAGCCGGTGGCGTACCTGGAAGTGTACCGGGTGGTGCGTGACCGGCTGGCCGGGCACTACCCGGTGCGGCCGTATGACCTGGGCGTGCACGTGGCCATTGGCGAG
>DASVVJ010001138.1:0-1652 GCA_036389955.1 Myxococcaceae bacterium
AGTCCGTGACCGGCTTCGTTGCCGAGGTGAGCACCTTATGGGGCCAGATGACGATGTCTCGCGCCATGCCCCCACTCTAGCCACCCTCGAACTCTGCTAACACCCCAATCCATGCACCCCAACGCCCAACTGCTCACCAACTTCTATTCCGCCTTCCAGCGCCGCGATGGCGATGCCATGGCCGCCTGCTACCACCCGGAAGCCGAATTCACCGATGAGGTCTTCCCCGGCCTGCGCCATGGCGGCGTCACCTCCATGTGGCGCATGCTCTGTGAGCGCGGCAAGGACCTCACCCTCGAGTTCAATGGCATTCAGGCCGATGACCGCTCCGGCCGCGCTCACTGGGAGGCCCGCTACACCTTCTCCGGCACCGGGCGGAAGGTGCACAACATCATCGATGCCGAGTTCGAGTTCCGCGACGGCAAGATTCTCCGCCACCGCGACCGCTTCAACTTCCATCGCTGGTCGCGCCAGGCCCTCGGCACCCCGGGGCTGCTGCTCGGGTGGACCCCATTCCTCCAGAAGAAGGTCCAGGGCAATGCCCGCGTCGCGCTCGAGAAGTTCATGAGCGAGCGCGGCGTCTCCGGCCCTTGAGTCAGGCCGCCGCCCGCCGGCGCGGTGGCAGCGGCTCCCGGTCCGGCGGCACCCAGTTCCCCTTCGCCTCCGGCGAGGCCAGCGTCTCCTTGCTGTAGTGGCGCTCCAGCAACCCCGAGCTCAGCAGCTGCGGATGCGCCTCCAGGAATGCCTCGAACCCACTCAGCTGGGGTGTTGCTTCGAGCGCCGCCTGGACGTGCTCGGCCCACACCCGGGTGATCGTCTCGTGGTACTTCCCCGCCGCTCCCACCGCCGTGGCGTAGCGCTGGATGAGCGTGCGCAGCCGCGCCAGCCCCGCCTCGAAGCCGTGCTCACGCAGGCACAGCCACCCCAGTCTCAGGTGTGCCCGGTGGCCGAATTGCTCCTTGGGGTAGGTCGCCTGCTCCAGCGCCTCCAGGAACTGCGCGTCCGTCATGGCTTCCGTGCCCGTGGATTGCGTGCTCATGCTTCCTCTTCCTTCCGCGCCTTGCGTGAGGCCTTGCTCTCGCTGGCCTCGATGAGTGCCGCCACCACCTTCGTGAAGCCCTCCACGTCCCGCTCGCTCGCGCCCCCCAGCACCGCCGCCTCCAGCGAGTCCAGGTGCCGGTGCACCCGCGTCGCCAGCGACTTGCCCGTGGTCGTCAGGCACACCCGGAACGAGCGCCGGTCCTCCGGACGCAGCTCGCGCCTCACCAGCCGCTTGGCCTCCAGCCGGTCCACGTAGCTCGTCAGCGTCGAGCGCTTGTGCGCGAAGGCCGAGTGCAGCGCGCTCATCGGCGCGTCCCCCGCCTCCAGCAGCCAGGCGAGCAGGTGCGCCTCTCCTTGGGACACCTCCAACGGGGGGTCCGCCGCGTCCAGGTACAGCCCAATGCGGTGCGTCGCCCGGTGCACTTCCAGGATCAATCGAAGGGGTTTCATTCCGCCTTCATGTACCTGAAATTCAGCTTCGGATATTCCGAAATCGCAATAATCGGACGCCGGTCACATCCCCTTACCCCCAGGCCCGGGTTATTCTTCCCGCTCTAACCGTTACCAGGAGTCTGGGCCATGGGCGCCAAAATGGAGTCTCCCGATTCACC
>DASVVJ010001139.1:0-8798 GCA_036389955.1 Myxococcaceae bacterium
ACTACCTGCTGGACGACGTGGCCAAGATGTTGGCCAACCAGGATCTGCAGCGCAGCTCGCCGCCGGTGGTGGGCGACTTCAATACCATCGGCAAGCAGACGGTGAGCACGTACACCGTGGGCTTCGGCATCAACAGCAACCTGCTGCGCCACACCGCCCTGGTGGGCAATGGTCTGTACTACACGACGGACGACGCGCAGTCCCTCAAGCTGGCGCTGCTGGACATCATCGCCAACAGCAAGCGGGCCATCCGGCGCAACACCACCCTGGCGGCCGCGGCGGTGGAGCGGCAGCCGGTGAGCGGCGCCAGCGCGGTGATCATTCCGCGCCTCAAGCCCGGCGTCTCGGGTACGGCGCCGTGGCAGGGCTTCCTGTACCGCTTCGACTCGGCCTCGGAGCTGGCGTTGGGCTGCGACCCGGCCTTCCCGGGAATGGGGGACCTCAACGGGGATGGCGACTGCAACGACACGCACCTGATGGATGCCAACGGGTACGCGGTGATCGAAAATGAGCAGGGCTTCGTGAGGGCGTCCGCACCCACCACGCCCGCCATGCCCTTCTGGGAGGCGGGCGCGAGGCTGAAGTCCGGCATGGGCAATACCACCCGGTGGCAGACGCGGCGCCTCTATACCCTCGTCGACACCAACGGCGACAACCGGCTGGACCGGCTGGACACGCCGGTGGAGTTTTCCGAGACCAACCTCGCGCTGCTGCGCGAGTACCTGGGCCTGAGCGACAACCCGGCTCAGTGCAACGACCTGGCTGCTCAGCTCGGCCAGGCCTCGCTGACGCCGGACGCGTGCGCCCGGCTGATCATCCGGTGGTACCGCGGCGCGGATGCGCTCAACCCGGATCCGGCCAAGCGCGGCTTCGACCGGCCGTTCCTGCTGAACGACATCTTCCACTCCTCGCCCATTCTGGTGGAGCCGCCCATGCCCCGCGGCGCCTGCGAGGGCTCCACGCAGTGCCTGGCGGCGCTCTTCAGCGGGCAGACGCCGCTGGAGCCGGAGGTGGTGCCCCAGCCGGGGAATGCCTATGACCGGTACGTCTACCAGGCGGGCGGGCGGGACCGGATCGTCCTGGTGGGCTCCAACAGTGGCATGCTCCACGCCTTCCACGGTGGCCAGCAGGTGGGGGTGGATGCGTCCAGCGGCCGCAGCCTGTACAACGCGGGCACGGGTGATGAGCTGTGGGGCTTCATCCCCACGGACCTGCTGCCCAAGCTGCGCCTCCACATTGGCAAGCGGGGCACCTTCGTGGACGGCACGCCCATGGTGCGCGAGGTGTGGCTGGACGGCACGGGCGGCGGCGTGGCCGACGGCAGGAAGCAGTGGCAGGAGTTCCGCACCGTGGCGGTGGTGGGCACGGGCCGCGGGGGCGTGCACCGCTTCGCGCTGGACCTGACGCGCCTGCTGGGCCACGCCATGTCCTCCCCGGCGAACGTCGTCCTGCCGAACTCGGCGGGCGACTTTTTGTGGATGTGGCCGCAGCCGTGCGATCCGCTGGCGCTGCAGCTGGGCGAGAGCTCCAGCCACTTCGCGCCGCAGCCGCCTCCGGTGGGCCCAGTGGCGCTGGCGCCCACGGCGGACGATGCGCTGCGCGCCCTGCAGGGCGGACCGGGGGGCGGTGTGGAGACACCCTGGCTGGTGAACGGCGAGCCCGCGCGTGAGCGGTGGGTGGTGGGGCTCAATGGTGGCGCGGACGGGTTCCAGAGCCGGGGCCGGGGCATGGCCCTGGTGGATGTGGCGACGGGCCACACCGTGTGGAGCTTCTTCCACGGTGATGGCCAGAACCGCTCCGAGAAGCTGCGCTACCCGATTGGCGCGGGGCTGGCGCTGGCGGATGTGGACTCCGGCTACAGCGGACCCAGCACGGACCTGCTGTTCGACACGGCCACGGTAGGGGACTACGGCGGCCAGCTGTGGACGGTGCGCTTCTGGCAGCCGGGCCAGTGGAACCCTTCCACCCAGCGGGTGAACAACTGGCACGCGGCGCGGGCCTTCCGCGTCGCCAACCTGACGGGCAGAACGTCCTCTTCGGAGGAGCTGCGGGCGCCCCTCACCCAAGCGGCGCTCAACGTGCTGCAGCCGGACACCGGCATGCTGCGCACCTTCATTGGCACTGGCGACCGGCAGAACCTGACCGATATGGGGACGACGTGCCGGCTGGGCAACCCGCGTGCGTGCGCGGAGCAGGGCTGCTGGGTGCAGAGCCGGGTGACGGTGGAGCGGGGCGGCTACGTGGCGGCTGTCTCTGGCGCCACCTACTCGCCCTACGTTTACTCGAGCGGTGAGGCCTCGCAGGGCGTCAACTGGGGCTCGTGTGCCAGGGCCAAGGTGAAGCTGGACTGGCAGCACGACAGCGGCGGCGTCTGTATGAGCAACACCTCGGGCTCCTACGAGTACGTGTGTGATGGGACCACGACCACCTGGAACTGCCGGACGACGGCGGACGGCTGGACGAACCTCAACCTCAATTACTTCCAGCCGCCCTATCCCCAGCGCTTCTATGGCCTGTGGAGCTATGGCGGAAACCCGAGCCGCACCTTCAACACGGATGCCGAGGCGAACGTGTTCGACAGCCAGATGTTCACGGACTCGAGCCTGGTGAACGTGGGGCAGTTCGACGACAACGGCGCCGTGGTGCCCGGGAGCGAGGCGGAGGCGTCGCCCTGGGGCCTGGGCTGGTACCTGCAGTACAGCTCGGGCAATGAGCGGACCAGCACGAGCGCCACGTTGGTGAACGGGTGCGTGCTCTGGAATTCGTTCGAGCCCAGGGCGACGGCGGGTATGGCGTGCGGTGCCGCGGGCGGCAACGTCTCGCGGCTCTATCAAGCGGGCTTCGTGAGCGGGAAGGCCCAGTGCGCCTCGGGCTTCACCTCGCCGCCCACGGGTGACCGGTACCGCTACCTGCCCTTCGGCACCCAGGTGAACCTGCCCGAGCTCACGCCGCGCTGGCAGAGCTTCAACGGGCAGACCCAGAGCAGCGTCACCCTGAGCGCTCCGCTGGGCACCCAGGGTTACGGACTGGCTGGCCCCAGCAGCGGCCCGCTGATCTCCGTTCCGGTGAGCCCGTAAGGGCCGGCGGTCAGCTCTCCAGCGGCAGGCCGTGCATGATGCGGCCGGGAGGGCCCTCGTACTTGCGGCTCGACTTGTAGAGCTCATGCTGCCCGGTGAGGGCCACGGCCTTCACCCGGGCGCGCAGGGCCTCGCGCTCCTCGGGCCGCATGGGCTGGAAGCCGCGGGCGATGTTCAGGTTCTGGTGCAGCACCTGGCGCGAGTCGATGCCGCTGACCACCGCGGCGATGGGAAGGCTCAGCACGTAGCGCAGGCTCTCCTCGGCGGTGAAGACGCCGGCCTTCACCGCCGCGCCGTCACCTCCCAGCGTCTTCATTCCCAGGGCGGCGATGTCCCGCTTCTGGAGCACGGGCAGCACCTCCTGCTCGAAGCTGCGCCAGGTGCCGTCCAGAGGGTTGAGCGGCATCTGCACCACGTCGAAGGGGTAGCCCCGGCGCAGCATGTCCAGGTGCAGCTCCGGGCTCTTGTGGCCCGTGAAGCCCACGAAGCGCACCTTGCCGGACTTCTTGGCCTGGGTGAGGGCCTCCAGTACTCCGTCCTTGGCGTAGTGGTTCTTCGGATCATCCGCGTAGGCGACCTCGTGGACCTGCCACAGGTCCAGGTAGTCGGTCTTCAGCCGCTTGAGGCTCTCCTCGAGCTGCAGCGTGGCGGTGCGCTTGTCGCGGCCATGGGTGCACACCTTCGTCATCACGAAGGCGTTCTGCCGCCGCCCTTCGAGCGCCTGGCCCAGCCACTGCTCGCTCTTGCCCGCGTGGTACTCGTGAGCGTTGTCGAAGAAGGTGAGGCCGTGGTCCATCGCCTCGTGCACCAGCCGCGTGGCCTCTTCCTGCGAGGGCAACTGGCCCAGGTGGTGGCCGCCGAGCGCCAGAATGGAGACGTCCACGCCCGTCTTGCCCAGCTTGCGCTTGGGGATGGGACCCTGGGCCGGCTTCGCGCTGGCCCCCTGGGGAGCGGGTCCCGCGTCCGCCCCCTGCGCCAGGGCCGCCTGCGTGGCGAGCGTCGCCGCGCCCACGCCCGCAAGCCGCATGAACTCCCTTCGAGACCGCTTCGACGCCATGTGCCCCTCCGCGTTGGATGCCGGCCGGGCAGCCTAACCACCACGCGAGGAGGGCTCTTGAGGCGCGGGAGGAAGCAGGGGAGTGCCGTCAGGCAGACGACGGCACGGCGCCTCAATCATGCGCTGCTGTCACCTGGCGGACGGGGAGTCACCACTACCGTGGGTGCATCGCCGCTCAGGTCAGGTCGCTGTCCGGGTCGATGTCGTCGAGGCCCAGGGACTGTGTGGGAATGCCGAAAGCATTCGCCTGGCTCTGCATCATCGAGATGATGGAGTACCAGCCCATCAGGACACCGTTGCGGAACGCCCGCTCATCATCTGAGGCATTGGACGCTTCGAGCTTTGCTGCGCGCGCGCGCTCCTTCGCCAGTTGCACGAGATCCTTCAGATAGAGAAAGTAGGATTCGTCTGACTCGGTCATAGCATCGCCCAGAGAACGCGCAGGATTCCGATCTGCTCCTCCGCGGTGGTGATTTCAGTGCGCCAGTGCTCGACCAGGTGCCGCTGGTGCTCCTGGCTGAGCTTCTCCCAGTTCTTGAGCTTGGAGGAGGGCTCCTTGATCCAGGCCTGGTGCTTCTCGATGTGATTCTGAAGGCTGGTGATGGCTTTTCTGTACTGCGCAGTCCCCCAGCGTTGTCGCAGGACATTCTGCAGGAACCCGGCGTGCTTTCCGCCTGAGGCGGCCGCCTCGTAGGCGCTTCTTGCCGCACGGATTCTGGCGGCCAGGGCAGGCTCCGCCTGAGCCAGGGCCACACACGCGGAAACATTCCCGCGAAGGCAGCCGCATTCCGCGGTCGAACTGCACCCTGGGCCCGGGCCTGGGCCGCTCCCAAGGAGCATCACCAGCAACGCCAGCCCCGGTTTCAGCAGAGTCATGGCTGCAGTGGCTCCCGCGCCGCAGGCCTACTCCTTCGGAGGGCTGATGCCGCTGACGACGAGCTTGTCGAGCGCGGCCACCGTCGGGTCGTACGCCAGTGTGTTGCGGAACAGGTTCTGGTGCACCAGCAGGCCCATGTACGCCGACAGCATCCCGTGCGCGGTGTGCATCGGGTCGACGTCCGTACGGAACTCCTGCTTCTTCTGGCCGTAGCGGATGATGCCCGCGGCCACATGCACGTAGACGTCCAGCTTCTCGCGAATGGCGTCCGCGACCCGATCATTCGCCTCGGCGGACTCGGCGGCCACCATGCCGAAGAAGATGCCGTACTCGCGGTGGTAGCGCAGGAACTGCTGAGCGCGGTTGAGGAACGAGATGAGCTGGTCACGCGCCGTGAGCTTGCGGTGCTCGGACAGCAGATCCACGAACTCGTTGAGGAAGCGCTGGTGCAGCTCGTCAATCGCCGCCAGCAGCAGATCCTCCTTCGTGGGGAAGTGCCAGTAGAGCGCCCCCGGCGTCATCCGAATGGCCTTGGCCAGCTCCGCCATCGTCGTGGCCAGGAAGCCCCGCCGGGCAAACAACGTGATGGCCGCCTCAAGAATCTCCACGCGGGTCCGCGCCGCGCGCTCCTGCTTGATCTCCCGCTTCGCCGGTTCCTTACCCATGGGAACTGCATCCTACCTCAGGAGAGCAGTGTCACCCGCACAATCTCGGGAGGAGCCGCCACCCGGACCGGAGGACCCCAGAAACCCGTTCCCCGGCTCACATAAATGTGGCGCCCGTTCTCCTCGAAGTGCCCCGCGTCATGCTCCCAGATGGCGGAGATGGCCAGGGTGAAGGGGAAGAACTGCCCCCCATGGGTATGCCCGGACAGCTGCAGGCCGATGCCCGCCTTGGCCGCCTCGCGCCAGTTGGACGGTTGATGAGCCAACAGCACCGATGCCCGCTCCGCGTCCCGTCCCCGCAGCGCCTCGTCCAGGTCATACCGGCGGTCAAATCCGGAGCGCTTGGCGCCCCAGTCATCCACGCCCACCAGATCGAAGGAGGCCGCCGCGTCACCAATGCGCACGTGGCGGTTGCGCAGCACCGTGAGGCCCATGCGCTGCAGTGCCTCGGTCCACTCCTCGTCGCCCGAGTAGTACTCGTGGTTGCCGGTGACGAAGAAGGAGCCGTGCCGGCTGCGCAGGTTGGAGAGGGCGGACACGGAATAGCCCAGCTCCTCCACGCTGCCGTCCACCAGGTCTCCGGTGATGCAGACGAGGTCCGGCTTGAGCGCGTTGCACTGCGCCACCACCGCGTCCATGAAGCGCCGCTGGATGACGGGGCCCACGTGGATGTCGCTCATCTGCACGATGGTGAAGCCGTCCAGTGCCTTGGGCAGGCCGGGCAGCCGCACGGTCACATCCGTCACGGCGGGAGGGGTGAAGGCGCGCCAGGTGCCGTAGCCCACGAAGCCGCCGGTGACGAGCAGGGCCCCGCCCGCGGTGGCCCGGGAGAGGAACTGGCGGCGCTCTTCGGAGACGGGGGCTGGCGGGGTGCTCTGCGCCTCGGCGGGGCGGGCCCTCAGGGCGCGCAGCAGGCGGGGGTACTTCGCCAGGCGACGCACGCCGCCCAGGGTGAAGAAGGCCAGCAGCAGGTAGGTGGCCACTCCCATCCAGGTCCACCCCACGGTGGCCACGGTGAGCATCGCGTCCGTGGGCAGCACCCGCGCCAGCAGCCGCGAGCCCAGCATCAGCAGGCACAGCACCACCATGGCCACCAGCCCCGCCTTGCGCCAGCCCGGGTGCCCCGAGGTGTCCCGGAAGATGCGCCGGTACAGGTAGATGTGGCTCAGCACGGTGACGACGCCGGTTACGGCGAAGAAGAGCAGGAACCGGACGAGAACGTTGGCGGACATGGCGCCCCAATACTTACCGCGCTTGTACGCTCCGCAACCCGAACTGCATGTGAAGAAACGTGAAGAGGTGCGGCGAGGTGGGCCTCAGCCGGCCAGCTCCAGGACCGCCAGGGCGCCCAGTGAGGGCTGCTGCCGCAGGTCCAGCACGAGGGCCAGCACCGCGTAGCGCTTGCCCTCGGCCCGGGCGTGCACCGCGCGCAGGCAGCGGATGCCTCGCAGCGTGTCCCGCTGCACACGTGTGTCGCGGGCGAGCACCGCGCGCTTCAGGCCGTACAGGTGCACGGGCGCCGTGTCCGGCTCGCCGGGGACACGGAGGATCCAGGGCTCCGAGGCCGGCGCCTCTACCTCCAGCGTGTGCGCGTGCTGCTGGGCCTGCTGGGCACGCCGCCTGCGGGCGCTGGCGTCCTGCACCTCGGGCGCCACCTCGTAGTCGTCCAGGAAGTAGGGCGTGTAATCGCTGAACAGGGACAGCTCGCGCCCCTGCTCCGTCCAGACGAGCAGCTCTCCGCCGCTGAGGGCCCGGTCGCGGGCCTCGGCCTGCGCATCCACCGGGGGACGCACGGACACGGGGCTGCCTTTGCCCTTCGAGGGGAGGAACTGGAACCAGGCCCGGGCGCTGGGCTCGAAGCTGAAGAGGAAGTTGCGGGTGCCCCAGCCCGTGTCATCCGCGAAGGGCCGCTCGAGCCGGCACACCAGCTCGTGGCCCACCACGGCCTCCAGGGACAGGTAACGCTTGGCCCCGTTGGCCCCGGTGGGACGCGCCGGGAGTGTGCAGGGCAGGGCGGAGAGCTCCAACTGCTGCGTGGGCAGGTGCAGCGCGGCCAGGCCGAGCTTCTCCTCGTCCGTGCTCCACTCGTTCTCCGGGGCGGGCTGGAGAATCTGCTTCCAGGCGAAGTACCAGGTGTCCTCCCGGAGGACGGTGAGTCCGCGGACCGCCACGGAGAGTTCGTGGGGCAGGTAGGCGCGCAGGACGGACTCCGCGTCCGTGCCGCCCTTGGGCAGAGGAGGCGGCTTGTTGAGCTGATCAAGCGCCTCGCGGGCCGCGCGGCCTTCCTCGTCCGAGGGGTGGGCCTGCGCGTGCTTCTTCAGGGCCTCGATGACGTGGGGCGCGGCGTCTCCGATCCGCCCGAGTGCCTCGGCCGCCGCGGCGCGGGTCTTGGGTTCGCCAGCGCCCAGCCGCGTCACCAGCGCATCGCGCCACTTCCGGGCACGGGGCCCCGCCCAGCCGAGCAGCGCCACGCAGGTGGCTCGCACGGCGGGGCGCTTGTCGTCGAGGCCCGCGGCGACTTCGGCCAGCGCCTGGTCGGACAGCGTGGGCTGGTGCATGAAGTCGCGCAGCAGCGGCGACGTGTCGTCCCAGGAGTAGCTGGGCAGAGGCCACCGGGCGAGCTCGCGCACCACTGTGTTCGCGTCCACGCGGGTGGGGTCCAGCTTGTGCATCAGCCCCACCACCTCGTGAGCCGCCGAGTGCGCGTCCGAGGCCTGGCTGCGGCGGCGCACGGTGTCGAGGATGGCGCTCAGGGAGTGCTGTGCGGTGGGGTCGAGCTTCAGCAGCGATTCCAGTGCGGCCTCGCGCACCCGCCAGTCCAGGTCATGCTTGAGCTGGAGGGCGTGCTCCAGTGCAGCCCGGGTGGCCTCTCCGGGAAAGTGTGCGAGCACCTGGCAGGCGTACAGGACCACGCCCCGTCCGAAGTCGGGCTCCCAACGGTCGGCGCCGGGCTGGAGCGGGCCCTCGCCACGGGCCAGGGCCTGCACGTGCGCGGCGACTTCCGGAGAGGCACAGCCTCCGCCCGCGAGCAGCCCTTCGAGGGTCTCGCTGACGATGGACTCGTCATAAGAGGCGAGGGCCTGGAGCAGCGGCGGCACGGCGGCGCCCGTGCTGGCGGCGAG
>DASVVJ010001140.1:0-2203 GCA_036389955.1 Myxococcaceae bacterium
CGGCACGGGCTGCCCCCATGACGGCTCCACGCCGGGGCTCGGCGGGCGGCTCTACCGCTGGCCGTTGGACGCGGCCACCCATCGCCTGAAGACGGTGAGCGGCCTGGTGGCTCCCGAGCGCGCCTACATCATGAACGAGCCCAACGTGCAGGGCGTGGCGCCGATCATGACGTCGACGGCCACCACCTCGTACTGGCTGAGCTCCACGCGCTACGGCGGCGCGCTCTTCAAGGTGTCCACGAGCGCCTCGCGCACGGCCTACCTGTCCGGCGACGCCGAGTGGCCCCGGATGCCCGAGGGCATGCACGCCACGGGCAGCGGCACCAACCTGTGGACAGTGACCGAGGGCGTCAGCGGCGTCACCTCTCCGGCGCTCGGCGGGCGCATCGTGTTCTTCTCGGCCCAGTCCTCCCTGGACTGACGCCGCCAGCCCTTACAGAGCGTCGGCCACGCATCGGCCGTTCTCGCAGCGCGGGTTCTGGAAGGCCACACACTCCACCTGGGCGCCTCCGCAGCACACGTCGCCCGCGGAGGCGTTGATCTCAGCGGCCCGGGAGGCGTTGACCGGCCCCGCGCACAGGCACTGGCCCCCGCCGGCCAGCACGCAGGTGTCTCCGGCAGAGCAGGCCGCCGCGTCCTCCCGCTGCTGAGCAAAGTCCTCACTCGAGAGACAGCACCCCGAGAGAAACACGGCCGACGCAAGAATGAGTGTGCGCATGAGCCCCGTATTATCCGCGGGTTCGAACCGGCCCGGGAACGCCACGGCCCGCAAATGCGAAGAGGACCGCGGCCCTCAGGGGCTCACGATCCTCTTCACTGACGCTCAAGCTGAACCGCGGATTAGATCGCGGACTGAGCGCGGCGCAGGTAGGCCTCGCGGTCGGCCAGGCCGTTGTAGCCGCCGTTGATGCGGCGGGTGATCTCGCGGAAGTTGCCCTGGTCCGCCAGGTTGTTCAGCCCGCGGGTCTGCCAGTACCAGGCGGCGATGCGGAAGCCGACTTCCGGCGAAGCGGCCTGCTGGGGGTTGTTCACCAGGTCGAGGCCCAGCGCCCGGCCGGCGGCCGCGTAGTTGGCACGGCCCGTCAGCTGGATGGGGCCACGGCCCTTGAAGCGCGTGCCGTCACCCGGCTGCGTGTTGCCCAGGTCGCGACGGCCCTCGTACGCGGCACCCGAAGCGATCTCCTCCATGTAGCGCAGCCCGCCGCTCTCGTGACCCAGCTGGGCCAGGAACTGCTCCTGGCGCTGCGGCGTGTTGATGCCCGCCTCCTGCATGGCGCGGTTCAGGTGGGGCAGGTACTCCTGGGCCTTGGCCTGCGAGAGGTTCGGCATGATGCGGCGCAGCTGATCCACCGAGATGCCCTGGCCGTTACCACCGGCCGGAGCCGCGCCGCCCACCGGAGCCGCGCCGCCCGTGGGGCTCGCGGAGCCCGTGGAGCCCGGCTGGCCCGACGCGGAGCTGCCCGGCATGCCCGGGGGCGCCGTCTGAGGACGGCCCGTGGGGCGGTCGAACCCGTCCGGAATCCGCAGCTGCTGGCCGGTGCGGATCAGGTTCACATTGCGGATGTTGTTGGCCTGCGCCAGCGCGGAGACCGAGGTGTTGTAGCGACGCGCCAGGGCGCTGAGGGTGTCACCGCGGCGAACAGAGTGGGTCGTCATGGCTAAGTCTCCGACGAAGTACCAAAAGGTAAGATTTGTACTGATTGTCGAGAGACCCGCCCCGGAGTTGCGTTCCGAGAAAATAAAATCCCCGAGTCAGCTCGCTTCAGTCCCAGATTACCCAGGCACTGCATAATTACATCCTCACCACCTCTGTCAGACGAGGCTTCTCGATGAACTCGCGGCTGCCTGTCGTGGCACTGCTGGCCTTACTGTCCGCGTGCAGCACTTCACGTGTTGTGCGCCTCGATACGGGCGAGGGCTCTGTGCTGGAGCACAGGCCAACGCACTGGGACGGCTCAGTGGCGGTGGCCAAGGCCGACTTCGAGGCGTCCCTGGCCCAGTTGGTGCTGGGAGAACCTTTACGAATCCGGCCTGGCCAGGACGGCTGGCTGGTGCGCGTCTCCTGTCCTGGCCATGACACGGGCAAGCCCTGGCATTTCATGCAGTGCCACCACCCTCGAGGAACTGGAGGAGGCCAGCGAACTCTTTGCGCGATCAGTGGGACCCAGGATTGCGCGCGTCCTCGTGCTTGCAGTGACGATGG
>DASVVJ010001141.1:0-8800 GCA_036389955.1 Myxococcaceae bacterium
GTGAGGAGGTTGGCCCATACCTGCTGAATGCGGATGCCGTCACAAAGGACCTGGGGCAGGCGGCGAGGCAGCCGCACCTCGACCTGGCTCTCACCCAGCCGGACCGAGAGGGAGCGCAGCACGGCGTCCAGCACCTCCTGCATTTCCACCTCGCCCCAGGCGAGTTCCACATGGCCCAGGCGGCTGTAATTGAGCAGCCCGTCCACCATGTCTCCCGAGTGTTTCGCCAGCCAGCGGATGGAGTCCAGGTGGCCGCGGCCCTCTTCGCCCAGCTTTTCTCCGTAGTCCTCATGGATGAACTCCGCATATTGGCGGATGCCGCGCAGCGGCTCGTGGAGATCATGCGCGATGGTGTGGCCAAACGCGTCCAGCTCCGAGTTGGAGCGGGACAGGGCCACGGCGAGGCGGTTGAGTTCCTCGGCCTGGCGCAGCACCACGCCGACGAGTACGCCCCGGAAGCTCTCCGCCGCCTCGGCGTCCGCGCGCGTCCACGGCCGGCTGGCGCCGCGCACCGTCTCCTCCCACGCCCGGAAGGACGCACGCGGATGGAGCCGCGCCTCTCCCGGCTCGGGCACGACCGGCTTCTGGGGATTGCCGGCCCAGGTGACGGTGCGCGCCACCTCCCGCCGGAACCAGAGGACGAAGCGCGGCGCGCGGGGCTCCAGCCGCACCGCCAGCAGTCCGGCCGCCACATCCGCGCGGTGAGCCAGCGCGGGGAACGCCTCCGCCAGCCGCTCGGTGAAGAAGACGGTCTCGGAGGACTGCGCGGCAAGCCATGCGGCCAGCGCTTCCACCTCGCTCTCCGTGGGGGTAGCTCCCACCAGCAGCGGGCGTTCTCCCAACAGCAGCGCCGCACCGCTGGCGCCCGTCAGCTCGAGCACCAGCGAGGCGAAGCGGGGCAGCGTCTCCGCCAGCGAGGCACCCTGCCCCAGCACCAGGGTGAGCCGCCCCTGCAGCGCGACGCGCCGGGCATGCTCGGTGGCCTCGGCGGTGCGCTCCTCGGCCGACAGCCGCAGCGACAGCAGCCGGGTGAGCACCTCGCAGGCCCTGCGCCGCTCATAGGAGATGTGGCGCGGAGCGTGGTGGTGGCAGGCGATGAGGCCCCACAGCTTCCCGTCCTTGAGCAGAGACAGAGAGAACGAGGCCTCCACGCCCATGTTGCGCAGGTACTCCAGGTGCACGGGCGAGACGCTGCGCAGTGCCGCGCCCGAGAGGTCCAGTGGGCGGACCGTTCCCGGCAGCACCGGGGGCAGCAGCGCCACGGGGCCGGCGCGCGCGTCGACGATGAGGCGCAGGGGGCTGCGGGTGTACAGGGCCCGGGCCTGAGCGGGAATGTCGCTGGCGGGAAAGTGCATTCCCAGGAAGCTGTCCACGCCCTCGCGTCGGCTCTCGGCCAGCACCTCGCCGTGCCAGTCCGCGTCGAAGCGGTACACCATCACCCGGTCGAAACCCGTGAGGTCCCTCACCGCGCCCGCCACGGACTGGAGCAGCGGCTGCGTCCCCTCGGTTCCGGGCAGCGGAGCGATGAGCCGCCGCACGCCCTCCAGCGCGTGTTCCTCCGCGCCATCTCCGGCCTCCGCGGGCTCCAGCTCCAGCACCGTGAGGCCGTCGCTCGTGTGCCACAGGGCGACAAAGGCGCGGCCCTGCAGCTCCACGCGCACGGAGCCAGGCCCGGAGCCCACCTCGAGACAGGCGAGCACCTCGGGCGACAGCACCTCTTCCAGAGGCCGCCCGAGCAGCTGCTCCGGAGCACGCCCCAGCAGCGCTTGCGTGTTCGCGCTCACCACCTCGACGGTGCACTGCGGCCCACGGAAGGCCAGCAGCACCCCATGCGGCTGAATGCCTCCTAAGAGGTGGATGGGCTCGCGCTCACACTGACTCAGGTCAACTTCAGAGGCGGACGGCTGCACTCACTCTCTCCTGGCTCAGCCAGGCTGTGAACGCATCAAAGGTGTCCTTGGCGCCCTGCACCACGCGAGCGTCGAAGTCCTCGGAAGCCGCGGCGGCGGAGGCCTGGCTTACCACCTCGCCGAACGCACGCCACATGGGGCCGACTTCCTCGCCATAGGCACGGAAGAAGGCAACGGGCGCTCCCGTCAGGTGGCGCTGAAGGTGGCGCAGAATAAGCTGGCCGCCCAGGGTCGAGCCCTCCAGCACGTAGAAGCACCCCAGCGCCTCGGGCAGGCCGGTGAGCGGAGGCAGAAGCGTCGCGCGGGGCAGGCGCGCCAGGGAGGAGGCGTCATGCCCCAGCGCTTCCAGGTCCTTCACCAGCAGCGGCAGCTTCCACCGCTCGACGGTTCGCAGCTCGGGCAGCTCCCCCGAGAGCTTGCGCTCCAGCTCGGCCTCGAGCGGGGCGAACAGCCCATGGAGGGCTTCAAGGTGCCGCCGGTAGCCCTCGAGCGAGAGCCCGGGCTCCAGCAGGCGCACGGTGCTCTCGGCTCGCTCATGATGGGGGCGTGTCTCGGACTTCAGGCGCTGTAGAAGGCTGCGGGACTCGGAGAACAAGCGCTCCGGAAGATGGGCTGGCCGACACCAGAAGGGAACTGTTCAGTTCCCACTGCGTTAAGGCGCTAACGCATGGCCCGGCCAGGGCTGAGCCAACGGGCGCGGGCCGCGCCCATCCCCATCCGAGACGTAAGCCAGGCTCGGCACTGCTCCAGGCTGGCAAGCCCCGGGGCCACGGCCGCACCTGAGGCCAGGCAGGCTCAGCTCGCGAGGAGAAGGGAACTCACCAGCGCACGCAGCGCCTGGGGATCGAACGGCTTCTCCAGCCGCGGGTTGCCCACCCGCCCCAGGAAGTCCCGGGCCCTGGCGGTGAAAGCGCCTCCGGTGACGAAGATGATGTCGCCCGAGCGCTCCGGCCACCGCTTGATCAGCTCGGCGTGAAACTCCCAGCCCGTCATCTCCGGCATCATCAAGTCACAGAGAATCAGGTCCCAGGGCTGGCCCTGTTCCAGCCACTCCAGCGCGGCCGCGGCGCGGTGGAAGCCCGTCACCTCGTGCTCGGTGCTCAGGGTGCGCTTCACCGCGTTGAGCACCATGGGCTCGTCGTCCACCAACAGCAGGCGCCCCCGCCGCCCCGCCGCCACCGCCGCCTTCTCGGCTCCCTTCTGCCGCCGCGCTCCCACGGGCGGGTGGAGCAGCACCTGGAACACCGTGCCCTTACCCAGCTCGGTCTCGAACCGCAGCTCCCCGCCCAGGCTCTGGATGATGCCGTGGCAGATGGACAGCCCCAGCCCCGTGCCCATGCCCACCGGCTTGGTGGTGAAGAACGGCTCGAAGATGCGCGGCCGCACCTCCTCCGGAATGCCCCCGCCCGTGTCTCGCACCTCGATGACGATGCGCCCCTGCGGGTCCAGCCGCGTGCTCACCCGGATCTCGTTGCGGTCCGCGGCCCCTTCGGGGATGGCCTGCGCCGCGTTCACCAGCAGGTTGAGGAACACCTGCCCCAGCCGGGTCTCGTTGCCGTACACCGAGGGCACCGGCTGGTACTCCTTCACCAGCCGCGCCCGGTGGCGAAGCTCGTTCCACGCCATCGTCGCCGCCGAGTCGATGGCGCGGTGCACATCCACCAGCTCCATGCGATCATCGTCCGGCCGGGAGAACATCTTCAGCTCCTTGACGATGATCCGTACCCGCTCGGCGCCCTCCCGGGCTTCCTGGAGGGCCTCCGGCACCTCGGCCTCCCGGGGCGCCTGGTCCGCGGCCGCCGCCCCCAGCTCCTGGCGCGCGTAGTCCAGGTTGGCGATGACGTAGGCCAGCGGGTTGTTGATTTCATGCGCCACCCCGGCCGCCAGCGTGCCCACCGAGGCCATGCGGTCGGCCAGCGCCAGCCGCGCACGCATCTCCTCGCGCTCGCTGATGTCCGCCAGCGCCCCGAGCATCTGCACCGGCCTGCCCTGAATGTCGCGCAGGATGCTGCCCCGGTCCATGATCCGCGCGTAGGTGCCGTTGGCCCGCCGCATGCGGTACTCGTCGAACCACACCGCTCCGCTGCCCGCGATGGCGCGCTCGATGCTCGTGCGCACCCGCTCCCGGTCCTCAGGGTGAATCGCGCTGTACCACCACTCGGAAGTGTTCTCCAGGCTCTTCAGTGGGTAGCCGAGCACCTCGGTGATGCGCTCGTTCCACGTCACCTGGTTGGTCATCAGGTCCCAATCCCAGATGACGTCGTTGGTGGCACGCAGGATGACTTCGAACCGCTCGTTGCTCTCGGACAGCTCGTCGATGAGCCGCGTCTGCGAGCGGTTCAGGCGCCGCAGCTCCAGCTGGGCCACCACCTGCTCGGCCAGCGTCTCCAAGGCGAGCACCTTCTCTCGCTCCAGCTGGCGGGGTACCCGGTCAATCACACACACCGTGCCGAGCGAGAAGCCCTCGGGGTTGACCAGCGGAGCGCCCGCGTAGAAACGGATGTGCGGATCACCGGTCACCAGCGGGTTGTGGGCAAAGCGCGGGTCGGCCAGCGCATCCGGCACGACGAACACCCCGGGCTCCAGGATGGCGTAGGTGCAGAAAGCCACGTCGCGCCTTGTCTGCCGCGCCTCCAGACCCGAGCTGGACTTGAACCACTGGCGATCCTTGTCCAGCAGCGAGATGAGCGCGATGGGCGTGCCGCAGATCTGCGCGGCCAGGCGGGCAATGCCATCGAAGGTGGGCTCGGGCTGGGTGTCGAGCACTCCGTAGCTGTAGAGGGCGCGGAGCCGGGCATCCTCGTTGGCGGGAAGCGGGAACGGCCTCGCTTCGGATGCATGCTCCTCATTCCGATGAGGCGCACCCACAGGCTCCTCGAAACCCATAAATCGCCTCCACTCGTACCGCGGGCGCCTCATTCCCCCCCGAGGCCACCACCCTGTTCACAATATAACAGGAATGGGGGGATGTCCCCCTTCTGTACCCATGGCCAGCCAAGCAAGAGGGCGCCGGACTCGCGTCCAGCGCCCTCGGTACCGCAGGGTGCGTCAGCTCACTGGCAGTAGCCGCTGGAGCTGTTGCAGCTGAGGCGGTCGCCGCACACGTTGAGCACGGTGCAGCGGGGCAGACACTGGCCGCCGCCGGCCTGGTCGTCGTAGCAGACGTAGCTGGTGCGGCAGGTGCTCTGGCCCAGCCCCGCGCCGGAGCAGCTGGCGATGCAGACACTCTCGCCGGTGGAAGCATCCACCACGTAGCACTTGGAGCCCGAGGGGCACGCCTGGGTCTCGCAGTTGCGCGTGCAGTAGCCGCCCGGGTAGCCCGTCACGCACCGCCCGCCATCCGGGCAGTCCGCGCTGCTCGTGCAGGGCGCGCCCACCACCAGCGCGGGCGTGTCATCCACGGCCGACAGCGGCACCAGGTCGAAGCTGATGTTGGTGACGATCTGCTGCGCCGCCAGCGGCACGCCCTCGAAGTCGCTCACGTTGCGCCAGAAGCCGGTGCGCTCTCCTTCCTCGAAGAACTCCTCGTCCTGGTCGTCATCGATCGTGGCCAGCGCGTAGTAGGCCGTCCGCGGCGGCATGTCGATGGAGTAGTCGTAGCCGTACTTGGGCTGGGCCAGGGTGATGGTGTCCGCCTCCACCTGCCACTCGCCCAGCGCGTCCTGCCATGCGAAGGCCACCACCGCGTCCAGGCTCGCCGAGGGCGCGCCCACGGTGATTCTCACCGACACGGTGGCGCTGCCGGCCGCCGCTCCGCCGGCCGCGTTGGTTCCCGTGAGGGCCAGCGTGGCCGAGTAGTCGCCATTGGCCAGTCCGCCGGTGTTCACCGCCACGTCGAGCGTCTGCGTGCCGAAGGCGGGAATGGTCACCGTGGTGGACGGCAGGGACACCGCCGCGGCGTTGGGGCCGCTCTTGGCCACCGTCACCTGCAGCGAGCCGCCGCCCAGGTTGGACAGGAGCACCTGCTGCGTGCCGCTGCTCCGGTACGAGAGCAGCGTGGTGGACACGCCCAGCTTCGGCGGCTCATTGGTGGTGCCGCCCTGGGCCTTCTTGAGGGCCGCCTGGGCGTTCACCAGGCCCGCGCCACAGCCCAGCGTGCACTGGCTGCTGGCGCTGGCGGTCGACTTGAGGATGCTCTCCGCCTGCGCGTGGTTGAGGGTGGGGGTCACCGCCGCCATCAGCGCCACGATGCCCGCCACGTGCGGGGTGGCCATGCTGGTGCCCTGGTTGAAGGCGTAGACAGGCTGGTTTTTGTCATCGAACGAGGTGGAGAGCACGCCGTCCGCATACCCGTCGCCGTTGAGGTCCTCGCGCATCTCGCCGCCCGCGGCCATCACGTCCACCGGAGTGCCGTAGTTGGAGAAGCTGCTGCGCTTACCGGCGAAGTTCGTCGA
Organism: Myxococcaceae bacterium; assembly: GCA_036389955.1. Lineage (GTDB taxonomy): Bacteria > Myxococcota > Myxococcia > Myxococcales > Myxococcaceae > DATHBR01. The sequence goes on from DASVVJ010001141.1 coordinate 6,305, forward strand.
GCCCACGCAGATGACGTTCTGCTGGTTGCACGGCGTGGAGTCGGCGGCGTTGGTGTTCTCGTTGCCCGCGGCGATGAGGAAGATGGAGCCAGCCGCCACCCGCGCGTCGATGACGTCCTGGTACGTCTTCTGCGGCGGGGCCGCGCCGCCCAGGCTCATGTTGACGACCTTGGCGGGGTTGGGGTTGGCGGGCAGGCCGGTCACCGTGCCTCCGGTGGCCCAGGTCATCGCCGCGGCGATGTCGAAGCTGGAGCCACCCTGCTTGCCCAGAACGCGCACGGGGACGATGCGGGTGGCCCACGTCACTCCGGCCACGCCGCTGGTGTTGTTGGTGGCCGCGCCGATGGTGCCCGCCACGTGCGTGCCGTGCCACGAGGAGCCGCCGTTGGGCTCGTCTCCGCCCTTGTCGGTGGGGTCGCTGTCACGGCCGCCACCGTCACCGGCGTTGGTGGCGTCGGTGATCATGTCGTAGCCGCCGCTGATGCGGGAGCTCAGGTCCGGGTGCACGGCGATGCCCGTGTCGAGCACGGCCACGGTGACGCTGGCGCTGCCGGTGGTGACATCCCAGGCGGCGGGCAGGTTTAGCGCGGGGTAGTGCCACTGCACCGGGTAGTTCTTATCGTTGGGCACCGCGAACGGGTACATGCGCAGGTTCTTCTCGGTGAAGCGCACACCGGGCACCAGGGCCAGTTGCTCCACGAGCTGGGCCGTCTCCGCCACCGTAACTGCGTGGCCGTCCACGGCCTCGAAGCCCACCAGGTGCAGGTGCTCGCTGGCGTAGCCCTTGTGCACCGCGCGGTAGCCAGGCAGCGCCACCCGCTCGAGCGCCTGGGGCGCGCTGATGCCGGCCTGCTCGAAGCGAACGATGACGTCACCGGCGATGGTGGACTCGGTGGAGGGCAGGCGCTTGAGCGGCGGCGGGCCCGCGGGCGTCGGGACGACGGGCAGGTCCGGCAGGGAGACTTCGAGCGCGGCCTTGCGCGTGCTCAGCTTCTTCTGGGACAGGGCGCGGGAGAGCGCCTGGGAGAGCTTGCTCGCGTTCTCGCCCTGGAGCGGCGGCGGGCGGGCCGGGGGATCCACCACGGAGCGGCCACCGCTCTGGAACGGGGTCAGCTTGCCCTGAATGCGGCCCTTGCCCAACGCGGGCGGCCTGGTGGGACGCGGGTCGTTCGGATCCGTCGTAGGCGGCGGATCCGGATCCTCGCCGGGATCCTCCGGCGGACAGGCAGTGAGCAGCAACAACCCCAGGATGAGCAGACGGCGCATCGGCGATTCCCCTCGTGTTAGCTGGAGAACCCTATCAGCCCTGGCGCCGCCGTGCGCCCCCCCATCCGGACAGACTCAGCCCGCTGCGGCTTCTCCCTCGGGCGCTTCGGTATCGTCGTCCTCTTCCTCGGCCAGCGCGTCCGTGCCCTGGGGAATCCCGTCCACCCAGGTGACCAGATTGCCCACCGTGGCGGGCACGCGCGGACCTGGCGTCACCACACCCGTGAGGTTGAGCGGGTCCACCGCGGACAGTTGCACCCGCACACCCGAGGGCGCCTGGCGCCGCACCGCCCGCGCCATATCCACCGCCTCTGGCAAGGCAAACTGCTCGCCCACGAAGCCAGAGACGAAGCGCCCGCCTCGCACCTCGCCGCGCGCCTCCATGCGCCGGTACACGTACAGCAGCTCGCGCCAGGAGGGTGCCAGCGCCTCACGCATCACCAGGTCTCTCCAGACGATGCCGTAGCGCTGGAGGAACAGCCGGGCCAGCGCGTCGGACACTTCATCTGCGGGCTTGGGTTCGGAGGGCACCAGCAGGCTCCAGCGCCCCGGACCGCCACGCTGCAACAGCTTCTGGCGCCGGCGCTGAGCCGGGCTCTGCAACACGCGCAGGTTCTGCACCGCGTCCGCCGTGACGAGTCCTCGGGCCACCAGCTCCCACAGCGCGTCCTCCACCTCGGCCGGCAGCCGGCGCGCGCGGGAGGTCAGATCATTGAAGAAGCACGCCCCGCGCTGCTCCAGCACGTTCACCACATCGCGCGCCGCCGCGGACAGATCCGGAGGCAGCCACACGCCCCCATCCGAGAGCACCGCGTTGGGCCGCGCGGCGGCCAGCATCCAGTCCAGGTTCTCCCGGCGGGTGAACGTCAGGCTCGCGTTGCGCGTGGGCTGCGGAGCCCGGCGAGGCGCCTCGGGCTCGGCCGGCTCCACCGGGGCACCCCGGCGAGGCCCCGGCGGCGGCCGTGCATCCTTCACCGTGAGCCGGCCCCATGCCACCTCGCCGCCGTAACACGCCCGCTCCAGCAGGTCCGGCACGTAGCCCTTCATGCGCGCGGGCAGCAGGTGACGCTCCCACGCCGAGGCCGGCGCCTCGTAGCCCTGCAGCAGCGAGACGGCCTTGAGCAGGCCCGTGGAGCCGCGCAGCGCGTCCACCTCCTCCAGGTGGTGCCACCGGAAGAGGAAGCGCATGAAGTCCTGCGCGCTCAGCGGCTCGATTTCCTTGCGCAGCCG
>DASVVJ010001142.1:0-28240 GCA_036389955.1 Myxococcaceae bacterium
ACGGGTGAAGCAACCCCGCCAGCACCTTGAGGGTGGTGGTCTTCCCCGCACCGTTGGGGCCCAGGAACCCCACCCGCTCGCCCGGGCGGATGTCGAAGGAAATCCCGTCGACCGCCTTCACGGTGGTGTAGTTGCGGTGGAAGAGCGAACGGAAGGCAGCCTTGAGGCCAGGCGGGCGCTTGTGAACTTTGTAGTGCTTGCGCAGACCGCGGACGGAAATCATGTGGGACAAGGGTTTAACGCGGTCGCCTGCCCGAGGCGACCCTTCATGTGGAGCCAGTGTCGATGGCGGACGCCTATAGCAGGGATCTGGAGCGGTGGATTCCGCGGCTCATCGCCGTCTGGAGACAGGCGCGCCGAAAGGGCGATGGCCCGGAGACGCGGCTGACTCCTCAGGAGGTCAAAGAGGTGGGCGCGGGGGTGAAGCAGCTCTCGCTGGGCCTCACTCGGGAGCGGCAGCTCGCAGGCGCGAAGTACATGGACGACCCCCGGCTGCTGGGAGCCTACCTGCTGTTCTACTGGCCGGTGTCCTATGCCCAAGCGCGGCAGGCCCTGGGAGAGCTGCCCAATCGTCCCCGGCAGGTGCTGGACCTGGGCAGCGGTCCGGGGCCCCTGGCCTTCGCGGCGATGGACGCGGGGGCCAGCGAGGTGACCGCGGCCGACCGGAGCAAGCCCGCGCTGACGCTCGCCCGGTCACTGGCCGCCGAGGCAGGCGAGGCGCTGGCCACCCGGGAGTGGGACCCGACGCGCAAGACGCCGCCTCCCGAGGGCCAGTTCGACCTCATCACCATGGGCCACGTGCTCAACGAGCTGTATGGCACGGGGGATGGCGCCATCGGCCCCCGGGCGGCGCTGCTGGAGCAACTGCTCGGCCAGGTGAAGAAGAACGGCAGCCTGCTGGTGATGGAGCCCGCGCTGAGGGAGACCTCACGCGCCCTGCTGAAGGTGCGGGACGTGCTGGTGAGCAAGGGCTACGCGGTGCGTGCGCCGTGCATGTTCCGGGGCAACTGCCCAGCGCTGGTGAAGGAGACGGACTGGTGCCACGCGGAGCGCACCTGGCCGATGCCCAAGGTGGTGGAGGAGCTGGCGCGAGCGGCGGGGCTGCACAAGGAATCGCTGAAGATGAGCTACCTGATGCTGGCGCCGAAGGGCGAGGCCTGGCCGGAGCTGCCCCAGGGGCGGCTGTTCCGCATCGTCTCCGAGCCGCTGGAGGGCAAGGGGCGCCACCGCTACATCGGCTGTGGCCCCGAGGGCCGCGTGGGGCTGGCGCTGCAGGACAAGCACCGCACGGAGAAGAACGAGCGCTTCTTCAAGCTCTACCGGGGAGATGTCATCTCGGTGAGCGAGACGGAGCCCAAGGGCGACGGCCTGGCGCTGGATGACCGCTCGGAGGTGAAGGTGGTGGCCCATGCGGGCCGGGGCGTTCCTCCGCCCTCCTCCGAGAAGGGCCCGGCCTGAGCGGTTGTCAGGATTTTTTCGCCTCGCGCGTCGCCATTCTGGTCCGCCATGAAACACGCCCAGCACACCACCACGACCACTACCTGCCGCACTGGCGGGCCGGTGGTCGTGCGCGAGTGAACTGAGCGCGGACACCGCAGCCCCGCCGGGCAATCCGGACGGGGCGCACCTTCACGCTACGCTTCAGCACCCCGTTCCGGTCCGGCTTCACCTCACTGACACGGAGAACGGCAATGTTGAGCGAACACGATCATCGATCCCTGGGCGAGCGCCTGGACCTCTTCCACCTGCAGGAGGAGGCCCCCGGCATGGCCTTCTGGCACCCGCGCGGGTTCATCCTCTACCGCCTGCTCGAGGAGCGGGCCCGGCGCGCCCTGGCCGAGGGCGGCTACCGCGAGGTTCGGGCGCCGCAGGTGCTGGGCCAGCGCATCTGGGAGAGCAGCGGCCACTGGCAGAACTTCCGCGAAGGCATGTTCGTGCTGAACGACGGCGAGCGGCCCTTCGCGCTCAAGCCGGTGAACTGCCCGGGGCACATCCAGATCTTCCACCGGATGGTGCCCTCGTTCCGCGCCCTGCCCTTGCGCCTGGCGGAGTTCGGGCTGGTGCACCGCAACGAGTCCTCGGGCGCGCTGCTCGGGCTGTTCCGGCTGCGCCAGTTCACGCAGGACGACGGCCACATCTTCTGCATGGAGGAGCAGGTGGCCGATGAGGTGCTGGCGTTCTGCCGCTCGCTGAGCGCGTTCTACCGGGACTTTGGCCTGGGCCAGGTGGAAGTTGCCTTCAGCAGTCGCCCCGAGCAAAGGGCCGGTAGCGACGAGGTCTGGGACCGGGCCGAGGCCGTGCTGCTCGAAGCGGCCCAACACGCCGGGCTCAATTGCCGGATGCAGCCGGGACAGGGGGCGTTCTACGGGCCGAAGCTGGAGTGGCTGCTGAAGGACCACTCGGGCCGCGAGTGGCAGTGCGGGACGATCCAACTGGACTTCGTGCTGCCCGAGCGCTTCGACATCCACTACGTGGACTCGGGCGGTGCGAAGCGGAGGCCGGCCATGCTGCATCGGGCCATCTTCGGCAGCCTGGAGCGCTTCCTGGGCCTGCTGCTCGAGCACCACCAGGGCTCCCTGCCCGCGTGGCTGGCGCCGGAGCAGCTGCGCGTGCTGCCGGTGGGCCAGGACGCGCAGGCCTATGCATCGGAGGTCCGCGGGCAACTGGCGGCGGCGGGGCTGCGGGTGGGCGAGGACGTACGGGGAGAGTCGCTGTCCAAGCGGATCCTGGACTCGCACCATGATGGCGTGCCGTTCGTCATCCTGGTGGGTGCCCGGGAGCAGGCAGGGCGCGCGGTGCAGATCCGCGAGCGGAGCGGAGCCCAGCGGCAGGTCCCTCTGGAGTCCGCGGTGGCGGAGCTGGCTCAGGTCTGCCACAGGCCCTGAGCCCGAACGCCAGGGGCATGGCAGGCGAGGCACTCTGTTAGTGTCCTCGCCTGCCTATGCCTCCGACCGCACTGCGCACCTTCTATCCGCCGATTCAGCCGTACAACACGGGCCGCCTCCGCGTGTCCCCCCTCCACGAGGTGTACTTCGAGGAGAGCGGCAACCCGAAGGGCAAGCCCGTCATCTTCGTGCACGGTGGCCCGGGCGGTGGCACGGATCCCAAGCAGCGGCGCTTCTTCGATCCGGAGGCATACCGCATCGTGCTGTTCGACCAGCGCGGCTGCGGCCAGAGCACGCCCTACGCGAGCCTGGAGGACAACACCACCTGGCACCTGGTGGAGGACATGGAGATGCTGCGCCGCCACCTGGGCATCGAGCGCTGGCAGGTCTTTGGCGGCTCGTGGGGCAGCACGCTCGCGCTCGCCTACGCGCAGAAGCACCCCGAGCGCGTCACCGAGCTGGTGCTGCGCGGCATCTTCCTGCTGCGCAAGCAGGAGATTGACTGGTTCTACCAGCACGGCGCCCACCACTTCTTCCCGGACGCCTGGGAGGACTTCCTCGCGCCCATTCCTCCCGAGGAGCGCGGCGACCTGCTGCACGCCTACCACCGGCGGTTGACCAGCACGGACGCGCACGTGCGCCAGGAAGCGGCACGGGCCTGGAGCGTCTGGGAGGGCCGCACGAGCTACCTGCTGCCCAGCGACGCGCTCATCGCCAAGCACGGCGAGGACGAGTACTCCCTCGCCTTCTCGCGCATCGAGTGCCACTACTTCGTCAACCGCGGCTTCCTGCGCAGTGACACGCAACTGCTGGACGACGTGCCGCGCATCCGCCACATCCCGGGCGTGCTCGTTCAGGGGCGCTACGACATCCCCTGCCCCGTGCAGAGCGCCTGGGCGCTGCACAAGGCCTGGCCGGAGGCGGAGCTGAAGATCATCCCCGATGCCGGGCACTCGGCCTACGAGCCGGGCATCACCGCCGCGCTCGTGGAGGCCACGGACCGGTTCCGAGGGTAGCAGCTCCGCTGCGTATGCCGCACACGGCATACCGCGCCGTGCCCTACTCTCTGAAACATGGAAACCACGTCCTTGCTCTCCCGCTTCCTCTTGTCGCTGCTCCTCTCCGCAGTGGTGTCCGCGTGCGCAACGGTCTCACCCGCCTTGAATGCATGGGAGGGCACAGGTACGGATGACACCTCCGCGTGCGAAGCTCCGGAAGCGGATCGGTGCGTCGTGCTCGCCTGCGACGACGGCGAGTGCGGCATCTTCGACTGTGCGGACGTGGATCCGGAGGCGCTGGCGCGTGGCCCGCTCGAGCCCAGTGTGGAGCTGGCGCGGGGCTTCCGACCGCCCTTTCGAAGCCCTGGTACCAGCCGCAATTGAGTGGACCATGCTCATCCCCGAGCATGTGCACCTGCGCATTCACAGAGGCGCTCGGGGCGGACTTTGGAACGAAGCGTGGCGGCAGTTCCGGGAAGAAAATCTGGGCCGCCGGCTGTCGAAGGAGGAGTTGCTCAGCAAGGCGTTCGAGCTCGCCCTTCGCTTTGACATCGCGGGTCCCATTAGCAGTTCGTACTACGCTCCGATTCCCCCGCCTGGCCCCCAGCTCCTCTCACCCTGACGATGTGCCAGGGCCCGCAACGGCATGAAACTCTATCGGCTCAAGCAGGACCCCTCCCCGCGCTACACAGGAGACCTGCACGCCAAGCACAAGTGGGGATTGCCTGGTGTCGAGCCCTGCCCAGCGTGTCGCGTAGGGGGAGCTGTCACGGGGCTCGAGTATCCGGGCGTGGACTTATCGGGGCTCCCCACTCAGGAGCTCAAAAAGCTGTCCGACCCGTGGCCTGTGCCGTTCGAGGAGTTCCTGCGTCTGCGCGACCTGGTACGGCCGCTGGCTCCCCAGGGTGCCCTCCTGGAACCAGGGACAAGGCTTGGCCCGCTGACCGGAACAGGCTCTGGTTATTTCGGTCAACTTTTTATGCCTGAACCCTGGTCGCTCTACCTGCGCCGTGAGGCGCTCGACAAGTTGCAAGCGGCCGGTATTCGAGGCCTTCACGGCTGTGCCCTTGAGGTGCGCTTTCGCGTCAAGCGCCCACCTGAGTTGCTGGAGCTTCAGTTCGAGTTGCACGGCCAGTTTCACCCTGTCTGCCTGCCCCCAGACCGAAAGCCCCCATGTCCCACCTGTGGAAACGAGCCACTCAAACTCCCGGCTCCTATCGTCCTTGACGCAACTTCACTCCCTGCGGAGCTCGATGTGTTCCGTCTCAGACAGGGATGGACGCTCATCATCGCCAGCGAGCGCTTCAGGGACGCGGTGCAGCGCCTGGAGCTGGACGGAGTCGCCTTCCAGGAGCTCGAGGTCCGCTGATCCGGGCAAGCTTCAGCGCTTACTCAACGCCTGCGCCAGCTCCTCGTACATGTGAATCGCCGCGCGGATGGCCTTCTCCCAGTCCCCCACGTGCAGGCTCTCGTTCTCCGAGTGTGCGTACGTATAAGGATCCTCCACGCCGATGAGCAGCGCGGGCACTCCGCCCAGTTCCCGCGCGAACGGCTCCACGAACGGAATCGAGCCTCCGCAGCCAATCGTCACCGCGTCGCGCCCGTACCCCTTCTTCAGCGCGCGGAACGCCGCCTGGAACGCCGGGTGCGACGAGTCCGTGTACCACCAGCCCGACGGCGCATCCTCCTTGATGTGCAGCTCCAGCCCCCACGGCGTCACCTTTCGCAGGTGCTCCACCAGCCGGCGCTGCACATCCGCCGCGTCCATGTCCGGCACCACGCGGATGCCCACCCGCGACCAGGCCGAGTCACACACGATGTTGCGCGCGTCCTTGCGGTTGCTTGCCTGAATCGCGTTGATGGCGATGGACGGCTGCCGCCAGTTCGTCTCCCACGGGTGCCGCCCGCCGCCCAGCATCTGCACCCCGGACAGCAGGCCCACCTGCTCGCGGAAGGACGCGTCATTGCCCGGCAGCGCCTGGATGCTCTGCTGCTCCGCCGCCGTCAGCGGCTTCACCTTGTCCAGCACGCCGGGGATGGCAATCGAGCCGTCCGGGTTCGTCAGCGTCGCCAGCATCCGGCACAGCCCCATCACCGGATCCGGAATCGGCCCGCCCCACATGCCCGAGTGCACCGCCTGCTTCAGCGCCCGCACCTCCACTTCAATCGTCACCAGCCCGCGCAGCGCCGTGGTGATGGACGGCAGCCCCACGTCGAAGTTCGACGTGTCCGTCAGCACGATGGCGTCCGCCTTCAACATCGCCGCGTGCTTCTGCAGGAAGGCCGTCAGGTGGTCGCTGCCCACCTCCTCCTCGCCCTCGATGACCACCTTCACGTTGAGCGGCATCGAGCCCGCGCCCTTCAGCCACGCATCCACCGCCGACGCGTGCACCACGATGCCCGCCTTGTCGTCCGCCGCCCCGCGTCCGTACAGCCGCCCGTCCCGCACCTCGGGCTCGAAGGGGTTGCTCTTCCAGGCGCTCAAATCCCCCGCCGGCTGCACGTCATGGTGTGCGTACAACAGCAGCGTGGGCTTGCCTGGCGCCTTCAGCACCTCACCGTAGACGTAGGGGTGCGCTCCCTCGATTTCGAGCAACTGCACATTTTCAAAGCCACGGTCCTTGAGCAGCGTCGCGGTGGCCTCGGCACTGCGGCGCACCTGGGAGGCATCGAACCCGGCAAAGGAGACGCTGGGGATTCGAACCAGGGCCTTGAGGTCTTCCAAGTATGCGTTCTTCTGAGCTTCGAATCGGGCAAGAGCTTGGTCGATGGGCATGAAGCGTCCATACCTCAAAAGTCAGGTCCGGTGAGTGCTCTCTCCCAGGCAGACACGCAGATCAGTCGATATCATGCACTCATGTCAGACGCGCCGACCCTGCTCCTGGTGGACGACGACAACTTCGTCCGCCGCATCCTGAAAGACACCCTGGCGGAAACCGGCATCGAGCTGCGGCTGCTCGAGGCCTCGGATGGTGAAGAAGGCCTGGCCATCGCCGCGCGCGAGAAGCCGGCCCTCATGTTCCTGGATCTGTTCATGCCCCGGCGCAGCGGGCTCGAGGTGCTCGCCGCGATGAAGCAGGCCTCGCCCAAGACCCGGGTGCTCATCATCAGCAGCATGGATGCCGAGCCCGTGGTGGAGCAGGCCCTGGCCGCCGGGGCGGTGGGCTTCGTTGGCAAGCCCTTCCACCCGCTGGAGATCGCGTCCGCTGTCCGTCAGGCCCTCGCGCAATAGGAGGGTCACGCCCCCATGTCCAACTACTGGATTGGCGACGCCTCCGGGCGTGTCCTCGGCCCTCTGACGCTGCAGGCGCTGCGCGACTTGATCGGCTCGGGCCGCCTGAAGAAGGTCAACCGCGCCTCGCGGGATGGCACCACCTGGGTACCCATCGAGAACTTCGATGAGGTGAAGGACCTCATCGTCAAGGCGGCGCCCAGCCCGGCCGCCGACCAGGAGAACGCCGAGCGCATCCGCACCCAGCTTCGCATCCTGCAGGGCCGCAAGACGCCGCACGAGGTGTTCGGCATGCTGCCCACCGCCAACCTGGACGAGCTGCGCCTGGCCTTCTTCCGGATGGCCAAGCGCTTCTCTCCGGAGCACCTGGGCCCGGAGACCCACCCGGAGCTGCGCCGCGCCTCGCAGGAGATGTTCGACTTCCTCTCGGCCAAGATGCGCGAGGCGGAGAGCGGAGCAGCGCCCCAGGGCACCCCGGCCCGCGGCACGACGCCGGTGCCGGTCCGCGGCATGACGCCGGTGCCCGTGCGGGGCCCTCCGCCCGGTTCGACCGGGCCCTTCCAGCCGGCCTCGGCCAATGCCACCCAGGTCCGCAAGCAGGTGGCCTCGCCCAGCTACACCAGCGACGAGTTCGTCGGGCTGACGCTGCGCACCCAGAATGATCAGGTCCACGCCGACATCCAGGTCACCCCGCGCAACGTGGGCATGTTCGTCACGCACCGGATGATCAACCTGACCTCGGGCGGGCTCTTCATCCACTCGAAGCGGCCGCTGAAGGTGGGCACGAAGGTCATGCTGAAGCTGAACTTCGAGCAGCCCCAGCGCACCATCGAGCTGCGCACCACCGTCATCTGGGAGCATGCGCTGGATGATGGCAAGCAGCCGGTGGGCTATGGGCTGGGCCTGGGCGGCCTGCGGGCCGAGGAGAAGACGTTCATCCAGGAGTTCGTGCGCACTCACCACAAGGACTGAGCCTGCCGTCGTGTCCGACGACTCCGAGTACCGGCCGCTCGAAGTGCTACCCGTTCCGATCGCCATTCTGCGCGAGCAGCGGGTGGCCTATGCCAACCCGGCGCTGACGCAGCTGCTCGGCATCTCGCGCGAGGAGCTGTACAGCGGTTCGATGGAGACCCTCATCGCCCGCTTCACCCCCGAGGAGCGCTCCTGGGCGGAGCCGCTGTACGCGGCGCGGAACCGGGGGGAGCGGGCCACCGCGGCGGAGTGGTGGATGCAGCTGCGGAGCGCGAACGGGCAGGAGCGCACCTGTCACGTGCGCGTCAGCGCGGGCAGCCAGCCCGACGAGCAGGTGGTGGTGGTGCTCGCCATGGAGCAGGAGACCACCGTGCGCCGGCTCGCCGAGGAGCTGGTGGCCGCGGCAGCGGAGATGCTGCGCTGCCGCAACGAGCAGGACGTGCTGGAACTGGCGGTGGACGCCATTCACCGGCAGGGCTTCTACGTGTCGGTGATGCTGCTCGAGGGAGACACCCTGGTCCATGGCCCCATGAGGCAGGACGCGGAGGTCCTGCGGCTCGCGGAGCAACTCTATGGCCGCCCCGTTCGCGAGATCCGCTTTCCTCGCGCGAGCGTGCCGCACTTCGATCAGGTGCTGATCCAGCGCAAAGCGGCGTACTTCCAGGACATCCACGCGACGCTGGAGCACTTCCACGCGCCCGAGGTGGCCGCCCTGCTCAAGCGCGTCTACCCCAACACGCCCTCGATGGACGCGCCCATCTTCGTGGGCTCCGCGCCCCTGGGGACCCTGTCGGTGCAAGGGCGCAGGCTCACCCCTTCCGCCGTGGGCGCGCGGGAGCTGTTTGCCGGCATGGTGGGCAGCGCGCTGGAGAACGTGCGCCACCACCGTGAGGCGGAGGCCCGCCTGGCCGAGCTCTCGCGGCTGCAGGGAGAGCGGGTGGCCCAGGAGCGGCTCTCGGTGCTGGGCGAGGCCGCGGGCGTCGTCGCCCACGAGGTGCGCAACCCGCTGGGCGCCATCCTCAATGTGGTGGAGGTGCTCAAGCGCGAGGCGAGGCTGGGCCCCATTGGCACCAGCGCGGTCGCGATGATGGAGGAGGAGGCCACCCGGCTCGAGCACATCGTGCGCGACCTGCTGGATGTGGTGCGCCCCTTCGAGCTGCACCCGCGTCCGCTGCACGTGGGCGAGCTGGCGCGCCGCACGGTGATGTTGCTGGCACCGGTCTCCGAGGCGGCCCGGGCCCGGGTCCATGTCGAGGAGCCGGAGGAGCTGCCCCTCATCCTCGCGGACGAGGCGCTGCTGCAATTGGCGCTGACCAACCTGCTGCGCTACACGCTGCGCTCCTCGCCCGAGGGAGGCACCGTGCGGCTGGTGCTGGCGAGCACTCCCCACGGGCTCTCCGTCGTGATGGAGGATCAGGGCTCGGGCCTCTCGGGAGCAGACTCCCAGCGCGTCTTCCAGCCCTTCTTCACCAGCCGCGCCACGGGAGCGGGCCTGGGGCTGGCCGTGGTGCGCCGGGTGGTGCTGGCGCATGGCGGCACGGTGGATGTGAAGGAGCGGCCCGGCGGCGGGGCGCGCTTCGAGCTGGTGCTGCCCCTGAGCCCCTCACAGCCTCGCGAGCAACACCCGGCACCGTAGCCCGCCATTGCGCACCGGCACGCTGCGCTCCTCGGGCAGGGCGAGCGCACGCACCAGGGCGTTGTCCTCCGGGACGAGCAGCGCCGCGCGCCAGCCCGGGAAGGCTCGCCGCAGCGTGGCGCCCAGCGCCCGGTAGAGCTCGGGAAGGTCCGCCTCCTCGCCCACGCGCTTGCCGTAGGGCGGATTGGCCACCACCCATCCAGGGCCCGCCTCGGGCGCGGTGAGCGTGCGCACGTCCCGCCGCTCCAGCGCCAGCGTCAGCCCGGCCCGTCGCGCGTTGCGCCGCGCCGTGCCCAGGGCTCCCGCGTTGATGTCGAAGCCGTGCAGCCCCGCGCGAGGGGCGGGCACTGCCTCCGCGCGCGCCTGGGCCTGACGCTGTGCCCAGGCCGCCGCGTCGAAGCCCGGGAAACGCTCGAAGGCGAAGCTGCGCTCCAGCCCGGGCGCCCGCCGCATGGACATCCACGCGCCTTCGATGAGGAATGTGCCCGAGCCGCACATCGGATCCACCAGCGGAGCCGCACCGTCATAGCCCGCGAGCACCAACAGCCCCGCCGCCAGCGTCTCCCGCAGGGGCGCGCGTCCCACCTCCTGGCGATAGCCGCGCCGGTAGAGCAACGCGCCGCTGGTGTCCACGCTCACCGTGCAGCCCTCGCCCTCCAGCCGCACCAGCAGGGTGAGCCCTTCAGCCTCCTCCTCTTCCAGTCCTCCGGCCCGGCCCAGCGACGACAGTCCCCAGGCTTTGGCCGCCGCCGCGGGCACCGCGCCCGCCGGCACCTTCGAGCGCTGCGCTGCCACCGCCAGCCGCGGTGTCCCCTTGCCGTCCCAGACGCGCGACAGGTCCACCGCCGCCAGCCCGCGCGTGAGGGCTCCCACGTCCGGCGCGCGGAAGCTGCCCAGCCGTAGCAGCACCCGGCTGGCGGTGCGCAGGCGCAGGTTCGCCTCCTGGTGCAGTCCTGGTGCGCCCTCCAGTTCCACGCCCCCTTCGACTCGCCGGGGCACGAACCCCAACGAGGCCGCTTCCGCCTCCAGCGCGGGCTCCAGTCCCGGCGAGGCCACGGCGAACACCTGCTCCTGGTGGGAGTCACTCTTCACGGGTGGGGCATTGTCCGGGGGAAATGAGCCCTGTCCAATACTTGAACATACTGTCCGAAACTCGGACGCCCTTCGTGTTGGACGTGCAACCCTTTGAGTCACCACGAGTGATGACCAGGAAACGTCAGGACTCTTTACACGAAGTTCACAAGAACTCCATGGACCGCTGGCACATCGGTGCTCCAGGGCTAATCTGTGTTGCCTGGTAAGTTCCCGTTTTCTGGGGTTTCGATATGTTGGCCCGAGGGTTGCTCTGGGCTGGGGCGCGCGGCCGCGGCTGGAACCCCCCAGGCGGCCGCGTCGAACCTCCATCCCCCAGAGGAAACCAAGCATGTTCAAGAAAGCGGCTGTCGTTGTGGCGAGCTGTGGTGCGTTGCTGGCCGGCTGCGGTACCGAGCAGATGAGCGAGCAGGAAGAGATCATCGCCAACCTGGTCGAGGCGGGTTTCCCGGAGAACGACATCCAGATCTTCAACGACAAGGTATACGTGGGCTTCGACGCTCACGTGGACCTGGTTGCGTCGCAGGAGATGCTCCAGAGCGGCAAGGAGACCCAGGAGCAGTACCGGACGACGAACCTGGTTGGCACCACGGTGACGAAGATCTGCGTCAACCCGACCTCCACGTTCAACAGCTACACCCGGCTGAGCCAGGGCCTGGATGCGGCACTTGCCAACTACAACGGCCTGGGTCTGCGCATTACCTTCGCGCGCGGCCCCACCACTGGCTGCACCGCGAACATCACCGCGCAGACGACGTCCGGCTCGGGCGGCTCGGCGGGCTTCCCCTCGGGCGGCAAGCCTTACGGCACCATCAACATCGGCACGGGCCTGAACAGCTACAGCCTGGACGTGAATGAGCACGTCATCACCCACGAGCTGGGCCACGCGATCGGCTTCCGTCACTCGGACTACTACAACCGGTCCATCAGCTGCGGCGGCTCCGCCACCAACGAGGGTGACGGTGGCGTGGGTGCCATCCACATCTCCGGCACGCCGACCACGGCTACCGTGGGCGGGTCGGTCATGAACTCCTGCTTCCGCTCGACCGAGACCGGTGAGTGGACCAGCTCCGACATCACCGCGCTGAACGCTCTGTACTAAGAGTAGGCGCTCAGGCCCCCGGGTCCGCTCAGGACGCTGGGGGACTGAATCTCGCGGGCACCGTCGTCCCGGGCTCTACAGCCTGGGGCACGCGGTGCCCGCAGCCGTTTGCGGGCAGTCCGGTCGTTTCACTGTCACCCTACCCGTGACGTTGGGTGGTAGAAAGTGCCCCATGGGCGAATGGGGACAGGTGACGTTCTTCCGGACTGGCGACCTCGATGCGCTGGCGCGTGCCATTGGCAACCTCTGCCTGGCCGAAGGTCTCCTGGCAGCGCCCTACGTGCGACGCAAGCGCGAGAAATGGGACAAGATGCAGTACGGGACCGGCTCAACCTCCGATCGGTGGGCCATCGCGCTCGGTGCCGGCCGAGGCGGCTGGTCCGTCGTCAAGACCGCTCCGTTGGAGCTGCTCGCGGAGCCAGGGGCGTCAGGCGAGCATCGGCTCGGCATCATCGCGCGCGTACTCCAGTGCGAGGCACTTCACGTGTCGCTCTATGACGGCACGGCGATGGTGATAGCGCAGGCCTCGCCGAAGGGTGAGGTTGTGCTGTCGGGTTACACGCTGGACGGCCTGACTTTCCACGGCGTCGAAATCGACGAGAAACGCATCCAGCCCAGGATTGAGTGCAGAGATGTGCCGCGCTCTGTCCATGCGGCGCTTGAGCGCTACCTCTCCGACGGCTTCGACGAGCTGCTCGAACAGCTCGCCGATCGGCGATGGGCCGACGTCTCGTTGGCGCTCATCGAGGGCGGCGAGGTGCCGTCAGCAAGCGTGCTGTCATTCGTGCGTCCCTCGCTCGACAAGATGCCGCCGCTCCAGGTGAAGCTCGCGGTAGAAGAGCACCCGCTCGGCACGCGCTACGTGCTCGACGACGGTGTGTGGGTCGACGACACCAGCATCGACGCGGCCGATGCGGCGGTGGGGGCCGCGTTCGTCCGCAAGGTCGCGAGCTGGCTTGAGGTACCAGTCACCCTCGACCCTGGAGTGCCTCGCTCTTCGTTCTGTGTGCGCGCGGCGCCGAGCGAGCGTGCAAGGCGTGTTGGCGTTGAGACGGAGCTGCTGTCCATCGGATCCGCGGAGGGTGCCGAGTTTCTCCTCCACGTCGCGCGTGGCGTCGGCATCGCCGAGTTCGAGGAGCGCAGCCCGCACCAGCGGCGGCGCCTTGTCGATCTCCTTGCGCGTGCGCTCGTCGGTGCGCGTACGAACACGAATGCGACATATCGCGGCTTCAAGCGTGTCGTCACGGAGCCAACCTCCCGGGCCGTCGGCACATTCTCTGGTGAGCGCCTCGTCACGGCATGGTGGCGACAAGGCAAGTCGGCCATTGCGATAGAAGGCAGAGATGTCTTCGAGTTGCCTGGGCTTTGCACGGCGATGGCCAGCACCTCGCGGCAGGTTGCTCTCGCGCTTGTTACTCCGAGTCTCGTCGGCGAACGCGCCCAGGGCTACCGACAGGACGATGCCGCAGTCATCGTCGTCATTGACGTCGACACGGGGGAGGTGAATGAGGTGCTCCACAGCGACGAGCACCTGACGTTCGGCTCCACGAACTTGTGCTTCGCGGGTGACGTGCTGGGTATTCAGGCCAGGCGCGACAGAGTGCCGACCGTTGTGACGCTCGACGGCGGCAAGCAGCAGGAGAGCCCGGGGGACTTCCGGCAGTGGGTGCTCGAAGCAATACGAGCCCCGCTCATGGTCGCCGACTTCTATTCGACGTATGAGCTGCCGATGCTCTGGGCCGGACCGGATGCGGTCGTGGTCATCGAGAAGAGAGCGCGCGGCGGCGGACTCACGAACGAGGGGGCAGCGCTTGTCGTGCTCGATCTGCGCACGAAGGAGCGGCGTCCTCTCTGCGACGCGGTGGGCCTCGAGCCGCTCGCGTGCTCCGCGAGCGGCTCACGGTGCCTCGCGAAAATCGATAAGCGGAGACTCTTCATCGGGAGCCGAACCTGACTACGACCCGCCCTCAGAGCCCCTAGAGCTGTCGCGCGCTCACGGTGGGCTTGAGGTGGGCTCGCGCCCAGCTGGATACGTAGGCCCGTAGCACGCTCCCTTCCACGCGTACGCCTCCTCCTTGCCTTCCTCCTTACAGGGAGGCTTGAGCGCATCCGCCAGTCGATGCCAACACCCTCCACGGATTTCCACTCGTCCCCATGACAGGTGGCTCACACGAGCGGCTGGTCATCCAGCCAGCGCAGCGCATCTGCGTAGGAGAAGGCCCTTCCTAAGGCTCGGAGGTTTCTCCACTCCTCGCCTCTGTCCTCGACGGCGATGAACGCATTGCTGTCTCGCTCGACCTCAAGCGCGATCCACCAGTCCGTCGTCATGGGAACTCGCGAAGCCGGGAGCGTGGTTCCCTCTGGCAACTTCGCCTTGACGCTGGTGAGCTTGGCGGCTTTCCAGTCGTCGTCCGTGGGGAACCGCTGGTGGAGCATCTCGGCCCACAGTTCGGCAGTGGAGCGATCCAGCCGAGCCTCGACCACCTCGATCCCTAACTGACCGAGGAAAGAGTCGATCAGTTGCTGCGAGAACTGCATGCCTGTGCGCACTCGCCATTGACGGCAGAGTTCCAGATGAACCTGTGCAGGCACGACAACCCGGACGCCTTTGGGACTGGCTCGCCTGGAGATCTCTCGGACACTCGGTGGGCTCCGAGCCACGTTGCTGTCGAGCCAGAGGGTCAGACTACTCATCGCCCTTCTTTGCCTCCGGATCCGCCAGCAACGCCGCGAGTTGGTCCTCCGGCCATGCCTCCCAGGTGCGCTTCCCCTTGAGGAACCAGAGATGGCCCCCATTGGTGAGGTTCAAGTCCCCCCGCATGACAGCGGGAAGTTGGGTGTATCCATCGCGGGTCACCCACTGCGCTGCCGCTCCCTGAGTCTTCGCCCGTTCCTCCAACTCCCGCCGGTTTGCATCGTCAGTGGCGGGAGCACGTGAGACCACCGTCTCGCCCGCAGGTCCACGAGAGAAACGGATGACGCTCGGTCCATCATCAAAGGTAGGTACGTGGCTCTCAATGATGGCCTGGTCACGCAACCCAGCGTTGATCTGCTCGCGCAGCAGTTCCTTGAAGAGGCGCTGGTTGGTGCTGTCGAGGCTGAGTTCCGGCTCCTCGATGGCGAGGATGCTGGAATTGAGCAACACAGTGGCTGCACACAGCCTCACCAACTGTTGCTCTCCAGAGCTGAGTTCCTTGAGCGCCAGAACGGACTTACCGCGCTCCTCGAAGGTCAGCTCTGCGGAGCTGTTCCTTGCGAGCCGGTCCACGGATACCTCCCTGCCGCGCAGGGTTGCGAACCGTTCCATCAGCTGAGTGAAAGTGCGCCAGCGCTCCCGGTCTTGGGGGTTGAATGAGGTTCTCAGCTGGAAGAGTGCTTCCGCGAGTTCGACATCGAAAGCTTCTGCTGTACGGCCACGAGCCGGCCGCACCGAGCCACGGCGATGTGAGTCCAGCCCAAGGTATGGAGCGCTCCCTGGACCAAAGGGCGTCTGGATCCAGGTCAGCAGCCGATTGAACTCCATGATAGGCATGAACCTCGGAGCTTCATCTCCAACACGACTGCCTGTCTCTGCCCTCACGCGAACCCGTTGCCCAGCAGGTGTGAACCGGACACGGAGTATTCCCAAGCGCACATCCTCAAAGCGAGCCTCAAGATCGGTCGGCTCGTCGATGCCAGGGGGCCTATCCCGGAAAGCAAGTCCCCATTCATCTTGGCCTCCAGCATTCCAAGCCAGAGACAGATCTTTCCCCATCTGGATATCTTCAGAACTCAGGATCCTCACCAAGGAGTCGAAGAACAGCTCCAGCGCCGAAAGCGCGTTGGACTTGCCAGAGCCGTTGTCACCATGAAAGGTCGCGATGGCGTCGGGGGCCTGTGCTCCTCCACGAAAGGGAATGACCGTGCGAGAAGTGAAGGTGCGGAAGTTGGTGATCGCGAACTCTTCGAGGCGGAGCGAGGGGCCCAATCGTGCGGCTGCCGGATGGTTCGACACGGTACGATGATAGGCCCGCTCAGGTATTCCGTCACGATTCGTGATGGCGAGGAAGAATTCGTAGTCGCGCAGGTTGCTTCTTTGTAACGACTTGGAATCACAGGGTTTCCGGATTTCTAATACCCCAGCCGTCGTCACCCCGGGAGCGCTCAGTCGTTACGTGCGCCCGCGAGGATCCAGGAGCGGATCCGGATGAGCTCGCCTGGGTTCCTGTCGAAGTACGACGTGTCGAGCTGCGGCATGCGGCCACCACACCCATCTCCGCTGATCTTCTGCACCAGCAGGGACTCGTCGGGCTGCCCCGGCACCACTCGCGGCAAGGTGCCACAGGAGGCGGAGCCATTCTTGTTGACGAGCGAGGCGTAGGAACTGCCCGCATCCAGGTTCAGCGATCCACTGCCGCTGTGACAGGTGGTGCACGTCGGACTCCAGAGCGGCTGGATGTCCGCGGCATACGTGGGGACGTGGACCGGCACCTGCACCGAGCGCGTCACGGACGCGGTGCCATCGGACACGGTGACCTGGAGCGTGTAGGCCGTATCCGCCTGGAGGTCAGGAGAGCGCCACTGTGCAACAGAAGCTCTCGGGTTGCTGAAGGTTCCAAGACCAGCGGGAACCGTCGCCCAGGAATAGGTCAGAGGATCCCTGTCCGGATCCACCGCTCCCAGGGTGAGGTCCACGGCATCACCCGCGACCAGCCGCGCATTGGGCAAGGTGATGGACGCATCCACGACAGGAGTGCGGTTGAGGGCGGGCACGTTCGCCACGTCTACCTCCACCGTGCCCTCGGCCATGCCTCCCCTTCCATCCGAGACCGTCACCTTCAAGGTGAAGCGCGTGTTCCGCGAGAGGATCGGGGCAGTCCACGTGCGGGCCGCTCCAGTCTCAGTCCCGAAGGTCCCCGCTGGAACGGCAGGAGACTGCGTCCAGACGTAGGTGAGGGGCTCCCCATCCGGATCGCTGGCCGTCACCGAGAGGGAGGTGCTCGAGCCCTCATCGAGTGAGGAAGGCGAAGCGCTCACCCGGCTGACGGAAGGAGGGGTGTTGGTGAGGAGGGTGAAGGCGAGGGGCGCCGAGCGGGCCGAGTTGCCCGAGCCGTCGTAAGCCGTAGCGATGAGCTGCTGGCCTCCTGGAGCGGTGGCGGAGGAGTCCCAGACGCACGAGAACGTCTCTCCCGAGTCCTTGGCCACATCGTCCGAACAGGCGGGCCTGCCGGAGACGGAGAACTCCACGCGGGCAATCGTCCCGGAGTCGTCCGTGGCGGTGGCCTGCAGCGTCCGCGAGCCGGTGACGCTCTCTCCCGCCGCAACCCCACCCGTCACCCGGACGTCCGCCGGTGCCTCGGTGTCCTTCTCTTCTCCGGGCTGACATGCAATCCAACCCAAGCTCAGGAGCAGGGCCGCATGGCTCAATGGTCGAGGGGACATGAGCGACTTCTTACGCCAAGAGGCCCCGGGTTGCGTTAAGGGAAGAGCCCATGAGCGCCGAAGCCCCCGTCCGTAAGAAGCCCGTGGAGTACGAGCCCATCGTCACCGAAGTGCGGATGGAGACTCACGACACCGCCACCCTCTTCCTCGACTTCGGGGATGCGCCGCGGGAGTACAAGGCCGGCCAGTTCCTCAACATCGATCCGCACCAGTTCCGCGCCCTCGCGCCGCTGGCCGCCTTCCTCCAGGAACAGAAGGGCCGCCGCGAGCTGCACCGCTCCTACTCCCTGTCCTCCGCGCCGCATGAGCCCCTGGTGGCCATCACCGTGAAGGACGAGCCGTTCATCCCCGGCCTCACCAAGTACCCCGCCCTCATCGCGCCCTACCTGGTCAACGCCCCGCTCAAGGGCACCCGCATGCGCGTCATGGGCTTCATGGGCCCCTACACCCTGCCGGACGACGTGGAGCAGCGCACCGATTACATCGTCCACATCGCCGCCGGCTCGGGCGCCGTGCCCAACCTCTCCGTCATCAAGGACGCGCTGCACCGGGGCCTCAAGCTGCGCCACATCGCGCTGTTCTCCAACAAGACCTGGGGCGACATCCTCTTCCGCGAGCAGTTCGACGCCCTGGAGGCCGCGCACCCGGACAAGCTGCGCGTGGTGCACTGCCTCACCCGCGAGACGGACGAGGCGCGCTTCAGCGCCAAGGTGCGCAAGGGCCGGGTGAGCCAGGCCCTCATCGAGGAGCTCATCCCCGAGCCCGAGCGCAAGAGCTGCCTCGTCTACACGTGCGGCCCAGCCATTACCCCGTGGGAGCGGCGCAAGGCGATGGAGACGCGCACCCCCGCCACCCCGCGCTTCATGGAGACGGTGCTCGGCCACCTCCACACCCTGGGCATCGAGGACAAGCGCATCAAGCGGGAGGTGTACGGGTAGCCGGCTGCACGCCCAACACCCGCGCCAGCTTGGGCTGTATCCCGAAGGAGCCCAGCAGCGTCTCCAGCTTCACCCGCGCCGGGCGGTTCTCCCGGTGCACCCGCCGCCCGAGGATGAGCTCGTTCTTCAGCGAGTGCTCCCACCCCGTCAGCTCCGTCACCGTCACCTGGTAGCCGAACGCCTCCAGCGTCAGCGCGCGGATGACATTGGTCAGGTGGGAGCCAAACTCGCGCCGGTGCCACGGGTGCTGGAACAGCAGCCCCAGCGTCGCCTCTGCCTCCTTGCGGTGCTCCTTGAGCTGGCTGGCCACCTCGGCCTGGCAGCACGGCACCACCGCCACGTAGTCCGCCCCGTGCTGAATGGCACCCGCCAGCGCGTCATCCGTCGCCGTGTCGCACGCGTGCAGCGCCGTCACCAGGTGCACCCGCTCCGGCCAAGTGGCCTGCTCCAGGTGCGCCGTCTGGAACTCCATCCGGTTGAAGCCCAGCCGCCCGGCCCGCTCCTTCGCGCGCGCCGTCAGCTCCGGCCGGCCCTCGATGGACACCAGCGTGCCGCCTTCCGCGTCCTTGAGGAACAGCTCGTAGAGGATGAAGCCCAGGTACGCGTTGCCGCTGCCCGCGTCCACCAGCACCGGCGCCGGGTAGCGCGCCTGAAGGTCCTCCATCGCCGGGCGCAGCAGGCCCATCAGGTGGTTGACCTGCTTGAGCTTGCGCAGGGCATCCGCGTTGAGGTTCCCCTCGCGCGTCAGCAGGTGCAGCTCACGCAGCAGCGCCGGAGACTGATCCGGCAGCAGTTCGCGCTTCACCTGCGGGGCCTTGACGTTGCGCCTCAGACGGACACGACCTCCGCTACCTCGGGGATGACTTCCCGCAGGCGGCTCTCGATTCCCATCTTCAGCGTCGCCGTGGACGACGGGCACCCGCTGCACGAGCCCTGCATGTGCACGTAGGCAATGCCGTTCTCGAAGCGGTCCAGGGTGATGTCACCACCGTCCTGCGCCACCGCCGGGCGGATCTCCGCGTCGAGAATGTCCCGGATGCGCTGCTCCACCGAACCGCTGGCATCCGTGCCCAGCGCCGCGCGCGCCGCCGCCAGCGCCGCCTCGTCCACCACCGGCTCGTTGGCCTCCAGGTGCGAGTCCAGCGTGGACATCACCGCGTCATTGAGCTCGTCCCACTCGCCGTCGTCGCCCTTGGTCACCGTGACGAAGTTCAGGCCAATCATCACCGCCGTCACGCCCTTCACGTCCATCAGCTTGCGCGCCAGCGGCGACTTCTTCTCCGCCTCTTCGCGCTGAGTGAAGTTCACCGCGCCGCCCGCGAGCAGCCGCCGGTCCACCACGTACTTCAGGGTACTGGGGTTGGGGGTCCACTCGAGCTGGATGTTCACCGACATAGATAAGTCTCCTGTCCCTCTCCTCTAAGGCGATGGCGGCCCCATAGCAACCCGGAGCCCATCCAGGCAAACAGGCCCTGGCCTGTTTATCCCTCTTTACCTGTAAGCAACCCTGCCCGCCGGAGGTCAGGATGTAGAGCCGTGGCGGTGAAAGGTATATGACAGCCAGGTCGAGGAGCCGCCTGCATGGAGTTGAAGCCGCAAACAGCGTCTGCTGCTGGATCCAAGGTGCAGCCTCGCGTTCCCGTGAGCGTGATGGAGGGACTGTTCGTTCGCGGCATCAAGGCGGACGGAGGGCTCGTCGAGCGGCTCATCTCCCTGGGCTATGACCCGCGCAAGCCCGAGGTCACCTACCCCATCCTCACCTACCAGAAGTGCATCGCCGCGGCGCGCTACGAGCTCTACTCCCATCTGAACGACGAGGAGGCATACCGCACCCTGGGCCGCACGTTGGCGAACGGCTTCCTGGAGACGCTGGTGGGCAAGGTGGTGGGCGTGGCCATGCCGATGATTGGCCCGGCCCGGGTGGTGGAGCGCATCCCCCGCTACGTGTCGGTCATGGGCCGGCCGGACATGGTGGTGCGCATCTCGCTGGCGGGAGACCGGGGCCGGCGCATCCACTTCGGTGACACCTACAACCACCCGGACTTCATGGCGGGCAACCTCGAGGTGGCCCTGGAGCGGGCCTCCGCCACCCCCACCGTCGTGGTGGAGGAGCGCACCGCGGAAGGTTATCGCCTGTTCGCCCGCTGGTAGCCGCTGCTGCAACCCCCTGACTGCACCGTTATAGGCTCGCCTCGAACCCGCGCCTCTAATGTCCAGCTCCCTGCCCCTCACCCTGCGCGTGCACCGCGCCATCACCGAAGTCCCTCGCGGGGCGTGGGATGGGCTGCTCGATGCCGAGGCGGTGCCGTTTCTGGAGTGGGCCTTCCTGGCGGCGCTGGAGGAGAGCGGCAGCGTGACGCCGGAGCGGGGTTGGCACCCGCGCCACCTCACCCTGTGGCGGGGAGCACGCCTGGTGGCTGCCGCGCCCGCGTACCTCCGCGATGACAGCGAGGGCGAGTTCGTCTTCGACGGGGCGTGGGCCACCGCCGCCGGGCGCGTGGGGCTGCGCTACTACCCAAAGCTGGTGCTCACCGTGCCCTTCACTCCGGCCACGGGCCGGCGCGTCCTGGTGGCGCCGGGAGAGGATCGGGCCGCCCGCGAGGCCGAGCTGTACGCCGCGGCCCTGGAGTACGCCCGCTCCGAGCGCATCTCCGGCATCCACGTGCTCTTCCACACCGAGGCGGAAGGCGCGGGCCTGGAGGCGGCGGGCTTCGCGCAGCGCCTGGGGGTGCAGTACCAATGGCGCAACCCGGGCTACCGCACGAAAGAGGACTTTCTCGGCCGTTTCCACTCCAAGCGGCGAAACCAGCTACGGCGGGAGATGCGCGCACTGGAAGGCCAGGGCATCACCCTACGCACCCTTCGCGGAGAAGAGCTGCGGGAGCTGGAGCCGGGTGAGCTCTACCGCCTCTATGCCAGCACGGTGGACAAGTACCCGTGGGGCCGCCGCTTCCTCACCCAGGACTTCTTCGCCCGGATGCTCTCCAGCTTCCGCCACCGGTGCGAGTTCGTGGAGGCGCGCAAGGAAGGCCGGCGCATCGCCGGAGCGTTCAACCTGGCCAGTCCCTCCGTCCTTTATGGCCGTTACTGGGGCTGCTTCGAGGAGCACCCCTTCCTGCACTTCAACGTCTGCCTCTACCACCCCGTCGAAGAAGCCATTTCCCAGGGCCTGCGGCGCTTCGAGCCCGGGGCTGGCGGAGAGCACAAGCTCACCCGGGGCTTCGCCCCGTATTACACCTACAGCGCACACCTGCTCCTTCACCCTGGACTGGACCGGGCCGTACGTGCCTTCCTGTCTCAGGAGCAGGCAGCCGTACGTGCCGGGCTCCCCCGGTGGCAGGCGGAAACTGGTTTCAAGGAGGAGGGCTGACGCGCCCGCCTCCTCTGCACGAGAAAGTCCATGGCCCGTAAGTTCGAGAACGACGAGAACGTCGCCACCGAAGTCAAGCCCGAGAAGAAGCTCAAGAAGCCCACGCTGTACAAGGTGCTGCTGCACAACGACAACTACACCACGCGTGAGTTCGTGGTGGCGGTGCTCAAGGAGGTCTTCCACAAGTCGGAGACGGATGCCGTGCAGATCATGCTCCACGTTCATTACAACGGCATCGGCGTGGCGGGCGTTTATACATTTGAGGTTGCTGAGACGAAGGTACGGATTGTGGAGGCCGCGGCCCGGGACAATGGGTTCCCCCTGCGCCTCTCGATGGAACCCGAGGAAGGTTGAATCGTGGCTGGACCGCTGATTGCCAAGGAATTGCAGACGAGCTTCCGCAATGCGCTGGAAGAAGCGCGGAAGATGCGCCACGAGTACCTCACGCTCGAGCACCTGCTGCTCGCGCTGACGAAGGACGCGCGCACGCGCGAGGTGCTCAAGGGATGTGGGGCGAACGTCAAGCGCCTCCAGGAAAGGTTGGAGACCTTCCTGGAGGAGACGGTCGAGCGCCTGCCCGAAGGGGCGGACGCCGAGCCGCAGCAGACGATCGGCGTGGAGCGGGTGCTCCACCGCGCCGCCATGCACGCGCTGTCGGCCGAGCAGAAGGTCATCGACGGCGGGGACGTGCTGGTGGCCATGTTCCGCGAGGAGGAGAGCCACGCGCTCTACCTCTTGCAGCAGGAGGGCCTCACGCGGCTGGACCTGCTCAACTTCATCTCCCACGGCATCGCCAAGGACGGCAGCCCGTCCGAGGGGGGTGGCGAGCCGCGTCCCGCGCACGCGGGGGAGGATGAGGACGGCGAGGGCGAGACGCGCAAGAGCCCGCTGGAGGCGTACACCACGCTGCTGAACGAGGAGGCCAAGCAGGGCCGGATCGACCCGCTGATTGGCCGCGAGAAGGAGCTGGAGCGCACCATCCAGGTGCTGTGCCGCCGGCGGAAGAACAACCCGCTGTACGTGGGTGAAACGGGCGTGGGCAAGACGGCGATCGCCGAGGGCCTGGCGCTGCACATCCACGAGAACAGGGTGCCCGAGGCGCTCAAGGGCGCGCAGGTGTACTCGCTGGACATGGGCGCGCTGCTGGCGGGCACCAAGTTCCGCGGCCAGTTCGAGGAGCGGCTCAAGGGCGTGCTCAAGGCGCTGCAGGACCACCCCAACGCCATCCTCTTCATCGACGAGATTCACACCATCGTCGGCGCGGGCGCCACCAGCGGCGGCTCGATGGATGCGTCCAACCTGCTCAAGCCGGCGCTGGCCAGCGGACGGCTGCGCTGCATCGGCTCGACGACGTACCAGGAGTTCAAGGCGTCGTTCGAGCGGGACCGCGCGCTGTCGCGGCGCTTCCAGAAGATTGAAGTGCCGGAGCCCTCGGTGGAGGACACCGTGCTCATCCTGGAGGGGCTCAAGAGCCGCTACGAGGAGCACCACGGCGTGAAGTACGAC
The DNA here is from genome assembly GCA_036389955.1 of Myxococcaceae bacterium. GTDB lineage: Bacteria > Myxococcota > Myxococcia > Myxococcales > Myxococcaceae > DATHBR01. Next base: position 23,153 of record DASVVJ010001142.1, read on the forward strand.
ACGGACGCGGTGCGCGCGGCGGCGGAGCTGTCCGCCAAGCACATCAACGACCGGTTCCTGCCGGACAAGGCGATTGACGTCATCGACGAGACGGGCGCGGCCGAGCGGCTCAAGCCCACCGATAAGCGCACCGGCAAGGTGACGCTGTCGGACGTGGAGGCGGTCATCGCCAAGATGGCGCGCATCCCCGCCAAGAGCGTGTCCGCGCAGGAAGGCGTGCAGCTGCAGAACCTGGAGAAGGAGCTGCAGGGAGTCATCTTCGGCCAGGACGCCGCCATCAAGAACCTCACCAGCACCATCAAGCTGGCGCGGTCGGGCCTGCGTGCGCCGGAGAAGCCGATTGGCAGCTTCCTGTTCTCGGGTCCCACGGGCGTGGGCAAGACGGAGCTGGCCAAGCAGCTGGCGGCGGTGCTCGGCGTGGAGTTCCTGCGCTTCGACATGAGCGAGTACTCGGAGAAGCACACGGTGAGCCGGCTCATCGGCGCGCCTCCGGGTTACGTGGGCTTCGATCAGGGCGGCCTGCTGACGGACGCCATCCGCAAGCACCCGTACGCCGTGCTGGTGCTGGATGAAATCGAGAAGGCGCACCCGGACCTGTTCAACATCCTGTTGCAGGTGATGGACCACGCGACGCTGACGGACAACAACGGCCGCAAGGCGGACTTCCGCAACATCATCTTGATTCTCACCACGAACGCGGGCGCGCGGGAGATGAGCACCAAGGCCATCGGCTTCGGCGACATCCAGGCGCCGGCGGACGCGTCGAAGGCGAAGAAGGCGGTGGAGCGCACCTTCACGCCGGAGTTCCGCAACCGGCTGGACGGGTGGATCCTCTTCAGCGGCCTGTCACCCGAGGTCATCCTCAAGGTGGTGGACAAGGAAGTGGGCCTGCTCCAGAAGATGCTGGTGGAGAAGAAGGTGAAGCTGGAGCTGACGGCGCGTGCGAAGGCGTGGCTGGCCGAGCACGGGTACGATCCGGAGTTCGGCGCGCGGCCGATGGCGCGGCTGGTGGACAGCAGCCTGAAGAAGCCGCTGGCCGAGGCGCTGCTGTTCGGCGATCTGAAGAACGGCGGCGTGGCGCGCTTCGACGTCGAGGGCGACGAGCTGAAGCTGAAGACCGAGCCCGTGGCGGCCGTGACCGCGTAACCGACCCCTCTCCCTTCGGGAGAGGGACAGGGTGAGGGTGCCGGGACACCGTTCCCAGCACCCTCTTTTCATTCCACCCGGTAGCTCTTCACCGCGCTGCTGAGCTGCTCGGAGATGATCTGCAGCGTGGTGGCGGCCTCGCCGGTGGAGCCGATGCGGGCCACCGTCTCGTCCATCATCTTGGACAGCTCGTTGACGGCCTGGGTGATCTGGTTGATGCCCACGTTCTGCTGGTTCACGGCGGAGGCGATCTGCCGCACGGCGTTGGCGTTGTCCTGAACGATGTTGGACAGCTCCTTGAGGTTCTGTCCGGAGGCACGCACCTGGGTGAGGCCGGCCTCCATGCGCTCGGCACCGCGCTCGGTGATGCGCACGGCGGTGGTCACCGAGCCGCTGATGTCATCGAGCAGCTCGCGCACGCGGCTGGTGGCCTGAATGGACTGGTCCGCCAGCGCGCGAATCTCGCGGGCCACCACGCCAAAGCCCTTGCCGTGCTCGCCGCTGCGCACCGCCTCGATGGCGGCGTTGAGCGCCAGCATGTTGGACTGGTCCGCCAGGTCCTTCACCGTCTGGGTAATGCCGCCGATCTGCTGGGTGCGCTCGCCCAGCTCGACGATCTTCTGGGCAATCTCGCCCACCTGGACGCGGATGTCGTTCAGGCCGGCCATCGTCATCTCGATGGCGGCCTCACCGGAGCGGGCGAGCTGATCGGCGCGCTCGGCCACCGCCAGCACGCTGGCGGCCTTCTGCGAAGCCACGAGGCTCGTCTGACGGATCTCCGTGGCCGTCACCTGCGTCTGCTGCAGCGCGGCGGCCTGGCGGGAGACCGTCTGGGCCTGCTCGGTGGACGAGGAGTTGAGATGGTCGGTGGACTGCCGCAGCGCATCGGCCGCCTGCTGGAGGTTGATCGTCACCTCGCGCAACTTGTCCACCATCTGCGAGAAGCTGCGTGCGAGCCGGCCTACCTCGTCATCGCTCTTCACCTGAATGGGCCGGGTGAGGTCTCCGGACTCGACGATGTGGGCGGCCACGTCGGTGAGGTCCCGCAGCGGACGCACGATGGTGCGCACGAACACCGCCGTCACCACCACGCTGCTGGCGACAATCAGCACCGCCAGCACCAGCATGTCCCGGGGGAGCTGCTGCGCCTTGCGATCGATGTGCTCGCGGGAGATTCCCACGTGCACCACGCCCCGGTCGTTGCCCAGGCGCACCGCGACGTCATAGCCGCGGATGACCTTCTGGGCCGTCACCACGTTGTCCACCTCAAGAGTCCGCCGGCCGGTGGGCTCCAGGGCCAGCTCGGCCAGCTCCACCCGGGTGGTGGACAGCAGCACCGCGGGCAGCGTGCCGGAGAACGAGTGGCGCACCACCCGCCCCGCCGCATCCGTCACGTAGATGTAGTCCACCCCATCATGGGTGCTGAGCTCCTCGACGAGGCTGCGCAGCGTGGCATCCGGCGTGGGCGAGGACTCGGCGGCCCGGGCCAGGCCGAGCGCCAGCGCCGCGCCCTCCCCCGTGTGCGCCAGAACGAGGCTGCGGCGAAGCTGACGCGTGGCTGCCGCGGTGAGCAGCAGCGTCAGCACGATGCTGATCGCCGCCGTCACGAGGATGAACTTGAGTGACAGTCCGGGGGAAAACCGGAGCCGGAAGGGCAGTCGCAAGGCTTAGCTCCCTTCGCCCTCGGGGCGGTTGCCCCCGCGGAGCCGGTCAAAGGGCCGCTGGCAGCACTGGCGGATGAACTCCGGCAGGGCCGACAGGGGCAGGGCCTGTTCGGTGGCGCCCAGCTCCAGCGCGGCCCGGGGCATGCCGAACACGACGGACGAGGCCTCGTCCTGAGCGAAGGTGACGCCCCCCGCGCGGCGGATGTCGAGCAGCCCCCGGGCCCCGTCATCTCCCATGCCGGTCAGCACCCCGCCACCCGCGCGGCTGCCGTACACCCGCGCCAGCGAGGAGAGCAGCAGATCTCCCGAGGGGCAGGGCCCGCCCTTGGTCCGCACGAGCCGGGCGAAGCCGCCCTCCACGGTGAGGTCATGCCCATCGAGCGGAAAGTACACCTTGCCCGGCTCCAGCCGATCCCCCTCGCGGGCGATGGACACTGGCAGCGTCGTCACCTGGCCGAGCCAGCGCACCATGCCGGGGGTGAAGCCCTCGGTGATGTGTTGGGCGATGAGAAGGGGGACCGGCAGCTCCTTGGGCAGCCGCGCGAGCAGCTCCGCCAACGCGGGAGGCCCGCCCGTGGAGGCCGCCAGCCCGAAGATGTCCACGCGCGAGCCCAGCGAGGGCGCCGGCTGCGCCGGGTTGGGCCGCACGCGGCGGGAGACCACCGGTACCTCGGCCATGAGGCAGATGGACTGGACGAGGTCCCTGCCCCAGCGCCGCAGCTCCTCGCCCGAGTTCACATTGGGCTTACCGATGAGCTCGAGCGCACCGGCGCGGATGGCCTGGAAGCCCAGGTCCGCGCCGCGGTCCGCCACGGCGCTCACCACCAGGATGCGGGCGGGCGCATCCGCCATGATGGCCGCGATGGCCGCCGGCCCATCCAGCCCCGGCAGCAACAGGTCCATGGTGATGACATCCGGCCGCAGCAGCCGGGCGAGCGACACGGCCCGGTTGCCGTCCCCGGCGCGCCCCACCACCTCGATGCGCGGCTCCTGCGCCAGCAGGGCGGCCATCGTGTTGACCATGGTGGGCGAGTCATCCACCACCAGCACTCGGATGGGCTTCTTCATGAACGCCCCCCTCCCCGGCGGCTCATCACATCGAGCACCTCGGCCAGCAGCCGGCCCGAGGCGCAGTCGCGCTTGCTGAGGAAGCCATCCGCCCCGGCGGCACGGCCCCGCTCGCGCCCGGACTCATACGTCGAGACGAGGATGATGGGGAGATCCCGGGTCTCTGGCCGCTCTCGCAGTCTGCGGATGAGCGTCTCGCCATCCATCTCTTCCATCTCCAGGTCACAGATGATCACGTCGTAGGTGTCCGTCTGCAGGCGCTCCAGGGCACGTACGCCGGAAGAAGCCAGGTGCACGATGAAGCCTCCGGCCTCGAGCATGGCGCGGTGCAGCGCGCGGGCGGTGAGCGAGTCATCCACCACCAGCGCCCGCCGGGTCTGCGGCGACAGGCTCGCCGGGGCCGGATCCGACACCAGCCAGCTGGGCCGCAAGATGAGCATCAACTCGCCGCGGCTCAAGGTGGCGGCGCCCTGGTAGGCGGGCACGTCGCGCACCTCGGCGGGCAGCGGGCGGATGACGAGATCCCGGTCACCCACCACTGAGTCCACCGTGAGCGCCACGCGCTTGCCGCCGCTGTGGATGATCATGATGGGCTGGCCCTCGCCCGGCAGCGTCGCCGCGCGCAGGCCCATGCGGGCGGCCAGGTCCACCACCGGCAGCAGCTGCCCCTGGTGCTCGAGCTGTGCGCGCCGCCGGTTGATGCGCAGGGCGCTCATGCGCGTGAGCTGCGTGGCTTCCACCGCCAGCATGGGCAGGCCCATCATCTGATCGAACACCCGCACCACCAGCACCGGCGAGCTGCCCAGCTCCACCGGCAGGGTAAGCATGAAGCGCGTGCCCTGATGCAGCGTGCTGGCCACCTCGATGCGGCCCTGGAGCGCCTCCACCGCGGCGCGCACCGCGTCCAGCCCCACGCCGCGCCCGGAGGTGTCCGTCACGTCCGAGCGGGTGCTGAAACCGGGGCGGAAGATGAGGTCGCGCAGCTGATTGTCGTTCATCCGCGCCAGCTCGTCCGACGGGGCCACGCCGCGGGACTCGGCCACCTGGCGCACCTTCTTCACGTCGATGCCCCGGCCGTCGTCCGCGGACTCGAGGAAGAGCAGGTTGCCCTGCTGCTCGATGCGCAGGGTGAGCGCACCCTCGTGGTGCTTGCCCGAGCGCTCGCGGTCGCCGGGAGACTCCAGGCCGTGGTCCACCGCGTTGCGCAACA
>DASVVJ010001143.1:0-17157 GCA_036389955.1 Myxococcaceae bacterium
GCGCCCCGAAGATGATCACGAACGTCACCCCGCACACCGCCGCGCACAGGGCCGCCACCTTGGCCCCCACCCGCCGGATGAGCCCCAGCTGCAGCTCCGTGCCCGCCACCAGCGCGATGAGGCTCACCGCGAGCCCCTTCACCAGCTCCAGCCCCTTCACCCCCGCTCCGGGAATGAACCCCAGCGCATAGGGCCCCAGCGCCACGCCCACCAGCAGGTAGCCGGTGAGCCGCGGCAGCCCCACGCCCTTGGCCACCTTGCCGGCGAAGAGGCCGCACAGCAGCAGCGCCCCGGCCGCCAGCAGCACCGGCGTCCCCGTGTCCTCGCGCCACACCTGCAATCGGGAGATCACCGCCAGCAGCACGGTGAGCAGCCCCAGCCGGAGGATCGCGCCGCTCATGCCACGCCCTCCTGCGCCGGCGGCACTGGCGGCGCCACCCGGCTGGGCTCCAGCACCTGACGGAAGGTCCTCCGCGCCAGCAGCTCGTTGATCACCGCCCCCAGCACCACCACGTCGAAGATGTGCTGAGACAGCTCTCCCGGCACCAGCACCAGGTACTGCGCCACCAGGCACAGCGCCAGGCCGCCCTGGGCGATGAGCGCGTAGCCCAACCGCGGCGGCAACTCGAGCGTGTCCCCCGCGAAGCGCTGGGCCAGCTTGCCTCCGACCACCTTGCCCAGAAAGCGCAGCGCCACGTACCCCGGCAGCAGCAGCCAGGCCTCGATGTCCCTTGCCTGCACGTAACAGCCCACCAGGAACACCAGCACCAGGTACGTGGGCCGCTCGAAGCGCCCGAGCGCCCGGGCCACCTGCGCCACCGCCTTGCCGCCCACCAGCGCCAGCGTGGCGCCACACGCCACGCCCGCCAACAACGCCGAGACGCGCAGGTACGCGGCCGCGCCTCCCACCAGCGCCACACCGCCCAGCATCACCGCCACCAGCTCCGCCGGATCCTTGAGCCCATAAGTGAGGAAGGCGATCAGCGCCCCGCACAGCATGCCCAGCAGCATCGCCAGGCTCACCAGCCCCATGCCCTCCGCGGGACTGGCCGCCGAGCCCAGCACCAGCGCCAGCGCCAGCACCCCCAGCCCCACCCCGTCATCCAGCATGGTGAGCAGCGCCACCGCCAGCCCGCGCGAGCGCTCCATCCGCCCGGTGCGGTAACCCAGCACCGCGAAGTGGCCCGAGGACAAGCTGGCCGCCGCGCCCAGCAGCGCCGCGCCTCCCACCGCCGCCGGCAGTGGCAGCCGGGTGGTGAGCAGCAGCGTCACCGCCATGGGCACCGCCACGAAGAGAAAGGCCACGCCTGCGTGCGACAGCGCCGCGGAGAACACCTGCCGCGGCAGCGAGCGCATCAGGCGCGGCTCCAGGTTCAGCCCGAGAATGACGCCCGCGGTGCCCTGGGCCAGCTCCATCACCGGCCGCAGCCCCTCGAGATCCTTGACGGTGAGCACCCCGACCTGCCCGGGCCCCAACAGTGCGCCAAAGATGAGGAACAGCAGCCCGCTGGCCGCCAGCTGGGCCACACCCGGAAAGCGTCCGGGGTCCAGCAGCGTCCGGCTCGAGGCGAGCAACGAGAGCGCCGCGACGGCGAGGAAGACGAGCAGCGCTTGCACGGCACCGTGCTTACACCGTCCGGGGGTACCCCGTCATTCGCGGCGGAACAGCGGCGCGGCGATCACCGGCAGGGCCACCAGCCGGCCCATGGGAGGCTCATCCGCGTCCATCTCCAGTTGGACACGCTGTACCAGCCGCTCGACTTCCTCGGCGTTCGACTGAGGCAACAGGCTCAACAGCACGAGCCGATCCTCATCCGCGCCGAGCGCCAGACTGCGCAGCCCCGCGAACACGGGCACCTCGGCCGACAGCGCCGCCGCCGCGCTCCGCGCACGCACCACCAGCGGCTCCGGAATGCCGAAGTCCCGGAGCCGGCGGATGGCCCGCTCGAGCTGCTCTACCTCGTCCAGCAACGCAATGAGCAGGAACACAGGCCTCTCTTACCGTGGCCCTGCTCTCACGTCACGCTACTCGCGCTGCGGCTCCTGGCCTTCCTCGGCCACCGGAGCGCTCGGGCTCGGGCTCGCGCTCTGCTCGGGCGCAGCCTGGGTCCCCTGAGCGGCGGAGGCGTCCATCGCCGCGCGGGCCGCGCGCTTGCCCTCTTCGATGAGCTTCTTCACCTTCTGCCCACCCTTGCGGCCAATCTCCTCGTAGAAGTTCGGCCCGCGGGTGGCCTTGACGCGGTCACCACCCTTCTTGCCGATCTCCTCGTAGAACTTCGCGCCGCGCTCGGCCTTCACGGTCTCGCCGCCCTTGCGGCCGATCTCCTCGTAGAAGGAACGGCCCCGCTCGGCCTTCACCGTCGCACCACCCTTGCGGCCGATCGTCTCGTAGAACTCACGGCCTCGCTCGTTGCGAACGGTCTCGCCACCCTTACGCCCGGCTTCCGCCACCGTCATGCTGCCCTTGTTGTCCTTGTCCGACATATCGCCATCTCCTCTCGGTTACGACCGACGCCACGCCACGGTGCCCCTTGCCTGAAACCTTGGGACGGAAGCGCCCCGATGCAAGCAAGCTCCGTACACCGCCAGCCGTTCCCACCCGACAGACCACATCGCAACCCCAATGATTACGAGCGTTTATCAGGCTTGCTCTGCGACCTGACGTGGCTGAGGCCTGCCCGGCAGGACGCTGTCTATGTTCACAACACGCCAGCCCACATTGCCGATTCCCCGTCAGCGCCCCACCTTCAGGCCCACAACTGAGCACATGAGGGCTGGGGGAGGTGTTCGTGGCGACGGTGGGAGCGAATTTCAAGAAATGGCTGAGGGTGCTGGTTCCGGTCGGCGCCTCGCTGGGCGGCCTGGCACTGCTGAGGCTGCTGGGGCCGGACTATGTGGACCAGCAGAAATTGAACATGTGGCTGGAGCCGCTGGGAGAGTGGGCCCCCGCGGCCTACATCGCCGCGCTGGCGATCCGGCCGCTGACGCTGCTGCCGGGGCACCTGTTCGCCGCCGTGGGAGGCATGGCGTTCGGCACCCTGGCGGGCACGGTGTACGCGCTGATTGGCAGCTTCCTGTGCTCGCTCCTCATCTTCGGGATTGCGCGCAAGCTGGGCGCGCGGCCGATGAAGCGGCTGGCGGGCGACCATTACACGGCGCTGACGCAGGCGGCGCGCCGGCATGACTTCCAGTTCGCGTTCCTCACCTGCATCAACCCGCTGCTGCCCACGGACATGATGCTGGCGGCGGCGGCGGCCTCGGGGGCGCGCTTCTGGCCCTCGGTGGCGGGGATGATGCTGGGCACGTTGCCGGGCACGTTCCTCATGGTCCAGTTCGGCAGCGGCTTGGCCCAGGGGCGGACGATGATGACGGTGGTGTCCGGCGTGGGGCTGGTGGTGTCGCTCATCCTGGGCGGCATCCTCGGCCGGCGCGTGTACCGGGAGATCACCTCGGCCCAGGCCGAGGAGGCCAAACTTCCCGAGGAGGCTCCCCTGCCCCGGCGCGGCGTTTCGCTGACGCGCAAGGACGGGCTGCCCACGGCGTACTGAGGCGCGGGTCCGGGACAAGAACAACGGCGGCTCCCTCTGCCCAGAGAGAGCCGCCGTGAGCTTGCGCTGCCGGACTCTGGACTACTTGCCCTTCTGGTAGTCGCGGCTGGCGATGACGCCCTGGACCTCGGCGAGCGCACGGGCGCCCGAGGCGGACTCCAGGGCCTTCTCGGCGATGGTCTGCACCTGGCGCTTGGCCTCGGCCAGCTCCGCCTGCAGGGCCTGGAGCGCCTGGGCCTGCTTGGTGTTGGCCTCCTTCAGCGAGGCGATCTCCATGCTGGCCACGCGCTGAGCGGTCTCCGCGTCCTTCTGGGCCAGGGTGAACTTCATCTCCCACTCGGACTTCACGCGGCTGCCCACGATGGCGCTCGCGGTGTCCGTCTCCTTCTTCAGCACGGCGGGGAAGTCCGCCACCTGCTTGCGCAGATCCTCCAGCTCCTTCTCGCGCAGCTTCAGGGCCTCCTCGCGGGTGGCCCACTCCTTCTCGAGCTTCTCCTTGCGGTCACGCTCCAGGGCGGACTGCTGGCGCAGCTGCTCGGCGAACGCGTCCTGATCCTTCTTGCGCTGGAGCTGGATGTTGTAGCCGTACTCCTCCTCGGCGCGCTTGCGGGCGATCTCGGCGGCCTCCTTCTCGGCGGCAAGGTCCGCGGCGGACTTGGCGCGCGTCTCGGCGATCTCCTTCTGCAGCCGCTCCATCTCCGCCTGAAGCTCGGCCTTCTTCTTGTCGTACTCGGCCACCAGCACGTCGATGGCGCTCGCGGCAATGTCCTTGCCGTGCAGAGCGGCCAGCTCCTCGGTCTTCAGCTTGATGGCCTCATCGAGCTTCTTCAGCTCGTCGACGAGCGCCATGACCTGCTCGTTGATGCCACCCAGGGTCTTGTTGATGGTGAGGCCGGCCTCGGTGACCTTCTTCACGGCGGACTCGGCGGTGAGGCTGGCCACGTCCGTCAGCACGTTCTTGGCGTGAGAGTGACGAGCCTCCTGTTCCTTGGCGGAGACCACGGGCTTGTTACGGGCCTTCTTGGCGAGATCCTCGAAAGCGGCCTTGGTCTGCTCGGTGGAACGGTTGCGCGAAGCCATGGGTACACTCCAGACGTTGGGGGTTGTGCTCGCGGCAATAGGCCTGCGAGCGGCGTTGAATCCGTGGCCGGTGTTCGTCTCGGCCATGCGCAAAAAGTACCCAACGGGTCTGACATTTTCGGGGGGCAAAACGCACGCAGCCGCGCGGGTTTGCACGCGGCTCACGGAAGCCCTGGCTCCGCAACGGCACCGAGCCCAACCGCGCCAGGAACCGGCGCGTGGGCAGGGGAAGCCTGGAGCGCGGGTGCTCCCCGCGCCCAGGTGAGAATCGCTGCGCTGATCAGCGATTCTTGGAGGACTTGCGCGAGGCGGTCTTCGCCAGGCGGCCCACGACGGTTCTGGCAGCCGCGGCCACGCGCGACACCACCTTGCCTCCGCGCGCGGGAGCCTTGGCGGAGACACCGCTGGGCTTCGCGGTGCTCTGCTTCGCGGCTGGAGCGGCCTTCTTCGCGGGCTTGGCCTTCGCGGTCGAAGCCTTCCTGGCCGGAGCGGCCTTCTTCGCGGCGGGGGCCTTGGCTACGCGCCGCCCTCCTTTGGCGCTGCTGCCCGCGGCTTTCTTCGCGGCGCGGCGCTGCTGCAGGCGCTGGATCGTCTCGGCATGTGGCTGCCGGTAGCTGATGGGCGCGTCAGGCAACGCTGCCTTCTGCTGCCCCAGCTTCTGCTTGTCTTCGTCGTTACCGAGCCGTGGTCCCGAGCCCTGGACTCCCAGCATCGGCTGTTGTTCGTGGAAGGGGTATTCGCTGTAGCTGCGACCCATCGCGTCCTCCGGAGGCGGGGGCGAAGTTCGCCCGCCGAGGTCTGTGCCCATCTGTCTCTATCCCTCAAGGTGGGATCGACCCGGCTCATTGGCGAATCTTCCGAGACGGTCCCGCTTTGCTTCCTGAAGGGCGGGCAGGCGGGCATGGGCCTATGCCCTCTCGCCTGGTATTTCGGCGGGCAGGCAGGGCGTGCTAGGTGTCGCTCCCCTGCGGCTTCACTGAGCGCAAAGCGACCGAGGACGACTTGAGCCTGAGAACCCGGATGCGCCAGGGCCTTTGCGCCGCGCTGCTGCTGTGTCCGCTGGCCTCGTCCGCGGGCTCGCCTGGGCCCGGGCGTGGTGTCGACTCGGCCTTCTTCATCGCGCGCAGTGAAAACCGCAACCAGGTGCACTACGGCGTGCGAGTAGGCGTGGACTGCAGTCCCCAGGGCACCCATCCGGTCCACGCCTATTGGCGGATGCTCGAGAAGGGCGAGACCGAGACCGAGCCGCTCCTGCGCATCGAAGGCCCGGCATATGGCCTGGCCGACACGCAGGAGGTGACGAGCACCTCCACGGGCTGGAGCATCCGCATCTGGCTGAGGGCCTACTCCGAGCGGCCCATCGAGATCGCCGTCGCCCGGGAGAACGGGGTGTGCACCACCCGCGCGTCGATACTGCTGAACCAAGAGCTCAGCCAGCTCGATCACATCTACGTCCGGACGCAGTGGCCTATCGGGGTGGACTATATCCGCCTCAGCGGAGTGACTCAGGGCGGGAGCGCCGTCACGGAACTCATCCGCCCATAGCGGTGAGGTTCACGAGGCGCCGATTGCTCTTATCGGAGCCGCACGCTCAGGCGCTCCAGATAAGCGTTGGGCCTGCCCATGAAGGTGTCGAGTAAGCGCTCCTCGACATGGTGCTGCTCCCAAACAGCGGCTGGCTCCAGACCGATGCACTCTTGCGGTTCAGCAGCGCGTTCGTTTCCGTCCGTGTCGAAGATAACGCAGCGTCGGAAGTCCCCAATGTCTTGAGTGAACTCGATAACAGGTTGAGCCAGCTGTGACTCTAGCTCTTTCCAGCCGATGGGAACCCAGCGCAGGCGGGAAGCCTGGCGGACAGCAATCCTGAAGAGGATGGCCTTGGAGGCAATCCTGTCCAGATCTACATCTGGCTCACGGGTCCTGTGGTGATAAAAAGCGTTGTAGGGTGCCTCAAGAACCCTCCCATACCCGAATGAGCCATCACCGAGAGGGATTCTCAAGAACGTTCCCGGCTTATCCGCGTCCATACGCACTCCCTCCCTAGTCTCCCGTGTACTCGCTCATCTTCCCCCACTTGTCCGTGGCAGCTTTGTAAAACCTCCAACCATTCTCATTATCTTTGGCCACGCCTCGTAGAGGGTTTTCTGTCCTGTAGGGTTCTCCTGTATCGGACCAGGCACCTCCGAAACGATCAATCAACTGCTGCTCTCTTCCTCGAACCCTCCAATAAGCGAGATCCCGGTACCTGTCGCTGTAATTTATAGCAGTTCCAACATCGAACATAGATGCGTCCCCGTTTTACCTCGTGCTTGTCTTGTTCCGGATCTGGCTCATATGGAAGAGGAAGAACATCCGGGCCCAGTTTCTCTTTCGGAGATGGCTGGGTAATCGAGTGGGGACTCGGGGAGACATCGGCTGCCTGTGGCGGTTTAATCTGTGGAGTACCGGAAGAGAGTTCCTGTGTTTGTTGTCTTGCTCTCTCTTGGACCTGGATCTGCGCTCGGTACTGTGACGCCGCTGCTGAGGTTATGACTCCAATCTTGACCGCTTCTTCGATGAGCACTCTTGCTTCGGCGAATTCGCCGGAAGCAATCGCGGCAGGAATACGGGTTGTGAAAGTGTTTCGTTGCGCCAGCGCAGTCGTGCAGAGGACCACCAGCAGCAGAGCGCAAACGATTTTTTGTGCGGCCTTTCTCATCTGGCCGCTCCATCGAAGCCGGAGACCGCTGACGTCCGCTACCCCGTCCGCGCTGCGCCCAGGCCCCAGCGCTGCTCCAGGGCGGACAGCTCCTCCGGGGTGCGCGTCGCCGGCCGGGCGCTCGCCTCAGGCTTGCGGAAGACGTACAGGTCCCAGATGCCCCGCAGCCCGAAGCGCTCGAAGTCCGGCTGAATGGCCGCCTCGATCTCCGGGCAGCGCGTGAAGCCCGCCCGCGCGAACTGCCGCGTCCACCACCGGAACGAGGCGATCGTCAGGTGCCCCTCGATGGGCGTGCCGTCCGCGTCCTTGAGCAGATCGTAGAAAGGCACCGGCCCGTCGTACTCCGGCCCCTGCGAGATGTAGTGGTCCACCCGGGACCAGCGCACCTTGCCCTGGAACCAGCCCTCCGGCCCGCTCGGGTTCGGTCCAAAGGACGGAATCGTCGCCAGCACGTGCCCCCGGCACACCCGCGCCAGCTCCGCCAGCGCCTCCGGCACCCGCTCGGGCGCCAGGTGCTCCAGGATCTCGAAGGCCGAGATCAACTCGAAGCTCCCATCCTCGAAGGGCAGCCCCTTGGACAGGTCACCCTGCGAGAGGTACGGCCGCACGGGGGCGCTGGCCAGCGAGATGGCGTCCGCGCTGATGTCGCTTCCCCGGGCGTCCACGCCCAGCTCGCGCAGCGCTTCCACCAGGAAGCCCAGGGCACAGCCCACGTCCAGCGAGGTGCGCGGGGCGAAGTTCTTCCACAGCAGGTACGCGGCGATGTTCGCGCGGCTCGTCTGCCGGTCGTACTGCACATAGCCGCTGCGGCGCTCCCCTCCGCGCTGAACGCCGAAGTAGCTGGCACCGTAGATCTCCGGGCCCGCGGCCAGGGCGGCCCCCAGCCCATCCGCCACGGTACTCGCGGCCGAGCGCAGGTAGCGCGAGCGCGACAGCACCTGCGCCAGTGAGCGCTCCACCGTCCTTCCGGCGGGATGCAGAATGCGTTCTCGGAGCTGCTGACGCAGCGGGCGCAGCAGGGACTTGGCGTACTCCTTCATGGGCCGGTCAATCTACCTTGGCCAGCTGATTCCGGTCGCCCAGGAAATCCTCCACCCCCTGGGCAATCGCCTGCGCCACCGAGTCCTGGTACTCCTCCGAGCTCAGCCGCTTCTCCTCCTCGGCGTGGGACAGGAAGGACGCCTCCACCAGGATTGCGGGCATCTTCACCCCCAGCAACACGTAGAAGAGCGCCTCCTTGTGGCCCAGGTCCTTGATGCCCGTGTACTCGCGGGACAGCTCGCTCACCAGGCTCTTCTGTACGTGGTTGGCCAGCCGCGAGGACTCGCCCGTGTTCGCCTTGGTGGCCAGGTCCGCCAGGATGAACTGCAGGTCGCTGATGCCCCGCTCGGAGGAGGCGTTCTCTCGCGCCGCGAGCCGGATGGAGTACCGATCCGAGGAGATGTTGAGCGTGTACGTCTCCACCCCGCGCAGCTTGCGGTTGGCCGCCGAGTTGCAGTGGACGGAGATGAACAGGTCGCCCCGGGCCTCGTTGGCCAGCTCCGCCCGGGCCTCGAGCTTCAGGTAGCGGTCGTCGTCACGGGTCATGATGACCTCCAGCCCCCGCTCGCGCAGCTCCTCGGCGAGCTTCTTGGAGATGGCCAGGGTGATGTCCTTCTCGCGGGTGCCCTGCTTGCCGATGGCGCCCGTGTCATGGCCGCCGTGGCCCGGATCGATGACGACGCGGCGCACCTTGAGGCCCAGCTGCTCCACGAGCGTGAGTTCCGCGCGGCGCGACAGCTTGGCGGCCGTCTTCAGCCGGACCGCGGCGAGGTGCTTGTCCAGAGCGGGGATGGCCGACAGCGGCAGCGGCTCGAGCTCCTCGTGCGGCTCGGCCTTCGCGGTGATGGAGACAGCCACCGGCTCGGGCGCCGGAGAGGCCTTCAGGGTGAAGGCGGGAGGCTCGGAGCGCGGCTTCGAGGCAGGCGCCACGGCCAGCGTCTCGGCGGGGCTCGCCGGAGCCGGCTTCTCCACCGGCGTCTTCTCCGCCACCGTCTTCTCCACGGGAGCCTTCTCGGCGGCGGGAGTGGACTTCTCCGCCACGGCCTTCTCCGGGGCCGTCACGACAGGTGTGGACGTCTCCGACGGGGCCTTCGGTGCGGTCTCCACGGCCTTCTCCGGTGCCTTCACGGCCTGAGAGGGCTTCTCCACCGGGTCCTTCGCGGTGGAAGCGGGCGTCTCCGCTGGCTTGGGCAGCGGAGTAATCACCACCACGCGCGGAGCCTCCTCGGTCTTCCTGGCCACGGGCGCGGCGGCAGGAGGCGGCGCGGCGGGCGCGGCCTCGCGGGCCATCTTGGAGATGGCCTCCACCACGGTGGCGCCTGAGCGCTCCGGCTGCGGCGCGGGGGCCTGGGCGACGGAAGGCGCGGGAGCCTTGCGCTCCGGCGCCACCTTGGACGCGGGCAGCGAGGCGAGCAGCTCCTTCAGCTCGCGGGAACGGTCTCCCTTGCCGTTGACGGCGAGGATCTCGTTGACGACCCGGCGGGCGGCCTCCGGCTGGTCCAGGCGATTCAGGTAGATGCGGGCCAGCAGGAGCGCCGCGTCATCCGCGAGCCGGTGCCGGGGGTGGCGCGCCACCAGCTTCGAGTAGCTGTCTGCGGCGCCCTGGAGATCTTCCAGGAGGAAGGAGATCTGGCTGAGATCGTTCATCAGCTCGCCGACGGTGAACAGGGCGTCGGGAGCGCGATCGCTCTTGGGGTGCTCGGTGGCCACCGCCTCGAAGCGGTGCGCCACGTTGAGCCAGTGGTGGCGCATCTTGCGCCGGGCCGCGTCGCCGCTCTTCAAGGCGTAGTAGGCCTTGCGCGCCTCCTGGTAAGCCTCTTCGGCCGCGTCGCGCTTCGCCGCGAAGGCGACACTCGACAGCAGCAACAGAAAGAGGGCGAGGCGCTGGCGCATGAAGCCTCCGGACACGGGTAGCAACAGCTACAGACGTGTGTCATGGGCCTACCGCCCTCGCAAATTTTCGGCTCTCCCCGGCCGGCGCTGATCAACGAATCCAGCCGAGCGTCCGGGCCAGATCCTCGTCGATGACGCGGGCCCAGTCCGGCTCGCGGGGCACCACGGCGGCGAGCACCTTGGTGCCGTTGCGCACAGGGGCCCGTCCCGGGCGGGCGCGGGCGCGGACAGCGTGCTTCACGTCCTCCCGGAAATAGGTGGCCGGAAAAATGACTTCCTTGCGCGTTTCTGGCAGGGGCCCATCCGGCGTGAGCCACACCAGGGCGCCCAGGCGCAGGGGCTCCAGCTCGGCGCGGATGGTGCGGCGCAGCTCGCGAAGGAACAGCACCAGGGCCCCCAACGCGCCGAGGCCAAGCCCCCAGGGCACCAGGTTGACAGCCCCGGAGCGCTCGGTAGCGAACCGGGCCTCGCGCGGCCGATCCGGCTGGGTGGGGTCCACCAGCAATGTCACCTTGGCGCCGTGCCCAAGCGTCTCGGCGTACTCGGCGGAGGTGGGCACGCCGCTGATGGTGTGCTGCACGGCATCGAGGGTGTAGAGCACCTCGAGCGTTGCCTCCTCCTCCAGCCGCTTCTCCAGCGGAGGCAGCGTCACCCGCGCCACCAGTCCCTCCACCGCCTGAGCCCGGGCGTGAAAGCCGCGCTCCTTGATGAAGAAGCGCCCGGCGAAGGAGGCCACGAAGCCCAGCACGGCCATGAACACCAGCCCGAGCAAAACGGTACGGACCAGCCGCCCCACGGCGCCGGGCACCTGGGTGAAGCGAACGCGCCGGGGCGCATGGGGAATGGCGAACTGCACGGGACGGCCTCCTGGCTGCTCCCCTTTTACTTCAACTCCTTCTGAAGCCGTGCCAACAGGTTGAGCGCCTCCAGCGGCGTGGTGGTGTCCAGCGAGGTGCCACGCAGCGCCTCCAGCACCTTCAGGTGCTCGGCAGGCACCGCAGGCGCGGCCGGAGCCGGCTCCCCTGCCCCGAACAGCCCCAGCTGATTGACGGACACCCGCGCCCCCTTGCGGTGCGCCACCCGGGGCCGCCCGGCCTCGTCCAGCTCACCGGACTCCAGGTTCTGAAGAATGTCGCGCGCCCGGCCCACCACCTCCTGAGGCAACCCGGCCAGCTTCGCCACCTCGATGCCGTAGGAGCGGTTGGCCCCGCCCGCTACCAGCTTGCGCAGGAAGAGCACCTTGCCGCCCTGCTCCTTCACGGCGATGGACAGGTTCTTCACCCGAGCCTTCTCGCGCGCCAGGTCCACCAGCTCGTGGTAGTGCGTGGCGAACAGCGTCCGCGCGGCGATCTTGTCGTGAATGTGCTCGGCCACCGCCCAGGCGATGGAGAGCCCGTCGAACGTCGAGGTGCCGCGGCCAATCTCGTCCAGGATGATGAGGCTGCGGCGCGTGGCGTGGTGGAGGATGTGGCTCGTCTCCGTCATCTCCACCATGAAGGTGGACTGTCCGCGCGCCAGGTTGTCCGCCGCGCCCACGCGCGTGAAGATCCGGTCGCACAGCCCCAGGTGCGCCGCCTTGGCCGGCACGAACGAGCCCGCCTGCGCCATCAGCACCGTGAGCGCCACCTGCCGCATCACCGTGCTCTTACCGGCCATGTTCGGGCCCGTGATGATGAGCAGCTGCGAGTCCGTGGCATCCATCTTCACGTCATTGGGAACGAACGACTCGCCCGCCGCCAACACGCGCTCCACCACCGGGTGCCGCCCCGCAGTGATGGACAGCACGTCCGAGTCATCCACCACCGGCCGCGTGTAGCCGTATTCCGCCGCGCACCGGGCGAAGGACAGCAGCGCGTCACACGTGGCCACCGCCTCGGCCGCCGAGCGGATCTTCGGCGCGGCGGCCACCACCTGGGCCCGCAGCTCCTCGAAGAGGCGGAACTCCAGGGCGCACCGCTTCTCCTCCGCGGTGAGCACCTTCTCCTCGTACTCCTTGAGCTCGGGGGTGATGTAGCGCTCGGCGCCCACCGTGGTCTGCTTGCGGATGTAGTCCGCGGGCACCAGGTGCTTGTTGCTGTTCGTCACCTCGATGTAGTACCCGAACACCTTGTTGTAGCGGATCTTCAGCGAGCTGATCTTCGTGCGCTCGCGCTCCCGCGTCTCGAGCTTCAGCAGGTAGTCCTTGCCCGAGGTGGACAGCTCCACCAGCGTGTCCAGCTCCGCGTGGAAGCCCTGGCGGAACAGGCCGCCCTCCTTGAGCGTCACCGGCGGCTCGTCCACCACCGCCCGCATCAAGAGTTCCGCCAGCTCCGGCAGGCTGCCCAGCGGCCCCGCCAGCGTGCGCAGCAGCAGGGCCGAGCACCGGGACAGCGCCGCGCCCAGCTTGGGAAGCTGCGCCAGCGAGGCCC
The DNA here is from genome assembly GCA_036389955.1 of Myxococcaceae bacterium. Classification (GTDB taxonomy): domain Bacteria; phylum Myxococcota; class Myxococcia; order Myxococcales; family Myxococcaceae; genus DATHBR01. Next base: position 12,669 of record DASVVJ010001143.1, read on the forward strand.
CCAGGGCACGCAAGTCCCGCGCGTTGCCAGCGCCCAGCGAGAGCCGGCCGCACAGCCGTTCCAGGTCCGCCACCTCTTTAAGGAGCGTGGTCAGCTCCTCGCGCCAGACGCTGCGCCCGGCCAGCTCCTCCACCGCGTCCAGCCGGGCGTGGATCTCCGGCAGGGCGCACAGCGGAGAGGCCAGCCACCGGGCCAGCTTGCGGCCGCCCATGCTGGTGGCGGTACGATCCAGCACGCCCAGCAGACTGCCCTTGCGCGCCCCGTCCCGCAGCGTCTTGAGCACCTCCAGGTTGGCCCGCGAGGACTCGTCCATCAGCAGATGGCCCGAGCGCTCCAAGCGGGTGAGCCGGTCCACGTGCGCAGCCGGCGTCTTCTGGGTGTCCTTGAGGTAGCGCAGGGCCGCGCCGGCCGCGCCGGTGGCCAGCGGCGCCTCGGCCAGTCCAAAGGCCTCCAGCGAGGCCACCGCGAAGTGGTTCCGAAGGTAGGCCGACGCGCGGGCCGGCTCGAAGGCAGCCTTCTCCAACTCTGTCACCGGAGGCGGCTTCGACAGCCTCGCGCTCAGGAAGCCCACCTCGGGAGCCCCCTTCTGCCCTTCGGGCACCAGCAGCTCGCGAGGCTCCACCCGGGCCAGCGTCTCCACCAGCTCCTGGGCGCTGGGGGCCTCGACGGTGAAGAACTCACCGGTGGAGGCCTCCAGCAGCGCGGCGCCAAAGCCCCGCTCGCCCCAGTGCACGGCGGCGAGGAAGTTGGCCGCGCGCGGCTCCAGCACCTCCTCGTCCAGCACCATGCCGGGGGTGATGATGCGCGTCACCTCGCGCCGGACGAGGGTGGGCCCCTTGCCACCCTCCTCCATCGGCTCGCAGATGGCCACCATGAGCCCCTGCTCGATGAGCCGCGCGATGTAGCGCCGCGCCGAGTGGTACGGCACCCCGCACATGGGGATCTTCTCACTGCCCTTGGCGCGGGCGGTGAGGGTGATTTGCAGCAGCTCCGAGGCGCGCACCGCGTCCTCGAAGAACATCTCGTAGAAGTCGCCCAGCCGGAAGAAGAGGATGGTGTCCGGGTGGAGCGCCTTGGTCTCCAGGTACTGGCGCATCATCGGGGTGAGCGAACCCACCTCACGCGCCCCCTCCCGTGCCCCGATGGGCTCGGTCCCCGTCTCCATACCCTCCAGGTTGGATTCCGGAGCGGCCCCCGAGGCTGCTCCCTTGGCTGTCTTCGCCTGCGTCACGCCCATGGCTCTCTCTTCTCTCACGCCCACCGTCCTGGATCAACGCCGGGGCGTCCTACCCCTTACGTCACCTGTGGCAGGTCTGTAACACACCGCGCCGACAATCGTTGTTCCTCCAAGCGAAAACGGTTCACGCCCGGCGCCTCGGAGGGCAACCTAGCGCCCGCCATGGAACCCCGTACCCCACCCCCCGTGCCCTCGCTGTTCAAGGTCGTCCTCTACCCCCTGCAGGCCTTCTTCCGGCTGGAGGCCAGCAGCGGCATTCTCCTGGCGCTGTGCGCGGTGGTGGCCATGGTGTGGGCCAACTCCGCATGGGCCGCCAGCTATACGGGCCTGTTCGACATGCCGCTGGCGCTGGAGGCTGCCGGAGCACGGGGGGCCTTCACCTTCCGGGAGCTCGTCAATGACGGGCTGATGACGCTGTTCTTCTTCCTGGTGGGCATGGAGATCAAGCGCGAGCTGTCCGCCGGAGAGCTGCGCACGCCCGCTCGGGCCATGCTGCCGCTGATCGCGGCGCTGGGCGGCATGGTGGTGCCGGCGGGGCTCTACATGATCTTCAACGCGGGCACCCCCTCGGCAAAAGGCTGGGCCATCCCTATGGCCACGGACATCGCGTTCGCCATCGGGTGCCTGACGCTGCTCAAGGGCCGGGTGTCGCACGCGCTGGTGGTGTTCCTCACGGCGCTGGCGATCTTCGACGACATTGGCGGCATTCTGGTGATCGCCTTCTTCTACGGCTCGGGCATCCACGCGGACTGGCTGCTGATCGCGGGGGGCGTGGTGGTGGCGATGGCGGTGTGCAACCGCTTCTACGTGCGCAACGGCATGGTGTACCTGCTGCTGGGCGCGGCCCTCTGGCACTCGATGCACCACGGCGGCGTGCACGCGACGCTGTCGGGTGTGGTGCTGGGCATGTTCATCCCGGCCCGGCCCACGCGGCGGGGCAAGGACGTGCTCACCGAGCTGAAGGAGTACCTTGGCCGACTGCTTGGGGAGCCCGAGGACGAGGCGGTGCGCAGCGCGCAGATCCTGCACATCGAGGAACAACTGGAGGACATCGAGCCGCCGCTGAACCGCTTCGTGCACCTGTGGCACGGCTACGTGGCGTACGGGATTGTGCCGCTGTTCGCGCTGGCCAACTCGGGCATCTCGCTGGAGGGCATGTCCCTGGCGGATCTGACGAAGCCGCTGCCGCTGGGCATCATGGTGGGCCTGTTCGTGGGCAAGCAGCTGGGCATCTTCCTGTTCACCTGGGTGGCGGTGAAGGCGAACGTGTCGCCCATGCCTGGAGGGGCAAGGGCCTCGCAGGTGCACGGGGTGGCGGTGGTGGCGGGCATCGGCTTCACGGTGGCGCTCTTCGTGGCGACGCTGGCGTTCGCCTCGGAGCCGGAGCTGCTCACGGAGGCCAAGCTGGGCATCCTCCTTGGCTCGCTGCTGTCGGCGGTGGTGGGCTACCTGCTGCTGCGCTTCGGCCCGGCGCCCAAGGCCGAGGCCCAGCCCGCGTAGGCACTGGTTGGAGAGCAAACATGGCAGACGAGGTCGCAGGCAGGTACCGGCACTACAAGGGCAACCTGTACCAGGTCATCGGGCTGGCCCGGCACAGCGAGACGGAGGAGGAGCTGGTCGTCTACCGGGCGCTCTATGGGGAGCACGGCCTGTGGGTCCGGCCCAGGGCCATGTTCTTCGAGAAGGTGATGGTCAACGGCCAGGCGGTGCCGAGATTTGAGCGTTTAGGAGATTGAGGCTCGCGCGCGAGCCCACTGGCGGTTTGCGGGAGCCCCCTGGCCGTGGGAAGGTGCCGGGCGCGTGATTCTCCAGGACCTCAACCGGGTGCGACAGATCGCCGTCATCGCGGCGAAGCACGGCTTCGCCGACCTGACGGAGCGGGCCGGGCTGTGGCGGATGCTGGGCCGCAAAGAGAAGGTGGAGGTGTCCGCGGAGACGCAGCGCGCGTCCACGGCGCGGCGCTTCCGGATGCTGCTCAACGAGCTGGGCCCCACCTTCGTGAAGCTGGGGCAGATTCTCTCCACGCGCGCGGACCTGTTGCCCGGCGAGTTCGTGGAGGAGCTGGCCACGCTGCAGGACCAGGTGGAGCCCATTCCGCTGGCACAGGTGCACGCGCAGATCCGCGACTCGCTGGGCAAGGAGGTGCAGGATCTGTTCGCGCACATCGATCCCACCCCGCTGGCGGCGGCCTCGATCGCGCAGGTGCACCGCGCGGTGACGCTGTCGGGCGACGAGGTGGTGGTGAAGGTGCAGCGTCCGGAGATCTCGGATCGAATCGAGTCGGATCTGGCGGTGCTGCGCTCGCTGGCGCGGCTGCTCGAGGCGGTGATCGAGGAGACGGGGGTGTACACGCCCACGGGGATCGTCGACGAGTTCGACAAGGCGATCCACGAGGAGCTGGACTTCATCAACGAGGCATCGAATATCCGCGCGTTCCTGGCGAACCACACGGAACGGCCGTACATGAAGATCCCGCGGGTGTACGACGAGCTGTCGAGCCGCAAGGTGCTGACGCTCGAGTTCATCCGGGGAGTGAAGATCAACCCGTCAAAGCTGTCGGACGAGGACCGGAAGGCCGTGGCCCGGACCATCGTGGAGGCGAGCTTCCGGCAGCTGTTCGACGACGGGCTGTTCCACGGAGATCCGCACCCGGGCAACGTGCTGCTGCTGGAGGGCAACCGGCTGGCGCTGCTGGACTTCGGGGTGGTGGGCCGGCTGACGAAGCCGATGCAGGAGACGCTGGTGATGCTGTGCCTGGCGGTGGCGCTGAAGGACAGCGACTCGGTGGCGCGCATCGTCTACCGCATGGGCGTACCGGATGCGCGCGCCAACCTGGTGGGCTTCCGCAACGACATCGAGACCATTCTGGGCCAGCACTTGCCGACGACGCTGGGCCAGGTGGACGCGCGCACGCTGCTGAGGGATCTGCTGGACCTGGCGGTGAAGTACCGGATCCGGATTCCGAAGGAGTACGCGCTGCTGAGCCGGGCGTCGGTGTCGACCGAGGGCATGCTGCGCAGCCTGTACCCGGAGATGAACATCCTGGAGATGGCGCTGCCGTACGCGAAGGAGCTGCTGGCGGGCCGGTACGATCCGAGCCAGCTACAGGGCGGGCTGATGCGCACGCTGCTCAGGTTCCAGTCGCTGGCGACGGATCTGCCCACGCAGCTGTCCCAGATCCTGCTGGATCTGGAGTCCGGGAAGTTCACGGTGACGGTGCGCGCCGATCAGTTCGACAAGCTGAACGAGAAC
>DASVVJ010001144.1:0-7875 GCA_036389955.1 Myxococcaceae bacterium
CCACGTACGTAGGCCTCACCGAGGTGAAGACGGTGCGGGCCTTCAACGCGGGCCGTGCGTCGCTGGACGTCGTGTGGTCACCCGTGGAGGCACCCTTCACGGTGGAGGGCCTGCCCGATCGGCTGGGCACCTCGGCCGAGGCGGAGGTGCGCGTGCGGTTCGCGCCCACCGAGCCGGGCACGTACACGGCGACCCTCACGGGTACCTCGCCCAGCGGCGGTGTGGTGGTGCTGACGCTGACGGGTGAGGGGTTGGGCATTCCCACCTGCCCCACGCCGGTGTCCTGCTACAGCTCCACCTTCGACCTCCGGCTGCGCCGGTGCGTGGAGACGCCGCTGGCGGACGGGACGGCGTGCGACCCGGGCAACGAGTGCTTGATGGATGCCACCTGCACGGCGGGCGCGTGCAAGGGGCGCGAGCGGGTGTGTGACGACGGCAATGCCTGCACCACGGACGTGTGCAACCCGCTGGATGGCTGTGGCTCGGTGCCGGCGCCACCGTGCCCGGGAGATGGCGTGTGCCAGATGGGCGTGTGTGATCCGGCCACGGGCTGTGGGCTGGCACCGGCGCCGGATGGCACGTTCTGTGGTCCCCGGCGTGGGTGTGATCAAGCGGACGTGTGCGTGGACGGGGCGTGCGTGGAGCGCAACCTGCCGGACAACTTCATCTGCGCGCGGGCCACGCCGTGCCAGGAAGAAGGCCGCTGCCAGGGCTCGGTGTGCGAGCGCCCGCCGCCCACGGTGCTGAACCCGGACTGGACGTTCGACTCGATGCTCGCCGGGCGCGAGCTGCATGACCTGATGGTGTGGTCCGACGGGAACGTGACGCTGGCGGGGTTCTTCGCCAACCCGGTAATGAACGCGGCGGGCACCACGCAGGTGGAAGCGCGGGCCACGGCGCGGCGCTGCATGCTGTGGAATGACCGGCTGCTGTGCATGGACCTGCCGCAGCAGGGCAAGGTGTCGCTGCTGGAGAAGGCCACGGGCGGGGTGCGGTGGACCTTCACCCTGGCGGACGCGCGGCCGGACATCGCGCAGCAGGCCTCGACCATTTTCATGGCGCGGCTGGCGGTGATGGCGCCGGACCGGCTGGCGGCGCTCTTCGAGGCCTACCCGGCCAACGCGGACAACGCGACGCTGTGCCGGCTGTATTACCTGGTGGTGCTCAACGCGAAGGGCGGGCTGGTGTCGTCCACGCAGTTGATTGATCCGCTGTTGGCCGAGTGCAACCACCCGCACCCGTTCGGCCTGGCCTCGGACACGCGGGGCAACCTGTACCTGGCCTTCTCGCAGACGGTGAACTCGGGAGCGCCGCTGATGCCGGGCGCGCCCACGCTGATGATGGCGTACTCGCCGGACGGCGTGGAGCTGTGGCGGCGCACGCTGCCCATGAACGGCGGCGAGCTGGGCACGGTGCGAGGGCTGCTGCTGCCCGAGAACGCCAGCACGGCCCTGCGCACGCAGGATGGCACGGAGGTGGGCACGCTGCCCGTGCTGGGCCGGGCGGTGGCGACACGGGAGCGGATGGTGCCGAGCCCCGCGGGCACCTCGGTGAACCCGGATGCGACTCCCGTCATCTCCACGGAGCTGCGCGGCTTCACGGTGCCAGGGCTCGCGCCAGCGTGGACGTACCAGTTGCCGTCGGGGCAGAGCTTCGCCACGAAGGAGATGCGGCTGGCGGACACGGAGCCGGATGGAACGGGCCCGGCGGAGACACTGGCTGTCACCTTCATCGCGGAAGGCAACACGCCCACGCTGCTCGGGGTGAGGATGAGCGACGGCTCGGAGGCCTACCGATGCCCGCTGGGGTACACGCCGCGCAGCCAGCCGCAGCTGTTCGAGCTGGGCCCGGAGAGCCTGGTGGTGATGGATGGGGCGAACACGTGTGGAGAGTGTGATCCACCGTTCGCCTACAGCCGCTCGCGCTTCCAGCGCATTCCGCTCCGGGGGCTGCAGCCGGCCCGGGCGCCGTGGCCGGGCACCTTCGGCGGACCGGGGCACGGACACCACGAGAACGAGGTGCGCTGAAGCACACAGGTGAAGGCGCTACACCGCGCGCAGATCCAGGATGCGCCCCTCGCGCAGCCAGCCTGCTGAGTCCACCCAGAGCGGTGTGCCCACGGCGTGGATGCGCTGGGGCGAGGAGCGCGTGAGCCAGCCCAGCCACGCGCACAGCGCCGCGTCGAGCTGATCATGCGTGGGCAGCACTCCGGGAGGAAACGTCAGCCCCGCCGCCTCAAGCAACTCCCGGCGCTGGGCGCGGCCTTCCGGTGAGTCCTTTTTCCCCAACTTGCCCCCACTCAGCCGGCGCCACGTGGCTCCGGGGAAGGCTTCGAACAGCCGGGCATGGCCCACCTCGGCCACGTCCACATCCAGCAGCGTCAGCCGCCCAAGGCTTCGCAGGGCCGCGAAGAGCAGGACGCTGCCGCGCACGAAGCCACAGAAGGGCTTGCCCGGCACCGGCAGCACATCCGGTGTCCGCCCGGGGGCTCGCAGCAACCGCTCCGACTCGCGCACCAGGGCCCCGGGCCTGGCGAGCGCCTGCGGCCCATCCACCACCACTACTTCCTCTGCAGCCACGGGGAACGCGGCGGCCAGCGCCTCTTCATCGAGCTTGCCGCTCCGGTCCAACGGGGGCCAACGCCGCTCGTCGAAGCGCACCCTGCCGCGCGCCTCCACCACGGCCACATCCACCGGCCGTGGGCGGCGGGAGAACGGATCGCTCAGGTCCCACCCGGCAAAGCGCACGGGCCACAGCCTAGCCGATGCACAAAGACTCCTGCGCCACGAGTGCTACCGCGCTAAGTCACACCTCTCTTTTCACGCGAGGCGGAGACACACATGAACTACCGGATGCTGGGCCGCACGGGCCTGTATGTGTCGGAGCTGTGCTTCGGAGCGATGACGTTCGGCGGCGAGGGCTTCTGGAAGGTGGTGGGCACCCAGGGCCAGTCCGAGGCCGACAAGCTGGTGGCCCGCAGCCTGGATGCAGGCATCAACTTCTTCGACACCGCGGACGTGTACTCCAACGGTGTCTCCGAGCAGCTACTCGGCAAGGCGCTGGGTACCCGCCGCAAGGACGTCGTCCTCGCCACCAAGGTGCGCGGCCGCACCGGCCCGGGCGTCAATGACGTGGGCCTGTCGCGCGGCCACATCATGGACTCTGTGCACGCCAGCCTGAGCCGCCTGGGCACCGACTACATCGACCTGTACCAGATTCACGGTTACGACATCGTCACGCCGCTGGACGAGACGCTGCGCGCGCTGGACGACCTGGTGCGCCAGGGCAAGGTCCGCTACCTGGGCGCGTCGAACCTGGCGGCCTGGCAGCTGATGAAGGCGCTGGGCCTCAGCGAGCATCGCCACCTCTCGCGCTTCGAGACGCTGCAGGCCTACTACTCCATCGCCGGGCGCGACCTGGAGCGCGAGCTGGTGCCGTTGATGAAGGACCAGCAGATGGGGCTCATGGTGTGGAGCCCACTGGCCGGCGGCTTCCTCAGCGGCAAGTTCCGCCGCAACAGCCAGGGGCCCGAGGGCGCCCGCCGCGCCGCCTTCGACTTCCCACCGGTGGACAAGGAGCGCGCCTACAACATCATCGACGTGATGGACGGCGTCGCCCAGGCGCATGGTGTCTCCGTGGCGCGGGTGGCCCTGGCGTGGCTGCTGCACCAGCCGCACGTGACGACGCTCATCATCGGCGCCAAGACGCCCGAGCAGCTCGAGGACAACCTCGCCGCGCCCTCGCTCAAGCTCACCCCCGAGCAGCTCGCCACGCTGAACACCGCCTCCGCGCTGCCGCCCGAGTACCCGGGTTGGATGATCGCCCGTCAGAACGATGACCGCGTGCCCAAGCCGCAGTAGGGCCAGTGGACCCGGGAAAAATCAGCTCCCGGGAAGATAGGAGGGGAGCGTCGTTCTCACGGCGTGAAGCGGGCCCGAAGCCCGCGGATCCAGGCCTGGGCGCGGCTGTTCAACTGGTAGCCGTCCGTCATCAGCCGGCCGCGCACCACCAGCCGGCCCAGGACTGTTCCCTCGGAGAGCGTCTCGCCCTTATGGACCGTTCGAAAGAAGAAGGCCTCGTCCTCACCCGCGAGGGCCTCGGGTTGGAACTCGCGGCGCACGAAATGCACCGAGCCATCGGGCTCCATACGCCAGATGCCGCTGGGCACCGTCTGGCTCACGACGGCGGAGGTGCTCGCCGTGTGCTCCAGGATGAGCTGGCTGAAGCCCGTGAACCCCTCGGGCTCGACCCACGACGCGTTGAAGCCCTCCACGTCGAGCGCGGGCGCCTCTCCCAGCCCCTCGAGCAGGTGGAAGTGCAGCAGTGGCACTTCGCCCCGCCTCCGGGCCACCAGGCTCGTCAGCAGCGTGGCGCCGGTGATGCGCGGGTTCAGCTCTCCGAGGTACAGCGCCCCCGTGTCCTCGTCGATCAGGAAGTCCAGGCCGAAGTAGCCCCAGTACCCCTCCCGCCGCAGCCGCTCGCCCAGGGCCCGGGTGGCCTGGAGCGCCTGGCGCCGAAGCTGCGCGGAGAGCACGGACGAGGCGCTGACGGGGAACACCTCGTTGCCACACCAGCCGCCCCGGCGGGACGTCAGCTCCGGGAAGCCCACCAGCTCCGTCATCAGTGGCCCCACCAGGGTGCCCTGCCGGGTGACGCAGGCCTCGATCGTCGCCTGCCGGCAGCGGATGCGCCGCATGATCTTCACCACGGGCTCCGCGGCGATCAGCGCGGCGTGGCGGAGGAAGTCCTCCTCGCTCGAGATGAACCAGGTGGTCTTCCCCGAGTTACCGAACGGAAGCTGGACCACCAGCTCGGGGCCCAGGACGCCAGCCACCTGGCGCAGGCCTTCGTAGCTCTGCACCCGCGCCAGCACGTGGGGCACGGAGGGCACTCCGGCCTGCTCGCCCAGCTGGGTAGTGTGGACCTTGCTGCCCAGGCGGTGGCGAAGCTGGGCCGGGGGAAAGCCCACCGTCAAGCCCAGCTGCCGAGCCAGCTCCTCCGTGCGCTCGTCAAACATCAGGAACAGCGCGCGTCCCCCCGGTCCGGCCTGGCGGACGCGCTCACCGACCGCGGGATGCGTGAGCAGGTAGTGCGTGGCCGCCTCGAAGCTGTCGAAGGCCTGCGCCTGCGCGTCCTCGGGGACGAAGATGCGCGGGTGCTGGCCATCGAAGGCATCCACCGTGCTGATGAATTGCAGGCCCCCGAGCCACGCCTCCGCGCCCAGCAGGTTGAAGGCCGAGGTGCTGACGTAGAAAAGCGGTGAGTTCATACCGTGTAGGACATCCCCCCGGCCCACGGTAACCGAAACCCCCGCTCGGACGTACTCAAGGCATGAACCGACGAAACAAGTGGTGGTGGGCCGGCCTGCTCGTTCTTCCCCTGGTGGCGCTCGCGGCCACTCCCAAGGCCGCTGGCTCGGAGAAAGCCCCGGCCGCGGGCACGGAGGGCAAAGTGAACAAGACCGAGGCGGAGTGGAAGAAGCAACTCACCCCCCAGCAGTTCCACATCCTGCGTGAGAAGGGCACCGAGCGCGCCTTCACCGGCAAGTACCACGCCAGTAAAGAGGCGGGCGTGTACCACTGCGCCGGGTGCGGCCAGGCGCTCTTCGCCTCGGATCACAAGTTCGACTCGGGCACCGGCTGGCCCAGCTACTGGCAGCCCGCTACCCCGGACGCGGTGACGCTGCACGAGGACAAGAGCTTCTTCATGACGCGCACCGAGGTGGTGTGCTCGCGCTGCGGCGGCCACCTGGGCCACGTCTTCAATGACGGACCCGAACCCACCGGGCTGCGCTACTGCATCAACTCCGCGTCGCTGTCCTTCACCAAGAAGCCCTGAGCCTCTTCAAGTCACCAGCCCCCGCTCCCGCGCCAGGCGGATGAGGGGGGCTGCGTCCTTGCCCAGGCGCCGCGTCAGGTCCGGCGTCACCGACTCGATGGTCTTGTGCACCGAGAGGAAGTCGTCATACGTCCGGGTGACGATCAGCATCCCCGAGATGATGACCCGCTGCAGGCTGTTCTGCAGATCATTGCCCTCGATGACGATGTGGCACGCCTCGGCATGCGGGCGCCCCGCGCTCAGCAGGTGGTTGAGGTTGGCGCGCTCCTCGGCGTTGGGAATCTTCACCTTCGAGTCGATGGACGCCACGTAGAGCAGCGGCCGGTTCAGACGCTCGCGCATCGCCTTGCCCTGCTGCAGCAACTGGTTGACGTCTTCTCTCGTAGGCGGACTGACCCAGCGGGCGAATATCACCCGATCAATCAGGTCTATCCGGAAACCCGTCGTCACCACTGCCTCCGCGATTCGAGAGGGAGGCATTGTCCCTTAACAGGTCCAGGCGGGAAAGACAGCAGAACCCTCCCCGCGCAGGCTGTTGCCCCTCGAACGGATGGCTACTCCGGCCGGGCACTCCACAGCTCCACGTCGCCCACGTAGCTGTCGTACTGGCGCAGCACCGCGTCCACGCTCACCCGCAGCAGCGCCAGGAAGCGCCGAAGCTGTGCCTCGTTGCGCAGGTAGTGCGCCAGCATGGCCAGGTTGCCCTGCCAGTGCCCGTCATCGCCGCCGTCGAACTCGATGTGCGAGCTGATGAAGTGCGTCGCCTTCTTCGGCTCCTTCACGCCCCAACTGGCCATCAACGCGTGGATCTTCTCCAGCACCCGTCCGTCCAGGTGGCCGCTCACGCCCTCGGCGGCCAGCGGCGCGGCCAGCATCAGCACCGGGTCCGAGTAGAAGCCAATGGCGCTCTCCTGCGTGGCCATGAACTGGCGGGTGGCCAGGTTGGGCTGCGCGGCGTGCTTCACGTACTGCGCATCCTCGCCCAGGTACTCGAGGTCCTTCTCGATGATGACCTCGTGGTTAATCTCGCCGGTGAGGTGGTGGATGAAGTGGTTGCGCATCTGGCTCTCCTCGGAGAGCGCCACGCAGCGGCCCAGCAGGCGCGTGGTGTAGCGCACGAACTGGTGAAGCTGGGTGAGCATGTACACGTACTGCTCGCGGGTGAGGGTGCCGGCCTCCACCGTCTGGAAGAAGCGCGTCTGCTGCATCCGGTCCAGGAAGAGCGTCTCGATGGTCTCGCGGATCTCCGTCACCAGGAACGAGGGCTCCAGCGTCTGTCCGGCGGCGGCGGCCTCCTCGGCGCTCTTGTGCAGCAGCAGGTCCAGGCGCTGAGCCTTGGCTCGGAACGCGCCGGTACCGGGCACATCCAGGCGGGGCACGGCGGTCAACGGAGAGATGCCATAGCGCATGGCGGTGGGCGTCTGATCATCCGCCATGAGGAAGGCGGCGGTGGTGCTGCCCCAGCCGCGAGCCTGGCGCAGGGCGGAGTACAGCAGCACGCTCGAGGTGCCGGCCGGAGCATCCGGGGCCACGTGCACGCGGGTGAGCCAGGCGGCGCTCTCCAGGGCCGAGGCGGGCAGGCGGGTGCGGTGTTGGAACTCGCTGCCCTGGGCACGCAGCACGGTGGCGAAGGCGACGGTGCGGCCCGAGGCCTGCTCCAGCACCGCCACGTCGAACCCCTGGCCACCGCCGATGCGCTGGGGCGCGAGGAACTCGGCGACGCGCGCGGAGGGCTGGGCCGCCAGGGAGGTGAGAGACTCGGGGGAGTCCTGGGGCTCGCGGTCGAATACCACCTGCAGCGAGGAGGTGGCCTTCAGCTGCTTCGTCCGGGGGCGCGGGCGGCTGATCCACAGTGAAGCGGGCTTCGAGGTGGCGGTCATCGCGGGCTCCTGGGGGAAGGGAGATGAAGCGGGACGAGTCGGATCCACTTTAGCAGCGCGTCCGTGGTGGCGCCGAGGGAGTGTCCTGGGTTCAACTTCGGGTGATTGACGGTGCGGAAGGGCTCCGGGAAGGTGTCACCTCCGCCGGTCATGCTGG
>DASVVJ010001145.1:0-7849 GCA_036389955.1 Myxococcaceae bacterium
GCCTCCAGGTTCCGCCTCACGAAGAGCGTCACCAACCCGGCCTTGCTCTCGTTGGCATCCATCTGATCGATGACGCGGACGCATGCACGATTCATGTGCGCGACCATGCAGCGCTTGGCCTGAGGGCTCAGCGCGTTCACCTTGGCGCTGAGCCCCGTAAGAGGAAGCGCCTCGCTCCAGAAGCCGACGCAGGTGAACGCGAAGCCAGCCTCCACCTTGTCCTCGGAGACGGGTATGCCGGGCAGCAGCACCCCGAAGAGCTCGGGCGGGGCGGGCTCCTGCTTCCGGGCTGCCCGAGGCTGATCTCCCGCCCAGAGGCCCGGCTCCTTGGTGGGTGGCAGCTCGCGCTGGTGCGGGCTCCAGGGTACCGCTCCGGCCCGCTGTCCGGGCTGGCCCACCACGGGAGCTCCGTGGCCAGGGCGGACGGGAGGGGGAGGCGGTGGTGCCACGGTGGTGCCGCGGTGCAACTCGCGCCCTTGTGGCGCAGCGCAGCCAGCAAGTACCAGGAGGAGGAGAAGGAGAAGGGGCATGGCGGTGTTCGAGCCTACCCCGGACCGCACAGCGGCGCGGACACCAGCTCAGCCGAAGACGAAGGGTAACCGGCGCTGGTGCTCTTTCGCCAGCGCCTCTGCGAGATCGCATGCTCGAACTACCAACCCTGGGCCTGGGTTGTTCCCCGTCGAGCGTAGCAGGCCGAGCAGTGCTGTTTCGGCATTCGCCTCTGACATCGTGACGTCAGAGGCTTCCTGCCTGGAGGCGATCTGTTTCTGCAATGCATCAGCAAGGTCATACGCAAGGACTGCCAGGCGTTCGGCGTTTCCCCAGGATTGAGTTCAATCAAGACAACCCACACCTTAACGTCGCGCTCTACTGGGCATGCGCAACGAAAGTTTGCACACGGCCAAGCTGGTGCGCTCCATCGCGAAGCGGGCCGGAATCACCCTCCCGACGGGCTTCGTCTTCCATGACTTGAGGAAGACGTTCGGCACCCAGGTTCTGCGGGCCATAAACGATCTCACCGCCGTGCAGCGGCTCCTGGGCACTCAAGCCCCACGGTGATCGAGGCGGTCTACATTGGCGAGGACATGGAACTGAAAAGGCTAAGAGTCAGGTGCTTGGCTCTCCTGATGGGCCGCGCCGCAGCCCCAGCGCCTTCATCTTCTTGTAGAAGCCTGGGCGCTTAACCTTCTTCAGCGCTGTTGCTTCTCGTGTGTCTGCGGGGACATGCGTGCGCACGAGACTTCATGCAGTTGTTCTCTCTGACGTGCCGGTGTTTTCCGGTGGGCACACCGCGAGCACACGGGCCATCCGCCGAAGGGACGCCCTGGCCCCGTCGTCGTCTCGGGGCGTAGAGAGCCGGCCGGAAGCACTGGTACCGTCGCCCCATGAACCTCTCCCGGCTGTTACCTCTCGTCTTCCTCGCCTGCGCCTCGTCTGCGGGTTCCGAGTACCACCGGGGCACAACGACGGCTCCTCCTCCCCCAGCCCCCGCCCGTCCCGGTGTTGGGGCACCCGTGGTGGGCCAGCCGGGCTTATTCACACAGCCGCCGCCCCGCTCTCCCAACACCCGGGTGCTGCCGCCCAGCAACGAGCCGGGCCTCTGGGCTGGCGATGAGCCGCGCGCCAGCCGGCCGCAGGTGCCTCGGGTGACGGAACTCTTCGGCGTGCTGCTGCCAGGTCACGAGGCGGATGCCACGCCAGCTGCGGCGGGCCTCGCAGGCGTCTGCGTGTTGATGTGGACCGGGGAGGTGCTGCCTGGGACAGGGCTCGCGGAGAAGGTGGCCGCGCTGAAGCCCGCTGAGAGGCGTTGCGTGGTGGCCTGGATGTTCCACGACTGCGTGGCGACAATCCTGCAAAGCGAGGCGAACCTGAAAGCGGATGGAGGGCTGCTTCCGTGGAGAAGCAAGGAGCGGGAGGCGCTCGCGCGCAGCGCCCTTGCCTTCACCGAAGAGGCATGCAAGGACGGGCGCCTCACGCCCTCGCAGGCTCGTCTCCGCACGGCGCTGCGCGTGGCCCTCGGCGTGACATACGGAGAGCCGGAGTGAAGATGCGCATTCCGAGGATGACTGCTGCTGAGCAGAAAGCGCAAAACGAGGCGCAGCTAGAAGACCTTAAAGCGCGTGTTGACGCCTCATATAAGAGGGCACTGGCGAATGTCCCCCCAGAGAAGAAGCTGGAGGCAATCAATCGCTGGCTGATCCGCACGTTCGGACGCGGAATCATCGACGCAGGCTTCCTTGCAAAGGAGGCCCCGGAGAGCCGCCCCAAGAAGGCCCGCGCGAAGTCAGCTCGACGGAAGAGGCCGACGACGAAACGCAAACCCCGCGTCAGTCAATGAGGTCGGCTATCGCCTCGGCCAGTACCTGCATCCCCGTGGCGCAGAGGTGCAGCTCGTCCTCGCATCGGTAGAGCGGATTCAGTTCTACGGGTTCCCCTCCGTTGCCCAGCAGAACGTCGGCCTCGATCATCAGCAGATCGGGATTGGTGGACTTGTACGCCTGGGCGGCAGCGTTGAAGTCGAGCCGCTCGGCCTCCATATCGCTGGTCCAGGCAACGTCAGAGCGCGAGGAAGCCGGCAGCCTGAGCCTCTTCGATCCATGCCTCGAAGGTGGACCAGAGAGCGTTCCCGTCTGCAGCGTCGAAGGCCAGGTCGTTCGTGCCGCCCTCGGCCACCAGCACACGGTAGGGGAACATCTTCGCGTAGCTCCTCCACCTCGAGATGATGGTGGCGAGCCGGTCCCCGTTGATGCCGAAGTTGACGACGTTGACGCGGGCCACAGAGGCCAGGCGGGCCGGATACGGCGTCGCGTCGTAGGCGTAGCCGTTCGTGAGTGGGCTTGCCCCGATTTAGTGGACACAGGGGTTATGCTGCCAACCTATCAGGTAGTGTGGCCCGCTCATAGTCCAAAGGACTCAAGTAGCCCAAGCTCGAGTGCCGCCTTCGTCGGTTGTAGAAGACCTCGATGTACTCGAAGAGCGCCGAGCGGGCTTGGTGCCGGGTGTCGAAGGTAGTGGTGTAGACGAGTTCCTGCTTCAGGCTGCTGAAGAAGCTCTCCACCACGGCGTTGTCCCAGCAGTTGCCCTTCCTGGACATGCTGCATTGGATGCCGCGTGAGGCCAGGGCCTGCCGGTACTCGGCGCTGGCGTACTGGCTGCCGCGATCCGAGTGGTGGATGAGCCCCTGGGGCGGTTGTCTACCCTCCAAAGCCATCTCCAGGGCTCCGAGCACCAGCTTTGTGTCGATATGCTCGCTCATGGACCAGACGACCACCCTGCGGGAGAACAAGTCGAGCACCACGGCCAGGTACAACCAGCCTTCGCCTGTCCACACGTAGGTGATGTCCGTGGCCCAGGTGCTGTTGGGCTGGCCGGGGGAGAAGTCGCGCTCCAGCACGTTGGGAGCCACCGGGTTTTTGTGGTTCGAGTCGGTGGTGCGCACGGTGCGGCGCTTGCGGCGAGCCTCCAACTGCTGCGCTCCCATGAGGCGGGCCACCCGCTTGCGGCTCACCTTGCGCCCCCGGGCCTTGAGCTCGGCATGCACCCGGGGGCTGCCGTAGGTGCCCCGGCTCTCACGGTGCGCCTGGGCCACTTCCTCGGCCAGCTGCTTGTCCTGTTGCTGGCGCGCCGACTCCGGGCGCTCTGCCCAGGCGTAGAAGCCCGAGCGCGACACCTCCAGCTGCTCGCACATGAACTCCACCGGGAAGTGGGCCTTCTGCGCCTGGATGAACTCGAACCTCACTTCGAGCCCTCCTTGGCGAAGAAGGCCGCTGCTTTTTTTAGGAAGTCACGCTCCATCAGCAGCTGCCGGTTCTCCCGCCTCAGCCGCACCAGCTCCTCACGCTCCTGCTGCCCAAGCGCGCCGGCTGCTCCCTTGCCCTCGGCCTGGTCGGCCTGGTGCACCCACTGGCGCAGCGCCGACTCGGTCAGGTCCAGGTCCTTGGCCAGTTGGGGCAGTGACTTCGTCCCCTCCCGAGCCAACCGGACCGCCTCTGCCTTGAACTCCTCCGTGAAGCTCCGCCTCTTCCTGCGTTCCATGGACACATCCTCTCGTGTTTCGACTCATCAGAGGTGTCCACAAAATCGGGGCAGGCTCACAGTTGCTCGCTCTGACGTTCCGGTGGTTCTCGGTGAGCACACGGCGAGCACATGGGCCATCCGCTGACGGGGCCCAGGCCTCGTCGTCGTCCCGGGGGGGGAGAGAGCCGCCCGGAGGCACTGGTACCGTTGCCCCATGAACCTCTCCCGGCTGTTACCTCTCGTCTTCCTCGCGTGCGCCTCGCCTGCGGGTTCCGAGTACCACCGGGGTACAACGACGGCTCGGCCTCCACCGGCTCCCGTCCGTCCCGGTGTTGGGGCACCCGTGGTGGGTCAGCCAGGCTCATTCACACAGCCACCGCCGCGCTCGCCCAACCAGCGGGTGCTGCCGCCCACCAAGGAGCCAGGTCTGTGGAGCGCGGACAGGCCGAGGGCGAGCAACTCTGCTGAGACAGCGGCTGCGCCGGTGCTCTACGGGATCGAGTTGCCCGTGCCGGCTGAGATGGACGCAACGACCCGCTTTCACGCTGCCATGTGCGCGCGCTCGTTGGAGGACGCAGCCCGTGAGGCCCGGAAGACTCGCATTATCGAAGGACTCTCCCGCCAGCAGCGGGCCTGTCTCGCGCTACGAATGCAGGACCTCTGCCTGCTCACCATCCGTGAGTTGGTACCCAAAGCCCAACGTAGCGGGTTGGGGACGCTCAGTGATATGACACATGCCGCCTCGTTGCGGGAGTGCGTCGGCGTGGCATACGGCAAGGGTGTGATGGGCAAGGCGTTTGACGACACGGGGGCGCTCTGGTTCGAGGCGCTCCATTCACGGCCGTGGTGGAGGCTCCAGTGAGCGAGGACACGGCATCGGATGAGATGCTCCTCATGGGCGCGTGGACGCTCTGGCATTATGGGGAGTGGGATATGAAAGACCCCTTGGTGATTCCTCCTGTGCCGCCGCTGGAGGAGTGGCCAAAGGGGCCCCGCAAGAAGCTGGAGCGCATCCTGCGTCTGCGGCGCCGCCGCCTCAGGATGCAGCGGACCTGAGCGCCCCTCAGGGGAAGGCACGGCGGGCCATCGCCGCTAAGTCTTAGTGCGCTCTATCGCGAAGCGGGCTGGCATTGTCTTCCCGGGAGAGTCAGGTGCTTGGCTCGCCAGACGGTCCACGCCGCAGGCCGAGCGCCTTCATCTTCTTGTAGAAGTGGCCTCGCTCCAGATCCAGCAGACGTGCCGCCTCAGTGACGTTGTCCTGCGTGTACGCGAGCGTGTGGATGATGATCTCCCGCTCGGCGTCCTCCACCTGCTCGCGGAAGGTGCGATCCACACGTGGCCGGAAGCCCGCGGGGGCTGGTGGCTCCGCGGCGCGCGGCGGGCTGGGCACGGACGACGGCTCGACTGTGGGCAACGGTGCAGCCACGGCTGGCAAGGGCACGGGAAGGGCGGCAGGCGCGATGCTGACGGGCGGTGGCGCCACCAGGCCTCGGCCCCGGGGCAGCAACTCGAGCGCCTCGTGGCCGGAGACGACCGGGCCCTCGCAGAGGATGGCCAGGCGCTCCACCAGGTTGCGCAGCTCGCGCACGTTGCCCGGGTAGTCGTAGGAGGCCATCACCGAGAGCGCCTCCGGTGACAGCTTCAGCGGCTTGCGCCCATTTCGCACGCACGCCTCCTGAAGGAACGTGTCGATCAGATCCGGCAGGTCCTCGCGCCGCTCGCGCAGCGGCGGCGAGTGAATCTGCACCACGTTGATGCGGTAGTAGAGGTCCTCGCGGAAGTGCCCGCTCGCGATCTCCTTCTCCAGGTTCTTGTTCGTCGCGGCGATGACGCGCACGTCCACCTTGATCGTCTCCGCCCCGCCCACGCGCTCCAGCTCGCCCTCCTGCAGCACGCGCAGCAGCTTGGCCTGCATCGCCGACGGCATGTCGCCAATCTCGTCCAGGAACAACGTGCCCTCGTGCGCCAGCTCGAACTTGCCGCGCCGCACGCTCACCGCTCCGGTGAAGGCGCCCTTCTCGTGGCCGAACAGCTCGCTCTCGATGAGTTCTTGCGGCACCGCTGCGCAGTTGAGCTTCACGAACGGGCCGCCCTTGCGCCGCGAGTGCTGGTGCAGCGCCCGCGCAATCAGCTCCTTGCCCGTGCCGTTCTCTCCCGTGATCAACACCCGGCCCTCGGAAGGCGCCGTGCGCTGGATGAGCGAGAAGATGCGCTGCATGGCCGGCCCCGAGCCCACCATGTCGTAGCGGCTCATCTGCGCCCGCAGCTCCTGCAGCTCCTCGATGACCGCCTGGTGCTTGAGCGCGTTGCGCAGCGCCACCAGCAGCCGGTCCCGCGCGATGGGCTTCTCCAGGAAGTCCCGCGCTCCCAACTGCGTGGCCTTCACCGCCGTGTCGATGGTGCCGTGGCCCGACATCATGATGACCGGCAGCTCCGGCTTCATCTCGTGCAGCCGCGCCAGCGCCGTCAGCCCGTCCATGTCCGGCATCTTCACGTCCATGAGGACCGCGTCCACCGGCCTGGCGCTCACCACGTCCAACGCCACCTGCCCCGAGCTGGCCAGCTCCGTGCGATAGCCCGCCAACTGCAGCGACTGGCTCAGCGTGAGCAGGATGTTCTTCTCGTCATCGACGATGAGCACGGATGCGGGCATGGAGCGTGATCCTCGGGCCTGGGCAGTGTGGCCGCCGAGCCACACTGTCTGGGAAACGCATAGGGGATTCAAGGACTTCGGCGGCAGCTCGCCGGGTTCCTTGCAAGGCGCTGGCCGGGCCTGAACGTTCAGCGATCCACGATGAGCAGCGTGAAGTCCGCCACCATCAGCCGCTCGTAGCGCAGCCCCACCTGGCGCAGCATCGCCTCATGAGGCTCGGGAGTCGCCCGCGGCTCGGACGGGTGGAAGATGTAGGCCACGCGTGGCGCCTGGTCGAAGGCGATCCGGTACGGGTGGTAGCGGTCCTCTCCCGGGTACAGCGGGATGACGACGGGGTTCTCCTGGAAGAGGAACGTCAGCCGGTAGGACAGCCAGTACTGCGCAATCGCCGCCGTGACGCCCCGCTGCCGGAGCACCCGGGCCACCTGCTGCTCCTCGCGGGCGACGCCTCGCGGGTCCAGCCGGGGCAATGGGCCATCCACGAAGAGGCCGTAGCTCAGCCACCCGCCCACCGTGGCGCTGATGAGATAGGGCGCGATCGCCACCATGAACCGGCGTGAACCCAGCAGCAGTACGGCCGGGGCAATCGAGAAGGGAGCGAACCAGACAATCGGCGCCAGGTAGCGCGCCGACCACATGTCCGAGGGCATGCCCGAGACGAGGAACCCGCCCAGCGCCGCCCCGCTCACCATCGCGCCCAGGCCGCCCAGCCGCCGCACGCGCCAGGGCAGCTTCCGGAAGAACAGCGCCAGCCCGCCCACGATGATGCCCAGCACCAGCAGCGCCGCCCCCAGCTTCTGGAAGAGGGCGAAGGGCAGGGGGGCCTCCCATCGATCCGGGTAGAGGTTGTGGCCCGGCACGTAGACCCCGTAGCCCAGGATCCACGGCAGGCAGGAGTCCAACATGAGATCCAGGTTCCGCTTCACCGGCTCGAGCGACAGGACCGTGTTGGAGTTGGCCGCTCCCGGGTGCGAGCGCAGCCAAGAGAGCCCCGCGTAACCCAGGGCTCCACCCACGCCGGTGGACACCAGGCGGCGCCAGCCGCTCGACAGCCCTGGCCACCCGTCGACCGCGCACGCGAGCGCGAACGCGGCGAAGCCCGGCATGAGCTGCAGGGAGAACAGGTCCATGAACAGCGCCAGCGGCCCCAGCGCAGCCCCCACCGCGTACTGCAGCAAC
>DASVVJ010001146.1:0-6306 GCA_036389955.1 Myxococcaceae bacterium
GTGAACACCGGCATCCGGCTCAAGGCCAGCGAGGTGGTGGTGATGCAGGTCCACTACAACATCAGTCAGCGGCTGCCCCAGGCGGACCGCACCGTGACGAAGCTGCAGTTCTCCGCGCAGCCGGTGCAGAGCCTGGCCAGCTTCGTGCCGCTGGCCCAGGGCCAGTTCTCCATTCCGCCCAACACCCAGGACTACTCGGCCACCGCGACGCGGAACGTGACGGCCAATACCCGCGTGTACGGCGTGCTTCCGCACATGCACACGCTGGGCAAGCGCATCCGCGTGGAGAACAGCACCTCGCAACAGTGCTTCGTGAACATCCCTCGCTGGGACTTCCACTGGCAGCAGCTCTACTTCTTCGAGCAGCCCATCCCGGTGGCGGCCGGCAGCACGCTCAAGCTCACGTGCACCTGGGACAACTTCTCCAACCGCACCGTCACCTGGGGCGAGGGCACCGAGGACGAGATGTGCATCAACTACTTCTACGTCACCGTGCCCTGACCGGACCAGGCTGGAACCTCCTCTGGAAGTCCACATGCCTGTGGGTGGCCGGTGTCCTGCTTGCGGCCTGTGCCAGCAATCCCAAGCACTCCTCACGCAGGGACTTGCGTCTCGACACGGAGACCGCCAGCCGCCTTCGTCACGCGGCGGCCGCAACCGAGAGCACCAGTCCCCTTGCTCTCTCCACCACCCGTGCTGTCGTCTCCAACTTCGTCCGGCACGCTCCCATCCTGCTCGACATGCTCGAAGTGCTTCTCGCCAGATGCTCCGAGCGGCGAGTTTGATTGCCGCCGCTTCCAAGCAGAATGAGGAGGCGGCAGGAGACAGGCCACTGCTGCTGCAGCCTCAACACCCCGCGTTCTGGGGTGGGCCCCGCGCCGGGGCCAGCCTCCCAGGCTGTTGCCTATTCCGGCTTCGGCTCTGCCGCCGCTTGAGGGAGCTTGACTGCTCGCGGGGTTGCCGAGCACACGCCTTTGTCCCTGAGGAGCCCTTCAGAGGGCGCTCACAACGAGCGGAAGGCCCCCTCTATTAAAGTAAGCGGAGAGCAAACCTTGTCTCTGAAACGAGCCCCGGACATGAATGAGCTGCCCTTTCCATTCGGCATATTTGCCATCGTGATGGCGCTGGCCGCCGCTGTCTACTTTGGATGGAATGCCTACAAGGCGCGGCGGGCCGCCTGGGCCGAGTTCGCCCAGCGCCACGGCATGCAGACACGCGGGCTCCGCATCGAAGGCTCCTACGATGGCTATCCGCTCACGGTGGAGACGCAGTCCCGCGGCTCGGGCCAGAGCCGGTACAAGGTGGCGGTGCTCCACCTCTCGGTGGAGAGCGCGCTGCCCATCGACTTCTCGCTGGAGCGCGAGGGCGTCGGGGACAAGATCCTCCGGTTCTTCGGCCAGGAGGACGCGCAGCTGGGTGACGCGGACTTCGACAAGTACTTCGACTTGAAGAACCTCTCGTCCGCCGCGGCCTCGGTGCTGCGTCACCAGGGCGTCCAGCAGCACCTGTACGAGCTGGCCAGCCACTACCGGGACTTCCACATCCGCAATGGCTGGCTCCAGGCGGAGCAGCGCAAGGTGCCCTTCACTGCGGACGAGCTGGAGGACTTCACCGGCCCCGCGCTCATGCTGGCGCACACCCTGGACGAGGCCTCGAAGCGCTCCAACCGCTGGACGACGAGCTGACGGCACCCCGAGCCTGAAGGCTCAGACGAGCGCCTTGCGCATGCACAGCACGGTGGTGTCCCGCCCATGCGCGTGCGTCTCCCCGCTGTTCTGCGGGTCGAGCTGGAACTGCCAGCTCCCATTCAGGTTCTGCCAGTGCTCGCGCCTCCCATGTGACTGGACGCGTGGAGATACGCTGCCTTCAACGCACCGGACGAAGCCCCGGACATAGATGTTGCGCACTTCGAGATCAGCTAATTAGAGTCGGGGCCCGGCGGCCCCCCCGAACGCGAGGACGCATGGCGCAGGGCGAGCAGGACAGCTTGGAGCGGATCGCGCTGGGCGAAGGCGCGTCCGAGACAGAGGCGCGGGAGGTGGCGCGGGCGCGGGGATGGCGGCTCACGCACGACGTTCCGGGCAACGCGGAGGGCCCGCGCGAGCTGGTGTGGGCGGCCGAGGGCGGCGCCGCCGTGCACTTTTACGACGATCCGCCCGTGCTGTACATGGTGGTGGAGGGCTCGCCCGCCCAGGTGCGCGCGCTGGCGGACGCCGTACGCGCCTCCCTCCCCGTCTTCGGCTACAACGAGGCGGCGCGGGCGGTGGGTGCCGGCGGCTCGCCGGACCAGCTAAAGCTCGCGCTGCGGCGGACGGCCGTGGCCGCGCCCTCACGCCACGACCCGCGCTTTTTCGAGCTGCTGCTGTCCGGGTTGCGGCACGCGGATGCGCGGGTGCGCGCCGGGACCGTGTTCGCCCTCTCCTACGTGGGGTGGCCCGCCTTCCGCCCTGAGCTGGAGCGCCTGGCCCAGGCGGATCCTGACGCCGAGGTGCGCGCGAACGCCGCCCGGCTGCTGAAAGCCTACATGCTGTACGGCGTCACGAACGAGAAGCCCGACCCGGTGTACACCGGCCGCCCCGATGCTCCCGGCGGGGGCGCGGTGGACGGGAAGGACGGGGCCGACGCCGCTCCGCCCGCCGCGGCCGACGGCACACAACGGCCCGCGCGACGGCTGGTGCTCAGCGAGCACGTGGACCTGGACGAGCTGCGGACGTTCGCGAATGAGCAGGGGTGGACGGAAGTGGGCGAGCAGAAGGAAGACCCTTACGAGTACATCCCCTTCCAGGTGGCGTGGCGCACCGCGGACGGCGCGGCGGGCGTGCACTACATCGAGGACTGGCACATCCGGGACGGAAACGAGGTCCTGTATACCCCCGACGTCCCCTTCCTGATCCTGCAGGGCGACGGGCTGCCGGCGCTGGAGTCCCGCCTGCGCGACGCCCTCCCCATCTACGACGACGCGGATATCCGCGCGCTCGTGGAGGCCGCGGACGACGAGGACGACCGCATCGAGGCCATCACCCTGGCCGCGTACGCCGCGCCGGCGCGGTACGATCCCGTGTACGCGCGCTTTTTCACGGACGGGCTCGCGCACCCCAACCCGTGGGTGCGGCTGGCCTCCGTGTACGCCGCGGGCGGCGTGCAATGGCCGGAACTGGCGCCCGCCCTCCGGCACACGGCGGACACGGACTCCCTCAAGGACGCGCGCGAGGTGGCGGAAGATTTCATCACGCAATCCGAGCACCCGTCCACCCGCTGGCTCATCGACGTGTTCGGCGAAGACGACGACGATTCCTGATCCATCCGTCGGTGGCATCTTCTCCACAGCTGATGCGCTGAGCATGGGCCCGCGCCGGCCTGGTGAGCGAGAAGAAGGTCACGGCCGCCAGCAACGTGACCGGCCGCGTGGAGGTCCGCTCAACCTCCCGTACGCGGGACCTTCTCGCTGCTGCCGTCGTCGTACAACTCCGTCAGCCCGGTCACCTTGCCGGAGGCGTCCTTCTCGATACGCAGGCGGAACATGTCCAGGCCGTCGTCGAGCCGGAGCGTGTCCGCGGTCTTGAGATCCGGCGCCACACCGGTGCCTTCCCAGTTGGTGCCGGTGATGGGGTTCACCGCGCAGCCAAAGGGGATGACCGCCAGCAGGCGCACGTCCGTGAGGAAGTGGGCCTCGACAGGACTGGCGCCGCCACCCGTCGTCTCAGCGATCCACGATCTTCGCCTGCATCGCCGCCCACAGGACCGCGAGCGCCAACGCGCCCATCCATCCGCGCAGCCCACTTCCACTCTTGCCACGTGCCGCCATCATTGATGCTCCAGGGAAGACGAAAACCGGGTCGCCAGCGATCTTCAGTCGTCCAGGTTCCCCTCGAAGATCTTGCCACGGAGCTCGCCGTTGGGCCGGGTCTCGGTGTGGAGGGAGACGTACATCCTGCCGCTCTTGAAATGCTCCAGTTCCGTGGGGCTCAGCACCCGGTCGCCGCACGAATCGGCACCCTGGCCCGCGTCGATCGACCCACTCCGGGACGCGGGGACCTGGAGATTGCAGAAGACAGGGCCGGTGCTGTTCGTGTCGGCAGGACCGCGGATCTGCGCGGATACGGCGTTGCTCTCCAGATCCTGGAAGCTTCCGAAGACCGTCAGCTTCTCGTCCTCCACCGTGAAGAGCACCGTCCCCGTGCCCTCGGAGCGAGCCCTCGGTTGCAACTGCCCTCGGAGTTCGCCTCCGGGGTAGGTGGTGCTGTGGATATTGACGTACATCTTCCCGGTCTCGAAGAGCTCGGCCTCCGCGGAGGTCAGCTCCAAGGCGCCGCAGGAGTCCCCCCCTGTCCCCACGGAGATCGCCCCGGAGGTGGCAGCGGGGACCCGGAGATTGCAGAAGACAGGGCTGGTGCTGTTCTCGTCGCCAGGGCCATGAATGTGCGCCGCCGAGGCGTTCGCCGTGAGGTCGCGGAAGCGGCCCTCGACGATGAGCTTCGAGCCCTCCACCCAGGCCTGGGCCGTACCGGTGCCGGGGGTCTGAACGGGGTTGGGCTTCTCCGCCGCCCCCGACAAGGCGGTGGTGAGCTCCCGAGGCCTCACATCCTCGGACGACAACACCGTGGCCAGCTCCGTGCCACCGTCACACGCCATCAGCGCCAGGGTCGCGGCGCACGCGAAACACAAACGCTCTGCCTTCATGTTGGAGCCCCCCTCTTGAAAAGTGGATCAGACGGCGACCACGCATGCCAGCATACGAAGAGAAACCCAGCAATCGTCCCACGCTGGCCAGGGGCAGGTAGCTGACAGCGCCGCCAGGCCCCGGGCTCAGCGCCCCTCGGACACGCGCGAGGCGAGCTGGTCCGCGCCCACGTTCGGCACGAAGCGCAGGCTCGCCGCCGCGCCCTCACCGCTGAAGCGCACCCGCGCCGGGGGCGCTCGGGGAGGGTTGTATGCGAACTCCGTGGCCGAGAAGGCTTGCAACGCCACCTTGGGCCCGTCCGCCACCTGGAGCACGAGCTTCCCGGCCTCGCGAGTGACCCGGTACACCGCCTCATCGAGGCCCCGGTACGCCCCCGTATAGGCGGCCAGGGCTTCCGGAGACAAAGCCACTGCGCCCGGCGCCCAGTCCTCGTCCAGCACGAGCTGGGCCACCTTGGGAGCCAGGAAGAAGTGACGCTCCGAGTCGATGTTGTTGGAGAGGACGATCACCGCGAGGCGGCGCGCGGGCACGCGGTAGACAATGCCCGTGTAGCCCTCGAAGTCGCCCGCATGGTGCTGGATCGCGTAGGGCCCCTCGTCGAGCAGCCCCCAGCCCAGGCCGTAGCTGGCGGTCCGCCCACCACGCAGCGGCGTGCGGGTGAACGCTTCCCGCAGTGAGCGCTCGCTGAGCACCTTTCCCGCGTCGAGGGCTGCGTTCCAGCGGGCCAGATCGTCCACGGTGGAGAGCAGCGCACCCGCGGCGTACGGGAGGGTTGCGTCGAGCTCGCCCACGTTCTCGTACTGGCCCTCCTTCTTGCGATAGCCGGGCACGAGCCCGGGCAGGCCGCGGCTGGCGTAGACCGTGTGCCGCATCCCGAGCGGCTTGAAGAGCTGGCGCTCCATGTACTCGCCATAGGAGAGGCCACTGAGCTTCTCGATGAGAAGCCCCAGCAGCACGTAGCCCGTGTTGCTGTACGCGTAGTCCGTGCCTGGCATGAAGCCGAGCGGCAGGTCCTGGGTGAGCGCGAGGAGCTGCTGGGGGGGGCGGTTGCGCGCGCCACGGAGATCCAGGTCCGCGTAGTCGGGGAGGCCCGAGGTGTGGGACAGCAGGTGGCGCAGGGTGATGCGCTGGCCGCGCGTCGGGTAATCCGGAAAGTGCTTCGTCACCTCATCCTCGAGGGAGAGCTGGCCCTTCTCCACGAACTGGAGGATGGCCGCCGCCGTCATCGTCTTGGTGATGGAGGCAATGCGGAAGACGGCGTCCGGCGTGAGCCGGGAGCCCCGCTCCAGATGAGCCAGGCCGTACGCCTTGCGGAAGATCGTCTTGCCGTCACGGGTGACGAGCACCACCCCACCCGGGGCATCCGCGGGGTAGATGCCCTGGAGGTACGCGTCCAGCCGCGCGAGCGAAGTGGCGGAAACCTGGGCCCTCGTGGCGCCGGCGCGTGCCGCGGAAGGCTGCGCGAGGGCCAGCGGGCCGGAGAGGACGAGGGCTGCGAAGAACAGACGGACGGCACCAGGGAACATGGCTCAATGGGCTCGGAGAGATGGAGTCAGCGCGCATTGCCCGGTGGATGTTCCGCGAACCACCCGGCGATGCCTTCGATGATGAAGCGTCTCGTCGCC
>DASVVJ010001147.1:0-7628 GCA_036389955.1 Myxococcaceae bacterium
GGCGTTCCCCGCCATGCTCGGCCGGCGCTACGTGCAGCTGAGCTCGCGCGACACGCCCATCCTCATCGAGAACAGCGAGGTGAACGACACGGAGGTGTACGTCACCCTGCCCGAGGGCTGGAAGATGGCGGACGCGCAGCCGGAGCTGAAGGTGAACAGCACCTTCGGCACCTTCCTCCGCACGGAGAAGCAGGAAGGGCGCGTGTTCACCATCACCGAGTCGCTGCGCATTCCCCGCGTGCGCGTCTACCCGAAGTCCTACGAGGCCTTCGCCAGCTTCGCGGCGGACGTGGACCTCATCCAGATGAGGGACCTGACGGTCACTACTCCTTGAAGATGGCCACGCGGGGCGCGCCGTCCATGCCCATGTAGCCGCGGTACATGCCCGGCGAGTTGAACGGCATGGCCACGTTGCCCCGCGCGTCCATGGCAATGACGCCGCCCTCGCCGCCCGCCTTCACCAGCGTGTCCATCACCACGGAGTGGGCGGCCTCCAGCAGCGGCAGGTCCAGGTACTCCAGGCGGGCGCAGATGTCGCGCGCCACGGTGTAGCGGATGAAGTACTCGCCGTGGCCAGTGGCCGACACGGCGCAGCGCGGATCCGCGTAGGTGCCCGCGCCGATGATGGGCGCATCCCCCACGCGGCCATAGCGCTTGTTCGTCATGCCGCCCGTGGAGGTGCCCGCCGCCAGGTTCCCCGCCTGATCCAGCGCCACCGCGCCCACGGTGCCGTACTTGCCGTCCCAATTCACCGGCGTCATCGACGAGGGCGGCTGCGCAGGAGCCGCCTTCTCCTTCTCCAGCGCGCGCTGAAGCTGCTGCCAGCGCTCCTCGGTGCGGAAGTACTCCTGCGGCACCAGCTCGATGCCCTGCGTCTTGGCGAAGGCCTCGGCACCGTCTCCCACCATCATCACGTGCGAGGACTTCTCCATCACCCGCCGGGCCAGCTCGATGGGGTTCTTCACCTGGTGCACCCCGGCGATGGCGCCTGCGCCGCGCGTCTTCCCATCCATGATGGAGGCATCCAGTTCGATCTGCCCGTCATGGGTGAACACAGCGCCCTTGCCCGCGTTGAAGAGCGGCGAGTCCTCCAGGATGCGGATGGCCGCGCTCACGGCATCCAGGCTGGTGCCGCCCTTGGCGAGGAGGGCGTGGCCGGCCTCGAGGGCCTCGGTGAGCTTGGCGCGCACCTCGGCCTCGCGCTGCGGGGTGAGGTTCTCGCGGGAGATGACGCCCGCGCCGCCGTGAATGACGATGCCCCACTGGAGTGGCCGGGCAGGAGCGGGCTCGGAGGCCAGCGCCGTCTCGTCCTTCAGGGCACCCTGTGGTGAGGCACAGCCCAGCGGCGCCAACAGCAGCCAGGGGAGCGCACGGCGCAACGAGGAGAACAGGAGGAACATGGCAGTGCTCCAGGGGTCACGAATGTTTCCGGCCCCTTAGCGCAGGGCCTCCAACCCCGACAGCCCAAATCGCAAGCACACCCAAGAAGACGGCGGCCGCCTGCCTGGCCGGCTCCTCTCCCGGCCATGTGCCGTACACAGTCTCAAGGATGGTGCCCTGACACGGGCAAGACGACTGACGCGAGGACACGACACATGGCAAAGAAGCTCAAGGGGCTGCGGGTGGCGGTGCTGGCGGCGGATGGCTTCGAGCAGGTGGAACTCACCCGCCCGGTGAAGAAGCTCAAGCGCGAGGGCGCTCAGGTGGAGATCATCTCCCTGCACTCCGGCTCCATCCGGGGCATGAACCTGCTGGTGCCGGGAAAGAAAGTCAGCGTGGACAGCACGCTGCGCGAGGTGAAAGCCTCGGACTACGACGCGGTGCTGCTGCCCGGTGGCTTCATGAACCCGGACTTCCTGCGCCAGAGCGAGCTGGCCCGGGAGTTCGTCCGCGACTGCGAGCGGCTGGGGCTGCCCATCGCCGTCATCTGCCATGGGCCCTGGCTGCTGGTGTCGGCGGACCTGGTGCGCGGGCGGCGGCTCGCCTCCTGGCCGGGGATCCGCGATGACATCCACAACGCGGGCGGCCTCTGGGTGGACGCTCCCCTGGTGCGGGATGGCAACTGGGTTTCCAGCCGCTCGCCCCTGGACCTGCCGGAGTTCGAGAGGGGCATGCTGACCCTGTTCGCCGAGCACCTGCCCCATGCCGCGGCCCGGGCGCGGCCCCAGGAGACCAGGTGGCGGCTGCCGCGCTGGCTGGCGGGAGGCCTCGCCCTGGCCGCGTTGGGCTATGGCCTGCGGGAACGCAAGCTGCTGGGGACCTGATCATCTGGGTAGCCCGGCGAGTTAGCCCACACTTCCCACCTCCACACCCAGGGTCCGTTCAGCCCCTGCCCACTTGGGCTTTGGAGATGACGTCAGGTTCTGAACACAATAAACACCGGCGAAGTGATCGAGGGTCTCCGCCCTCGATCCCATGTATCGGGTATGTCGCAGACCACTCCGTCCGAGACGAAGCAGGATCAGGCTGCATCCGCGTCGCTCGGAGAGCACGGCGGACCCGGCCGTCCCCCGCGTCGCGGTGTGCTGGCGCTCGTGGATCGGTTGCTCTCGGAGCCGCTGCGTAACGCCGCGCCTTCGGAACTTCTGCGCTACCGGCTGATGGCCGGCGCCGCGCTGTTCGTCATCCTCATCTCCCTGCCGTATGCGCTGATCGCTCCTTTCTTCGCGGCGCGGATCGCAACCTCCCTCACGGTCCTGGGAAGCCTGGGTGCGCTGGTGTTGCTGCGCCGGGTGAACTCGCCCAGCGCACCCGCGCTCCTGCTGTGCGCCAGCCTGGCGGTGGGCCTCATCGTCTCCGTCTTCGCCAGCCCGGATCCGTCGGGTGCCATCCATGCGGCCAACGTGCTGCTCCCCGCGTTCGCGGTGTACCTGCTGGGCCCCCGCCTGGGGCTCGTCATCACGCTGGTGCTCGCCCTGGTGCTGGGAGCGATCTACCCGATCTATTACTGGTCCGTGCATGGGAACAGCCCGGTCCAGGTGTCGGACGCGCAGTTCTGGTCGCGCTACATCTTCGCGGCGATCTCGCTCCTGGGCGTGTGGGGCATGGGCGTGCTGCACAGCACCGCGCGGAACGAGGCCCAGCGCACCATGGAGCGCACGCTCAAGGAGCTGCGCGACAGCCAGAGCAAGCTCAGCAGCCTCATCGAGAGCACCGAGGATGTGATTGCCTCGGTAGACCTTCAGGGCCGGGTGCTGACCGCCAACTCCATGGCGAAGGCCGTCTACCTGCAGCGCTTCGGCACCCCGCTGGAGCCAGGGAAGCTGCTCTTCGATCCGTCAGAGCCCGGGCTGCTCGAGGTGTGGGGGCCGCGCATGGAGCAGGTGCTCGCTGGCAAGCCCCTGCGCTTCGAGGAACAGTACGCCAACGGAGACATCCGCCTGGTGCTGGACGTCAGCATCAATCCCATCTTCGGCGAGGGGGGTCAGGTGACGGGCATGACGCTCTTCAGCCGCAACATCACCGCGCGCAAGGAGGCGGAGACGCGGCTGGGGGAAATGCACCGCACCATGGTGGATATTTCTCGCCAGGCGGGCATGGCCGAGGTAGCCACCGGCGTCCTTCACAACGTGGGCAACACGCTCAACAGCGTCAACATCTCCACCAGCCTGCTGGCGGATCAACTCCGCCAGTCGCGCGTCACCAGTCTGGCCAAGGCCGCCCAGCTCTTGCGTGAGCACACCTCGGACATCACCACCTTCCTCTCGGAGGACCCGCAAGGGCGCAAGCTGCCGGCCTTCCTGGTGGCGCTGTCGGAGCACCTGCTCCAGGAGCGTGAGGCGATGAGCCGCGAGGTGCAGGCGCTCACCCAGAGCGTGGACCACATCAAGTCCATCGTCACCATGCAGCAGAAGCACGCGCGCACCGCGGCCACCGTCGAGAAGCTGTCCGTGCCGCAGCTCATCGACGAGGCGCTGCGCCTGCATGCGGTGTCCTTCGAGCGGCTGAACATCACCATCGTGCGCGAGTACGCGGAGGTGCCGCAGATCCTGGTGGACCGGCACAAGCTCTTGCAGATCCTCATCAACCTGCTGAGCAACGCCCGGCACGCCCTGGTGGACAGCGACAACCAGGACAAGCGCCTCACCATCCGCATCCGGCGCTCCCCGGATGGGCAGCACCTGCTCCTCGACGTGGGGGACAACGGTGGAGGAATCGCCCCGGAGAATCTGTCGCGCATGTTCACGCAGGGCTTCACCACGAAGAAATCAGGCCACGGCTTTGGCCTGCACATCAGCGCCCTGGCCGCCTCTGAAATGAAGGGGCGGCTGTCCTGCAGCAGCCCTGGCCTTGGCCAGGGCGCCACCTTTACCCTCGAGCTGCCCATGGTGGACGAGGAGGCCCCGTCTTGAGCACACCCGCCTCTCCCAACCGCCGCATCCTGGTGGTGGACGACAACCGGACCATTCACCAGGACTTCCGGAAGATTCTCTGTCCGCCCTCGGTCAATGACTCGCTGGATGCGATGGAGGCGGACCTGTTCGGCCGGACCGAGGCCACGGCCCGGCTGCCCGGCTTCGAGGTGGACTCGGCCTTCCAGGGCGAGGAGGCACTGGTGCTGGCCCGTACCGCGCGCCAGCAGGGGCGTCCCTATGCCGTGGCCTTCGTGGACATCCGCATGCCGCCCGGCATCGACGGGGTGGAGACCACCTCCCGGCTGTGGAAGGACGATCCGGACATCCAGGTCGTCATCTGCTCGGCGTACGCGGACTACTCGTGGGAGGAGATGATGCAGCGGCTGGGGCTGAGCCAGCGCCTGCTCATCCTGCGCAAGCCCTTTGACGGCATCGAGGTGCGGCAGCTGGCCTACTCGCTCACGGAGAAGTGGGAGCTGTTGCACCGCAGCCAGCTGCAGATGGAGGACCTGGCGCGCGCGGTGGAAGAGCGCACCCGGCAGCTCGACGCGGCGCATGCCCGGCTGACGCAGGCGCAGCGGCTGGAGTCCCTGGGCCGGCTCTCGGCGGGCCTGGCGCATGAAATCAACAACCCGCTGAGCTTCATTCTGGCCAACCTGGGCTACCTGCGCTCGACGCTGGAGGAGAACCCGCCCCGGTTGGGGACCTCGGAGATTCAGGAGCTGCGGGAGGTCTGTGACGAGTCCATCGAGGGCGCCGAGCGCATCCGCCGCATCATCCAGAACATCAAGCTGTTCTCGCGCCTGGACGACGCGCCGCGCACGAGCGTGAACGTGCACGAGGTGCTCGAGCATGCCCTGGGCGAGGCGCGGACCCTGCTGGCGTCCAATGTCCAGGTGGTGCGCGAGTTCGAGGAAGTGCCCGGAGTGCACGCCAGCGAGACGGGGCTGCAGCAGGTGTTCTTCGGGCTGCTGGCCAACGCGGCGCAGGCGCTCAAGGACTGCCCTCAGCCGCGGCTGCGCGTGGCCACCCACCTGCAGGAGGACGGGCGCGTGGCGGTGGAGGTGCAGGACAACGGCAAGGGCATCGCGCCCGAGCACCTGAGCCGCATCTTCGAGCCCTTCTTCACCACCAAGCGGGTGGGCTCCAGCACCGGTCTGGGGCTGAGCGTGTGCTACGGCATCGTCACGGGGCTGGGCGGAGACATCACCGCGGAGAGTGCCCCGGGCCAGGGCGCCACCTTCCGGGTGCTGCTGCCCCGGGTTTCCGTCGAGCGGCTGACGCCGGCGCCGGTCCGCGCGCCCTGAGCGGCTCCACCCCGGCTCACATCCACCCGAGTTCGAGCCGGGCCACTTCCGACATGCGGCTCTGGTCCCAGGGCGGATCCCAGACGAGCTCCACGTTGGCCTCTTTCACTCCCGGGACGCTGAGCACCTTGCGCCGCACGTCGTCCTGGAGCACCGGCCCCATGCCGCAGCCGGGCGCCGTCACCGTCATCTGAATGTCCACCCGCTGGCCGCCCTCGGGCAGGGGCGTGGCCTGGCACTGGTACACCAGCCCCAGCTCGACGATGTTCACCGGAATCTCCGGGTCATACACCGTGCGCAGCTGCTCCCAGACCTTCGCCTCGTCATAAGGCGCGTCGGCGGAGGCCTCGGCGGAGGGCGTCTCCTGCTTGGGAGCGTACTCCTCGCCCAGCACCGCCGCGTCCTTGGCGTCGATGCGCAGCAGCTGCCCATTGGACACCGCCTGCACCGTGACGTTGCCGCCCAGCGTCTGCATCACCCGCAGGTCCGTGCCCGGGGGAATCATGATCCGGTCGCCGCTGGGGATCAGCGTCGCCTCGCACTCGCGCTCCAGTACCACCAACCCTCGCATGGCCCCTCTCCTACTCCGTCGAGACCGGCTCCGCCTCACCGCGGAGCGCCGCGCGCAGCGTGTGCCACGCGAGGCTGGCGCATTTCACCCGGGCGGGAAACTCGCTCACCCCGGACAGCACCGCCAACTTGCCCAGCGCCTCGGTGTCCACCTCGGCGGGGCCCTCGGTCACCAGCTTGTGTACCTGCTCGAAGAGCTGCTCGGCCTCCTCGCGCGTCTTGTCCTTCACCGCCCCCGTCATCAGCGACGCCGAGGCGCGCGAGATGGCGCACCCCTGGCCCTGGAAGCCGATGTCGCGGATGACGCCGCCCTCGACCTTGACCGTCACCGTGAGCTGGTCGCCGCACAGCGGGTTGTGGCCCTGGGAGCGGTGGTTGGCGCCCTCCACCTCGCGGAAGTTGCGCGGGCGCTTGCCGTGGTCCAGCACCACTTCCTGGTAGAGGTCCTGCAGATCCGAGCTCATCCGAACACCTCCCGCACCTTGCGCAGCCCGGTGACGAGCGCATCCACGTCATCCCGGGTGTTGTAGAGCGCCAGCGAGGCCCGCGCGGTGGCCGCCACGCCCAGGCACTGCATGAGCGGCTGGGCGCAGTGGTGCCCGGTGCGGATGGCCACGCCCTCGCGGTCCAGAATGGTGCCGATGTCGTGCGGGTGAATGTCCTCCATCACGAACGACACGATGCCGGAGCGCTCGCGCGCATGGCCCAGCAGCCGCACTCCCGGGACACGGGCCAGCGCCTCCTCCGCGTAGGCCAGCAACTGCCGGTCATGCGCGGCGATGGCGTCCATGCCCACCTTCTCCAGGTAGTCGATGGCGGCGCCCAGGCCTACCGCTCCCGCCACATCCGGCGTGCCCGCCTCGAAGCGGTAGGGCACCCGGTTGTAGATGGTCTTCTCCATCGTGACGGAGAGGATCATGTCCCCACCGCCCTGGTACGGCGGCATCGCCTCCAGCAGCGCCTTCTTGCCGTAGAGTACGCCGATGCCCATGGGCCCGAAGAGCTTGTGGCCCGAGAAGGTGTAGAAGTCGCAGTCCAGGTCCTGCACATCCACGGGGAAGTGCGTCACCGCCTGGGCCCCGTCCACCAGCACCGGCACGCCCTTGGCGTGGGCGCGGCGGATGAGCTCCTTCACCGGCACCACCGTGCCCAACGCGTTGGACACGTGCGTTATCGCCAGGATGCGGGTGCGCGGCGTGAGCAGCTCGTCCACCCGGTCCAGCACCAGCTCGCCCTGCTCGTTCAGCGGGATGTGGCGCAGCGTGGCGCCCACCTGCTCGCAGAGCATCTGCCAGGGAACGATGTTGGCGTGGTGCTCCAGCCCGGAGATGAGCACCTCGTCACCCGCGCGGATGTTCTTGCGGCCGAAGGTCTGCGCCACCAGGTTGATGGCCTC
>DASVVJ010001148.1:0-6584 GCA_036389955.1 Myxococcaceae bacterium
CAACGATGCCGATGCCAGTCTGCCGCGCGGCTTCCACCAGGATCGAGATGGGGACGGGTATGGCGATATCTTCGTGCTTGGCCCCGCCCCCTATGGGTGCGTTCCGCCCGCGGGCTACTCCTACACGTCCAACGACTGCAACGATCTCAACGCCAGCGTGAATCCCGGAGCCGCCGAGGTGTGCAACGGGGTGGACGACAACTGCAATGGGTCCGTTGATGAGGGAGTGGGGGGAGGGAACACCTACTACCGTGACGCGGATGGGGATGGGCGTGGCAATCCGTCCGTGAGCATCCAAGCGTGCGCGGCGCCAGCGGGCTATGTGTCCAACGCCAACGACTGCAACGATGCCGATGCCAGTCTGCCGCGCGGCTTCCACCAGGATCGAGATGGGGACGGGTATGGCGATATCTTCGTGCTTGGCCCCGCCCCCTATGGGTGCGTTCCACCTGCGGGCTACTCCTACACGTCCAACGACTGCAACGATCTCAACGCCAGTGTGCGCCCCGGAGCTGCCGAGGTGTGCAACGGGGTGGACGACAACTGCAATGGGTCCGTTGATGAAGGGATCTCCTGCCTCAGATGATTTCCTGACGTCACGGGCGCTCCACGGAGAGGGGCTGTGCTGAGGATTGCCTCACGCTCAGCCAGCCCACCTCCCCGGTGCACTGGGGCATGCGCCTCGACTGACGGCCACGCAGTTTTGTAGACCCGTTACCTTCGGGTTACCCACTCGCGCCGCTCCTGTTCGTACCTTCCGTGTCACCGAGACGGAAGGGGAAGAGACATGCGGCTGAACATGATGTGGGCCTTGTTGTTGAGCGCCTGTGCGGCAGAGGGCGCGGTGCCGAAGCGGGAGGGGCACTCCAGCGCGCTCGCGCTCAAGACCGAGCGGGTCGTCGTCTTCAAGGACGGGCACGCGTTGCTGGTGAAGCAGGCGGAGGCCACCGCGGACGCGCGAGGCGTCACGTACACGGACGAGGTGCCTGAGAGCGCCGTGCTGGGCACGTTCTGGGCTTGGACGGATCGCGGGCCCTCGCTGCGCGCCATGCGCGCCCAATGGGAGGAGCTGGAAGTGGAGCGCGAGGAGCGCGGCCTGTGCACGGACCCGGCCTCGATTCTGGAGGCCAACCCGGGCAAGCGCGTCACGGTCGAGCTCGAGAACGCCTCCCTCACGGGCACCGTCCTCCCGATTCCCGCGCCAGCCTCTCCCGCGCCGCCGCCTCCTTCTATGCGCTCGGCCGACATCGAGTACTCCTCCATGGCGGTGACGCCGGGGCTGGGACAGGTCATTGCCCTCGCGGTGCCGGAGCGGGGAACGGTGGTCCTGGCCGGAAAGGACATCCGCCGCGTCTCCGGCGCCGACCTGGCGCTCGACTGCAAACGGAAGGTGCGCGCCAAGGAGAAGCGCAAGCGCCTGGCCCTCGACTTTGGCCCGGAAGCCGCCGGTCAGCGCATCTCGGTCCGGATTGTCTACTTCACGCCGGGCATCCGCTGGATTCCCACGTACCGGCTCGAGGGCAAGAAGGGCGAGAAGGGCATGCTCTCGCTCCAGGCGGAGCTGGTGAACGAGCTCGAAGACATCCGCGGCGCACCGATCGATCTCGTCGTGGGCGTGCCGAACTTCCGCTTCCGGGATGTTGCCTCCCCCTTGAGCCTGGAGGGCATGGTGCGCAATGCGTTGGCCCAGGCGGCACCCTCGCTCATGGGGACCATGAACAACCTCAGCAACGCCATGTTCACGCAGCGCGCGGGCGAGTGGCGCGGCGGCGGCGTGCAGGAAGAGGAGAGCACCACCCCGCGCATCCCGGAGTTCGGCGGGCCCTCCGAGTCCCCCGACTTCTTCATCCACCCGCTGGCGGCGATGGACCTGCCGAAGGGCTCGCGCGCCGTCGTCCCCCTGTGGAGTAACGAGATCCCCGCGCGCGACCTCTATACGCTCGATGTGCAGGTCCGCCGGGACCCGCGCAGCTCGGACACGGTCCAGTACGGAAGCTCGATGTCCTCGATGGGGAGCGCCTCGCCGCTGCGGCTCTCACGGGCGGAGGTGTGGCACCAGCTCGAGCTGAAGAACGAGACGAAGGTCCCCTGGACCACAGGCCCGGTGCTGGTGATGCGGGGGCACATGCCCCAGGCCCAGGAGCTGCTCACCTACACGCCGCGCGGAGGCAACACGGTGGTTCCGCTGACGGTCGCCACGGATGTGCGGGTGCTACACGAGGAAGTCGAAGTGGAGCGCAAGCAGGACGCGCTCCAGAGCAAGGGCGGCCGCTACGCGCTCATCCGCAAGAAGGGCACCCTCACGCTGTCCAACCCCAGGGCCGAGCGCACCCCGCTGCGGATCCACCTGTCCACGGGAGGCAAGCTGGAGCAGGTGTCGGGCGGTGGCAAGGTGAAGGTGGACGACTTCCGCTTCGAGGACTGGGGAGACAATGACCTGGCGGCGGTCAACAGCCACAGCGAGGTGGAGTGGACGCTCACGCTGGAGCCAGGCGAGCGCCGCACGCTCACCTACGAGGTCGGCTTCTGGCGCTGATCGATAGATAATGGAGGCACCATGCCCGCCCGTCGCGTACTCGTGGTGGAGGACGACCCGGCCATCCGCCGGGGCGTGGTGGACGCGCTTCGCTTCCAGGGCTACGTGCCGCTGGAGGCGGGGACGTTCAAGGATGCGCTGGCGAGCGCCACGCGGGACAGCTTCGAGCTGCTCCTGCTGGACCTGGTGCTCCCCGGCGGAGACGGGCTGGAGCTGCTCGCCGAGGCGCGCAAGTCCCGGCCCACGCTGCCGGTCATCATTCTCACCGCGCGGGGCCAGGAGGAAGACCGGGTGCGGGGGCTGCAACTGGGCGCGGACGACTACGTGGTGAAGCCATTCAGCGTGAAGGAGCTGTTGGCCCGGGTGGAGGCCGTGCTCCGCCGGAGCGCCGAGCGGCCGCTGGACGTGGAGGAGATCCGGTTCGAGGGAGGCGTGGTGGATCTGCGCAAGTGCGAGCTGCGCTTCGCGGATGGGGTGACGGAGCTGCTGTCCGAGCGGGAGCTGGAGCTGTTGCGTTACCTCTCGCTCAACCGGGAGCGGGTGGTGTCGCGCGATGAGCTGCTGCAGCGGGTGTGGCGGCTGCCGCCGAGCCTGGGACGGACGCGG
This sequence comes from Myxococcaceae bacterium, assembly GCA_036389955.1. Classification (GTDB taxonomy): domain Bacteria; phylum Myxococcota; class Myxococcia; order Myxococcales; family Myxococcaceae; genus DATHBR01. The sequence goes on from DASVVJ010001148.1 coordinate 3,143, forward strand.
ACGGTGGACATGCACGTGGCGCGGCTGCGCGACAAGCTGCGCGATGACGCGGAGGAGCCTCGAATCCTCCTCACGGTGCGTGGCAAGGGCTACCGGTTCGCCGGGGGAGGCCCGGCGTGAAGCGGATGCTGCCCACGTGGGTGGCGCTGGCTGCCTGCGTCACGCTCGCCTGTGGCGCGCTGGCGTGGCTGAGCGTCACGACGATGCGGCTCGAGCGCGCGGAGGCTCAGGCCCGGGCCGATGCCCTCGTGGAGGAACGGGTCCGCCTGGCGCTGTGGCGCATGGATGGACGGCTCGCACGGCTGCTGGCTCAGGAGAGCACGCGGCCGGTGAGCGCGTGGGAGCCGTTCTACGTTCCTGCCCACGCGTTCGACCAGAGCGGCCAGGCCCGGAGCCCTTCGACGACCCGGATTGCCTCGACGTTGCTCCACGGCCCTCCCGAGGACGTGCGGCTGCACTTCGCTTTCCGTGGGAACAGTCCGCTGCGCTCTCCCCAGGTTCCTCCGCCCGAGCAGCGCCCGCTGGCCTTCTCCGCGGGGACCACGCCCGAGCAGCTCACTCGGTACGGCGCGCTCCTGGCGGAGCTGGACGCGAAACTGGATCGGCAGGTGCTGCTCGAGCTCGAGCCGGGGGCCCCGTCACCCGAGGTGGTCGTGGCGGTTCGTCCGGTTCAGGAGCAGAACGTCATCGAATACGGCCTGCGGCAGAGGCAGGCCTTCGGAAACGCGGCATACCTCGATCTCCCCCCGGCAGCGGATCCCCAACAAGAGGAGGTCACGGTGCTGTCCGCCGACGCTCGCGAGGTGCAGGTCTCTCCCATGGCGCCGGTGTGGATGGGGGAGGAGCTCCTGCTGGTCCGCCGGGTCGAGCGGGGGCCTGAAGAGGTGGAGGTGCAGGGCGCGTGGCTGGACTGGCCGAAGGTGCGTGCCCTGCTCTTGGAAGAGGTGAAGGATCTGCTGCCAGGCGCATCGCTCGAGAGGGTGGTGCCTGGCACGGGGGATCTCCTGGAGCGCCGGCTGGCCTCGCTGCCAGTGCGGCTCGTGCCTGGACCGGTTCAGGTCGAGGTGGGGGCAAGCACGCCCGTGGCGTGGGGCCTCGCCGCGGCGTGGGGCGCGGTGGTGCTCGCGCTGGTAGCGGTGGGCGTGTTGCTGTTCGGCGCCCTCTCGCTGAGCGAGCGCCGGGCGGCCTTCGTCTCTGCGGTGACGCACGAGCTGCGCACTCCGCTCACCACGTTCCGGATGTACGCCGAGATGCTGGCGGAGGGCATGGTGACGGACGAGGCGCAGCGCCGGGGCTACTACGAGACGCTGCAGAAAGAGTCGAACCGGCTGGCGCACCTGGTGGAGAACGTGCTCGCGTACGCGAGGCTGGAGCGCAAGCGGACGCCCAGGTCCGCGGAGCCGGTGGAGCTGGGCTCCTTCCTGCGCGACAGCCTGCGACGCTCCGAGGAGCGGGCGGCGGAGGCGGGGATGTCACTTGTCCTGGAACTCGATGAGGCACTCGAGGCCGCGAGGGTGCTCGTGGAGCCCTCCGCGGCGGAGCAGGTGCTCTTCAACCTGGTGGACAACGCGTGCAAGTACGCGCGAGGCGCGGAGGACCCCCGGATTCACGTCCGCGCGGCGCGGCGCGGCTCACGCATCGCGGTGCTCGTGTCCGATCACGGGCCGGGCGTCTCGCGGGTCGACGCGAAGAACCTCTTCGAGCCCTTCTCGAAGTCCTCCGAGCGGGCGGCGGAGTCCGCGCCTGGAGTCGGCTTGGGACTGGCCCTGAGCCGCCGGCTTGCCCGCGCCATGGGAGCGGAGCTTCGGTACGAAGGAGCGCCAGGGCAGGGCGCCACGTTTGCGCTCCTGCTCAGGCCTCCGCAGTAGGGCTTCCTTGACTTCCTGTTATTTCTAATTTTACTATTATGGCGTGATTTTGTGGTGAGGGCCGAAACTCGCGTATCGCCCAAAGGAGTCACGCTTGAGAACGAATCCAACGGAAGCTCGGGGTGCGTCCCGGTTGTTCCTCGTAGGGCTGTTGACGGGCCTGTCGGCCACGCTCTCGCCACTCCCCGCGCGTGCGGCGGAGGACGCCGTCGTTACCGCGCAGCAGAGCGACTCCACGGCGCTTCAAACGGCCTTCACCACCGCCGCGGCCGAGTTCGGTGTGCCGGTGAGCGTGCTGCTCTCCGTCTCCTACAACGTGTCGCGGTGGGAGCAGCACGGCGGAGCACCCAGCGTCTCGGGCGGGTACGGGCCCATGCACCTGACTCGCGTGGGCAGCCCCCAGCTTGGCCCGCTCAAGGATGACGAGTCCGCCGAGGCCGGAACGCTCGATCTCGACGATCCGCGCTTTCACACCCTGGAGGCCGCCGCCAAGCTGCTGGGCGCTGCTCCCGAGCAGCTGCAGAGCGACGCCGCCCAGAACATCCGTGGTGGCGCGGCGCTCCTGGCCCAATACGCGCAGTACACGCTGGGCCGGCAGCCCGCGACCGTGGCGGAGTGGTACGGCGCCGTCGCCCTCTACAGCGGCTCCTCCGACCAGGCTCTGGCGTTCGACTTCGCGGACCGGGTGTACGCCACCATCCAGGAGGGCAGGTCGCGCATCACCCTCGACAGGCAGACGGTGACGCTGCCCGCCGAGCCCGTCACCCCCAACACGGACACGGCCGCCAGGCTCGCCCTGCGCTCCAGCGTGAGCAGTGCGAGCAGCACCATCGAGTGCCCCCAGGGCATGCCCTGCGACTTCATTCCGGCCGCGTACGCCCGCAACCTCCCCAGCCCCACGAGCTACGGCAACTACGATCTCGCGATCCGTCCAAGCGATGGACTCGACATCCGGTACATCGTCATCCACGACACGGAGGTCGACTACAACGGAACGCTGGCGATCTTCACGAACTCGAAGTCCGCCGCCAGCGCCCACTATGTCGTGCGCTCCTCGGACGGCCACACCACTCAGATGGTTCCGACCGAGCACGTCGCCTGGCACGCCGGCAACTGGTACGTGAACGCGCACTCGGTGGGCGTCGAGCATGAGGGCGTCGCGATCCAGGGAGCCGCCTGGTACAACGAGCAGCTGTATCACTCGTCGGCCCGGCTGGTGCGCTACCTGGCCAAGCGGTTCAACGTTCCGCTCGACCGCAATCACATCGTCGGCCACGACAACATCCCGGGCACGTCGAACACGAACCAGGGTGGCATGCACTGGGATCCGGGTCCGTTCTGGGACTGGGGCCACTACATGAACCTGCTCCGGGGCGGTGGCGGCCAGCCGGACGCGGATCCCCGGAACGCGGACATCGTGGAGATTGCGCCGAACTTCCAGACCAACGCCCCGGCGATGACCTACTGCTACACCGCGCAGAACTGCACGGCGGTGCCCGAGCAGTCGGCCAGCTTCGTGTACCTGTACACGGCGCCCAGCTTCACCGCGCCCCTGATCTCCAATCCCTTCATCA
>DASVVJ010001149.1:0-5553 GCA_036389955.1 Myxococcaceae bacterium
CGGGACGCAGGTGGGCGGCCAGAAGCTGGTGGTGCCCAAGAGCCTGGAACCCGGAGACGTGCTCACGGTGGGCGCCTCGCGGGTGGAGGTGCTCTTCGGCGGCGCGACGGAGCCCGAGCCCAAGGTGCCTGCGGGCGCGAAGGTGAGCGGCACGGGCTTCCAAAGCTCGGTGACGCAGCCTCCAGCGGCCGCGGCGCCGGCTCCCAGGCACATGGTGCCCGAGGTGGTGACGCCGCCCACGCGGACGGTGACGCCTCCGGGCTTGAAGGCGAAGACGCCGACTCCACCGCCGATCGCGCCTCAGGCGCAGGTGGTGAAGCCGACGCCGACTCCGGTGCCGGTGGCGGTCCGTGCGCCGGTGGCAAAGCCGACGCCGACTCCTGCGCCCGTGGCGGCCAAGGCGGCAAAGCCGGTGGCGGCGAAGAAGTCCGAGGTGGCTGCGTACCTGCAGGAGCCGCTGCCTCCGAGCGCGTTGCCCACGGCCGAGGAGAAGGTGCTCCAGGTGGCGATGCTCTGGGGCGACTCGATGCTGGAGGTGCAGCACTTCCGCGACGGGGTGCCGGTCACCATCGGCGAGGGCAAGCGCAACTTCTTCCACGTCTTCGTGCCCGACGTGGGCGCCCGGCACGTGCTCGCCACGGGCAAGGACGGCAAGGTGGAGCTGACGGTCCCGTCGAGCGCGGGCGTCATCGTCACCAACCAGGGCGATGTGCGCTCGAAGGAGACGCTGCGCGCGGCCGGGCAGCTCACGGGCAGCGCGAGCAGCCAGGCCTTCAGCCTGGGCCTGCATGATCGGGCGGAGGTGTCCTTCGGGACGATCTCCTTCGTGGTCCGCTACGTGAAGCCCTCGCCGGCGATGAAGGTGAACGCGCTGGACGAGGCGGACTTCACCTACTTCAAGATCGCCTGCATCAGCCTGATGGCGGCGGCGGCGGTGCTGCTGGCCATCCTGCTGACGCCGCGCGCGGGGCCTCCCTCGGCGGACGACATCTTCCAGGACCAGCAGCGCATGGCGAAGTTCCTCATCGCTCCGGAGAAGAAGCTCGAGCTGAAGAAGCTCAAGCTGGCCGGAGTGGAGGAGGGCGCCAAGGCGAAGGACGAGGAGGGCAAGTTCGGCAAGGAGGAGGCGAAGAAGGAAGAGGCGGATCCCTCCAAGCCGGGCACGCCGGTGGTGGACAAGACGAAGAAGGAGAAGGACCGGCAGGTGGTGGGCAACGTGGGCCTGCTGGGCGCCTTCAAGGGCCTGAAGGGCGGCGCCTCGGACGTGTTCGGTCCGGGCGGCCTGGGCACTGGCATCAACAACGCGCTGGGTGGCCTGAAGTCCGGCGCGGGGCTGGGTGATGCGCAGGGCGTGGGCGGCCTGGGCTCTCGCGGCAAGGGCACCGGCGGTGGCGGCACGGCGCTGGGCATCGGCGGCCTGGGCACGCAGGGCAACGGGCGCGGCACGGGCGGCAACGGCGGCATCGATCTGGGTGGCAAGGGCAAGGCGATCACCAAGGTCATCCCCGGGAAGACGACGGTGATTGGCGGCCTGGACAAGGACGTGATCGCCAAGGTCATCCGGCGGCACCAGAACGAGATCAAGTACTGCTACGAGTCCGAGCTGAACAAGAACCCGAGCCTGGCCGGTAAGGTCGCAGTGGCCTTCACGATTGATCCGACGGGCGCGGTGGCCGAGGCGAACGTGACGGAGTCGACGCTGAACAACTCCACGGCGGAGAACTGCATGCTGTCGCGCATCCGCCGCTGGAAGTTCCCCGAGCCCAAGGGCGGCGGCGTGGTGGCGGTGACCTACCCGTGGCTCTTCTCGCCGTCGGGCAGCGAGGGCGAGGAGTAAGCCTCCACAGAGGCTGAAGCGAGAGAGCCTCCGGTGCGCCTGGCGCCCGGAGGCTTTTTCGTTGCTGGCGGACGTTCCAGGTGGCCATTTTTAGCGCCAGGCGTTGCGGTTGTGCGGGGAGCGTCATTAACGTCCAACGCCGCTTCCGGAGGTTCCTGGGCGGTCTGCATCGGGAGGTCTTGTGAAGAAGTCCCTGTTGGTGGCCGTGCTCGCGCTGTCCTCTTCTGCCTGGGCGGCCACGCCTCCCGAGGGCGTGGAGTTCAAGCCGCGCCGCGGCTTCTTCACCGAGACGGACGTCGGGGTGTTCTTCACGCTGGGCGGGGAGAACGCCTACTCGAACGCGCAGTCGTACCTGCAGCTCGGCGTGGGGTACGACCTGACGGAGACGCTGTCGATCGGGGCGCACTTCGCGCTGGGCTCCTCGGCGGCGAACTGCTTCGCGGGGTACCTGCCGGACTCGGACATCTGCGCGCTGTCGGACAACTTCACCGTGGCGTTCGGAGACCTGACGGCGGCGTACCACGTGAAGCTGGCGAACCGGCTCTACCTGACGCCGAAGGTGGCGGCGGGGTACACGCGGCTGGATCCGGCGCCGGTGGACGCGGCGGGTGATCCGGGGCGCTCCATTCACGCGCCCAACGCGGGGGTGGGTATCGGGATCGAGTACGCGACGATGATGGACCACTTCTCGGTGGGCGCGGACTTCATGGCCCGCTACGTGATTGGGCCCAACATCCCCACGTTCGCGCTGTTCCCGCGGGTGAAGTACACGTTCTGACCGTCCGTGATCGTGGACTGCACCGTCTACGGGGTGGGAATGGGCTTCGCGTAACCGGCTGAATTCACGGGAAAAAGCGGGTGGCGCCGCGTCTGCAATGGGGCTCCGGGTCTCTCAACCCAGGAGCACCACATGGACGCAGTTCGTAACCTCTCGCAGCGCGACGCTTGCTTCCCCGACGACATGGGAGCGGCGGCTCAGGGCACCACCTCGTACACCGTGAAGAAGGGCGACACGCTGGCGAAGCTCGCCGCGGCCCTGATGCAGCAGGGAGTGAAGGGCAGCCGCGAGGAGGTTCTGCGGCAGATCCTCACCCTCAATCCCCAGATCAAGGATCAGAACCAGATCGCCCAGGGCGCGACGCTGCAGCTGCCCGTGGCTCAGCAGGCCAGCACGGGGCCGGCGCAGCCGGAGCAGAAGACGAACCTCCTGGAGGCGTTCGTCTCGCGCTTTTCGACGACGCTGACCTCGCTGGCTCCGCGCCAGGCGGAGAGCGGTGGCGCGGCTCTCACTGCGGGGGCGCTGGCCTGCATGGGAACCCCGGCGATGCAGGCCGCTACCTTCCTGCGCACCAACGGCGTGCCGTTCCAGACGTCCCCGGATGGGACGCCGAAGTACAAGCAGGCCGACTACGAGGCCGGGGGCAACTGGGGCGCCCGGTACCTCGGAGAAAGCGCTGACACCCAGCGCACTATCGCTTCACGGGGCTGTGCCATGACGTCCGTGGCGATGGCGCTCAGCAAGCTGTCCGGAGAGACGATTACTCCCGCCGTGCTGGATGCGTTCCTCGACGCGAAGAATGGCTACCTCGGTAACGCCATCAAGTGGGACACCGCGGGGAAGGTGACGGAGTCGCGTATCGCGGTGGCCAAGACGACGGCGTGGAATCTGGATACCGTCAACGCAGAGCTCGCCGCTGGCCGGCCCGTGGTGCTCGGAGTGGACTACAAGGCCGGCAAGAGCGGCGGCAATCTCGGAACGGACCACTGGGTGTGCCTGACCCGGCGGGACCCTACCGAGCCGAATCGCTACTTCGCCAATGATCCGGCCACGGGCACGGAGATCAGCTTCCTGAAGCAGCCCAATGGAAAGCTGCTGGAGGAGCAGCCGCCCACCCACCGGAAGCCGTACAAGAGCTCGGGTGAGTTCGTCACCTTCAAGCCCTGACCAGCTCCGAGGGGATGAGCAGCTTTCACGCGACGCGGCATAGAATGGAGACATGTTCCGTCTCCTTCTGTGCCTGATGCTTCTGGAGTCTACGGTGGCCCTCGCATCCAGCAGCCCGCCTCGGATCATCCCGACGTTCTCCCTGACATGGATCGTCGCTGGCGCGGGCCTGGTGATCGCCGCCGGGCTGGGGACACGGGCCTTGCTGCGGCGGCGGCCTCGCAAGTGTCCCCAGTGTGCGTCCGAGATGGTGAGGTTGGACGAGACCGCGGACGATGAGCACCTGTCGGTCCCCGAGCGCCAGGAGGAGATGGTCGGCAGCGTGAACTATGACGTGTGGCTGTGTGAAGCTTGCACCTTCACCGAGAAGCTGCGCTACGGGGCGCTCTTCACCCGCTACTCCAAGTGCAGGCAGTGCCAGGCGATGACGCTGAATACCACCTCGCACACGCTGGAGTCCCCCACCGAGTTCACCGGTGGGCGCGCCCAGGTGACGGAGCGCTGTGAGAACTGCTCCTTCGACCACACCTACATCCGGTACATCCGCCGGAAGCGTTCGTCCACCCGGCGCAGCCGCCGGATCTCCTCCAGCGGCTTTTCCGACTCCGGCAGCTCCGGCAGCTCCGGCGACTCTGGCCCCAGCAACAGCGGAGGCTCTTCCTCGGGCGGGGGCAGCACCGGGAGCTGGTGAGAAAATCCGCCGGAATTCACACCAGAAACCGCGTGCGTCTACCGGTGCGCTGGAGAACACGAGGACTGACATGCGTCGACTGTTGAGACCGAGCACGATTCTGACGGCATTCCTTCTGGCTGCCTGCGGTGAATCCGAGGCGCCTGCGGAGCCACCCGCGCCGCCCACCTACCACCGGGACATCGCCCCGCTGGTCCAGGAGAAGTGCGGGAACTGTCACCTCCAGGGTGGCATCGCGCCGTTCTCGCTCCAGAACTACCAAGAGGTATTCCCCATGCGCACCGCCATCCAGGCGGCGGTGAAGCTGCGCATGATGCCTCCGTGGATGCCGGCGCAGGACTGCACGGAGTACACCCATGATCGCTCGCTCTCGGACGAGCAGATCGACCTGATCTCCCGCTGGGTGGACGAGGGCGGCGCGGAGGGAAACCCCGCCGATGCACCCTCCAGTGCGGCGCCCGTGGAGGACGGCCTGTCTCGCGTGGACCTGCAGGTGGCGATGCCCGAGGCCTTCACGCCGACGCAGTCGCCGGACGACTACCGCTGCTTCATCCTGGACTGGCCGGAGACGCAGGTGCGCTACGTGTCCGGCTTCCAGGCCAACCCGGGGCAGGCCTCGATCGTGCACCACGTCATCGCGTTCCTGGCCAAGCCGCAGGAGGTAGCCGAGTACCAGGCGATGGACGACGCGGAGCCGGGCCCGGGCTACACCTGCTACGGAGGGCCGCGCGGCAGCAACTTCGGCGCCACCCAGCAGGCCTCATGGCTCGGCACCTGGGTGCCTGGCACCAAGGGGCGGGACTACCCCGCGGGCACGGGCATCCAGGTGAACCCGGGCTCCAGGATCATCCTGCAGGTGCACTACAACCTGAGCAGCTCGGTGTCGAAGGCGGACCGCACCTCGGTCGCCATGCGCCTGGAGTCCTCGGTGCAGAAGGTCGCCTTCATTCAGCCGTGGGCCAACCCGCAGTGGCTCAATGGGGGGATGTCCATTCCGGCGGGACAGAGCGATGTGCGCCACCGCTTCTCCTTCGATCTCGTGCCCTACGTCTCCCGGGTGACCCAAGGGGTCTTCAAGGA
>DASVVJ010001150.1:0-5714 GCA_036389955.1 Myxococcaceae bacterium
GAGGGCGCCACGCTGCAGGTCCGGGTGGCCGGGGTGGAGCCGGTGCAGGGCCCGGGCATGCAGGGAGAGTTCCGCAGCCTGTTCACCGTGCGCCGCCCCCTGACGCGGCTGCGCGGCCAGGTGGTGGACGAGCAGCGCGAGCCCCTGTCCGGCGTGCGGGTGGAGGTGGAGGGCCAGGGGCTGTACACCCGCACCGGAGCGGACGGCAACTGGGCCTTGTTCGGCGTGCAGCCGGGGCGGGTGGTGCTGCGCTACGAGGGCGGCTCCTCCGCGGAAGGGCGGGCCTACCCCACCGTGCGCCGCCGGTTCGCGGTGGAGGCCGAGCGGGACAACGAGGAGTCCACCGTGATGCTCACGGCCGTGGACGCCGAGTCCGCGGAGCCGGTGGACACCTCCCGTCCGCTGCACCTCACCTTCGGAGGCCGGCACGGGGCGCTGGAGGTGGACATCCCCGCGGGAGGGCTCACCTTCGAAGGAGGCTCCGCGCGCGGGCTGGTGACGGCCACCGAGCTGCCGCTGCACGCGCTGCCGGTGCCGGTGGAGGGCTCCTTGCGCCCCGCGGCGGTGTGGCAGCTACAGCCCGCGGGCACGCGCCTGTTGCAGCCTGTGGAGCTTCGCCTGCCCAACCGGCTGCCGCGGCTGCCTGGAAACCAGGCCGTGCTCTTCACCTACGATCCCGACGAGCACGTGCTACGCGCTGCGGGGCTGGCCAACTTCAGCGAAGACGGCACCCGGCTCGTGTCCGAGGGGGCCTTCGAGGCGGGCTCGCTGGAATACTTCGGCTACCTGCCGCTGCCCGAGGAGGCCTCCCCCGCGCTGGCGGGAGCCTCGGGAACGCACCTGGGCCCGCTGCCCCAGCAACAGAGCTTCGGTCTGGGCTCGGTCTTCTTCGGGCATCTCTTCGCCCCGATCTTCGGGCCCATCCTCGTGAGGGGGACGGTCCGGGGGCCGCGAGAGCAGGCGGTGGCGATCGAGATCTCGCAGCCCACCCTCGGCGTGGAGCAGCGTGTCACGGTGGACGAGCGGGGCCAGTACCGGATGCCGCTGTCCGCTCAGGCGCGCTCTCTCATTCCCCCGCCGTCATCGGGCAGCGCGCCCGAGCCGCTGGTCATCACCCTGGAGGGAACGGGCGCCTCCGGGCAGCGGCTGGGGCCTCCCAGCGGAACGAGCTGGCGGCAGGAAAGCCCACAGGGCCAGCAGGTGGAGCTGTCCACCGAGGTCGAGCTCTCCCTGGGGACGAGCACGCTGCTCATCGCGGGCACCACGCTGAGCGGGCGCAAGGTGGAGCGCCTGACCGCGGAACTCTCCCTGGCGGACGCCGGAGTTCCAGATGGAGGTCCCATCCCGGCCCTGTTGCGCGTGCAGCGGATGGACACGGGCTCCTCGGGCACCGTGGAGGAGACGAACGGGCTGGTCCGCTTCAGCGGGCTGCCCGTCCGCGTCTCGACCGGGTGGGGCGACGGATTAGCGATCACCCGGCCGGAGGGGCAATACACCGCGTTGGCGTTAGCGGTGCATGCCTACTGGCTCCCCGGTCCTTTTGCCGTGGCCTGTGTTCCGCTGCCCATCGGCTACCGGGTGTCGAGCTGGGTGGAATCGGACGGCCGTGTCCAGACACGGAAGACCCTCAGCTACGTGGAGGAGTGCTCGGCCGTGGGGGACGGCATGGGCGGGGACGCTGTGATGGCAGACGTCACCATCGATGTGCGGTGGCTGCACGGCACTGTCACCCTGGTGGATCGAAGCGGTCAGCCGCTGCCCGCCGCGTGCAGCCCCTCGTTGGAGCGTGACGGAGATGAGGTGGTGGGGCTGTCGCAGGACGATGTGCGGAGCACGGAGGTCCACTTCTTCCGCGAGGACGATCCCTCCACCCCGCTCGTCAGCTACACCGTCGTGCACCCCGAGAGCTGTGAGGGAAGCCCCACCCGGCCCCATGGCCGCTATGCCAAGGTCCGCTATGGGCCCGCGTCGACGCTCGGGCGGATGCAGGCCTCGCGCCACAACGGCCAGCGGCTGCTGCCCGGAGACCGGATGGTGGTGTTCGCCATCAACCACGCCACCGGCTACTCGGGCATGGAGGTCGTCACCATCCCTTCCGTCAACCGCTCCTCGCGAGCCCCGGACGGAAGTTGCCCGCTCGATGACGCTGCGGGTGGCCCAGTGCCCGTGAGGGATGGTGGTCGCACGGTGTTGATCTCGCACTGCACCCTGCAGGACCTGGGCATCACGGCGAACCTGAAGCTGTACCCGCCCGAACTCGACATCCGGGTGGATCGCCGGGCCCGCGCGGAAGGCGTCTCCAGGGGCGACATGGAGCCCAGCCTCATCCGCCACCATGGGGCGGCCACCACGCGGGACGACTTCGTGCGCGTGGCCACGCACTGGCGGGTCCGGCGCCAGCCCGCGCAGGAGTGGGACGCCGGGGTGCTGGAGCCCGCAGATCCCTCGTGCGATGGAGGGGTCACCCGGGATGGCGGCTTCTGCGCCCCCCAGCCCCTCTATGACGTGGGGCAGCGAGGGAAGCTCCTGGAGCGCTACTGCTCGGAGCTGCCCGAGCCGCGCACGGCTGAGCAGCAGGCCCTGTGCCTGAGGAATGACAGTGAGCTGATGGATGTGCCCGCGGGAGTGCCTCCGCTGGCGGGGCGCGTGGTGCGCATTACCGGCTCGGCGGTGGAGGAGCCCGCGGTGGCGAGCTTCCCCATCCGCCCTGGCAGCTCCAGCGCCACCGTGCAGACGGCGATGCGGAGGCGCGACCAGAACGGCCGCGAGGTGGTGCTCAACAACCTGCCGCGCGCCAACTACTACGTCCAGGTGGTGGGGCACCCGGTGCTCCCGCGGGATCGCAACCAGAATGGCACCATCGATCCCGCCGAGGAGAACGCGCCGCCCCCGGACTTCACGGATGGAGAGGACGTGCCAGGGCTGCCCGAGCGGGCACTGGCATTGAAGAACGTCTACCGGAGCCTGGAGCCCCAGGGGCGGATGGAGCGCTACGACCGGGCCCGCGAGCACGAGTTCAGCGTGCTGGAAGTGAGCCAGGCCCAGGTGACGGCGCGCACGGACGATGGAAGAGAGCGTCCGCTGCCCACTTCGGGGCAGTCACCCTCGGCCCCGGCGGCCAGCCCGGAGGACGTGGCGTACCAGTTCCTGCTGCACCTGCTCGCGCCGCAGGATCCGGGACGCACGGGGACGCTGAGCGGCAAGTACGCGCTGCGGCTGGGCACCGACTCGTTCGGCATCGAGTGCCCCATCGAGCTGGACGAGCAGGCGGGCACACTGCGTGGCACGTGCGAGGGCGAGTACCTGCCAGAGGTGCTGAGCGCGGGCGACGTGCTGTACCTGGAGCTGTACCTGAAGGGCAACGCGGAGAACGTGCTGTACCGCTTCAACTTCGACGGCCTGTCCATGCGCGAGGACTACCTGGGCGTGGCCAGCAAGTTTACCGCGGAGCGCGCGGTGGAGAAGAAGGCGGACGGCAAGGCGGTCGAGGATCGGCCCATCTCCCAGCTCAACGAGGCGCACTTCTTCCTCGGCCCGCAGGAGTTCTCCAAGGGAAGCATCCGGCTGTGCACCAACCAGGACTGCTCGGGAGCCGACGCGATCATCAAGGCGGCGACCCTTCAGTGGAGTGGAGCCGGCAGCAAGTACCAGGTGGACGAGCTGGCAGTGGGCACCGCTACCACTTCGCTGTTCCAGGATGACAAGCCAGGGGCGGGAGACGCGCGCCACCTCCGGATGGGCTTGCCGTCCATGCTGACCTTGATGCCGGGCGCCAACGCGGCAGCGGAGCCGGCGGAGATCTTCCTGGTCAAGGACATCGAACTTCCGCGCAGCAGCCGCAAGGTCGAGCGGCTCGGGAAGCCCAAGGGACGCTTCCAGGGGTTGAACGCCCAGGCACCCGGGCAGCAGTCGCTGGCGGGCATCAACGTGGCGGACCTGCACCTGGCGTTCACGCACACGGATTTCTCGGTACCGCATTTCGCGGAAGCGGTCGCTTTCTCGCGAACCTACGCCAACCAGAACGACCTGCCCTCGACCCTGGGCGTGGGGTGGCGGCACAGCCTGGACGGCTTCGTGCACGAGGAGCAACTGGGCCGCTATGTCGCGAGCCTGGGCAATCAATCCTGGGGCTTCATCCACTGCACCACGGTGGACAAGCAGGCGCAGACGGCCAGCGGGTGCATGACGGACAAGACCCACGGCATGCAGCTCGAGGTGACCAGCGGAGGCGTCAAGCTCACCACGGAGCAGGGCCGTGTGTACCGGTTCGACCAGCCCGCCGTGAAGCGGGACCAGAAGGGGCGCCGCAAGTGGCTCCTGACGAAGTTCCACGATGGGCACGGCCGCGGCGAGGAGGACGGGTGGACCCACTTCACTTATGCGCCGAACTCCAACCGGCTCACGAAGGTGGAGCGCAAGCCCGGGCATCTATCGCTGGAGTTCAAGTACTGCGAGGACTTCAACCGGGAGGATTGCGAGGGCGTTTCCAGGGACGCGCCCGGCCTGCTCAAGTTCCTGGCGCGCAGTGAGGACTTCAAGCTGCTCAAGGGCGTCATCCTCAAGAGTGGTCAACAGGAGCTGCATGTCATGCGCTTCCAGCATGACAAGTGGGGCAACCTTCTGGAGGCCGAGCGCACCACGGACACTTCCGCGCAGAAGTGGAAGTACACCTACGAGGAGGTTCCCGACGAGGTGGAACCGGGCAAGGCGTGGCGTGCCGTCAACGAGCTATCCGAAGCCCGCTTCGAGGTGGCAGGCCAGGCGCAATGGGTTGCGGCCTACGAGCGGGGCGGCGCGGAGTGCTATTCACACCTCGAGCCCTTCGAGTGCGTCAGCTCGGTGGAGCAGACGGGCTTCATGGGCAACCCGTTCAAGGTGGAGGGCCAGCTTGGCAACCGGTCGCTCTCACTTCCCACGGGCACCTCGGCGCAGGTGGCGCTCAACGACTACGGGAACGTGACCTCCTCGACGGTGCAGGGGCAGGGGGCGCGGGAGCTCACGTGGCCCAGCTCCACACGCGGCGGTGAGGTGCGGCTGGAGAAGTCCGTCTCTCCGGGCGGACGGGTCATGGAATACGGCGCGGATGCCATGCTGCGCCTGGACAAAGTGAAGGTGGGGAACGCCTCGGATGTGGTGGGAATCGGTACCGGGGAACTCGTCACGGTCCTGGCCCGCGATGCGCTGGGCTTGCCCACCTCTGGCCAACTCGCCACGGCCAATGGTCCAGCTGCCTGGTCCATGACCCGCGCGGCCTCGGGCGATGTGAAGAAGCTCATCGTTGGAGGGACGGAACTCTTCTCACGGGATTCCGACGACGAAGGGCGGATCACCTCGGAAACGGACGCGCTGGGCAACACCACCACTTACACCTTTGGAAAACTGGGCCTGCCCGTGACGGCGCAGGTGACCTCGAAGGCGGCGGGAGGGGGCGGGCTCGGCAGCTACACGCTGACGATGGAGTACGACAACTATGGCCGCCTGACTCGCCGCTTCAACGGGGCAACGGGGGCGGAGGAGTCCTGGCGTTATGACAGCCAGGGCAACGTGCTCGAGTACACCCGGGCAGGCCAGCCATCCGAGAAGTGGACGTACGCATACACTTATGGCGATCAGCAACTCACCGTGGTGGAGCGCCTGCAGGACGTCAGCTACACCCGCACCGCTGTTTTCCAGGAAGGGCTGCTCAAGAGCGAGGTGCTGAACTACGGCACGGG
>DASVVJ010001151.1:0-18888 GCA_036389955.1 Myxococcaceae bacterium
CCAAAAGCGCCAGCAGTGCTCGCAAGACGCGCTTCGCCCGCTGGAACTGGCGGCGCCGCGTGGCCCAGGGCAAGCCTCCCGAGCCCTCGGGCAACGAGCCGGGCAATCCGAACCTGCACTGACACAGCGGGTAGTGGTGTCGCCCGGGGTTTGCCCCGATAATACCGCTGCATGAAGCCTCGTAGATATCAGTGCACCGTCTGTGCCCACATCTATGATCCGGCGGAGGGAGATCCCGTCGGCGGCATCGCCCCTGGCACTGCGTTCGAGGACATCCCAGACACCTGGGTCTGCCCGGACTGCGGGGCCTCTAAGGCGGACTTCGAGCCCCTGGAAGACTAGTCAGGAGACGAGCGAACCATGATCAAGGTGGCAATCATCATCGGAAGCACGCGTCCGGGGAGGAAGGCCGAGGATGTGGCGCGCTGGGTGTACAAGCACGCGCAGAATCGCACCGACGCCAGGTTCGAGCTGGTGGACTTGAAGGACTTCAACCTGCCGCTGCTGGATGAGCCGGTGCCAGCCATGATGGGGCCGTACGCCCAGCCGCACACCCAGGCCTGGGCGGCGACGATTCAGAGTTTCGACGCCTTCATCTTCGTCACGCCCGAGTACAACCACGGGCCGTCCGGCGCGCTGAAGAACGCGATCGACTTCCTGTACCGCGAGTGGGTCAACAAGGTCGCCGGGTTTGTCAGCTACGGCAGCGCCGGCGGCACCATGGCGGCGGAGCAGCTGCGCCTGATGATGGGCCAGGTGGAGGTGGCCACGGTGCGCGCCCAGCTGAAGCTCTCGCTCTTTACCGACTTCGAGCACTTCAGCATCTTCAAGCCGGCGCCGCGCCATGAGGCGTCGCTCACCGCCCTGTTCGACCAGGTCATCGCCTGGGGCAAAGCGCTGAAGCCCCTGCGCAAGAACGGGGCAAAGGCCTCGAGCAAGAGCAGGGCAAAAGCACCGAGCAAGGGCAGGGCAAAAGCCTCTAGACGGTAGGAGACACAGGCCCGCGCTCGCCTCCCAGAGGAGCACGGCGCGCGGGCCCGGTCCTGTTACTTGCCGCCGAGCCGCTGCTTGATGGGTGCCAGCCGATCGGCGCCCAGTTCCGTGCCGGTCAGCTGCCGCTGGGCGATGTAGCGCTCCAGATGCTGGATGCGCTCGCCGCTGGGCGGGTGCGTGCTCAGCCACTTGAAAATGCCCGGCGTGTTGCCCTCCTTCGCCTGCAGCTTCTGGAAGAAGGTGATGAGCCCGCGAGGGTCATACCGCGCGGTAGTGGAGTAGCGGGCACCGTACTCGTCCGCCTCCGTCTCCTCGCTGCGGCCGTGGGCCAACATCGCGCCGCCGCCCACCAGCTGCGTGGCGATCTGTCCCGCCGTGCCCGGGTTCTTGCCCAGCGCCGCCTCCGAGATGGCCTGAATGCCGTACGCATTCACCATCGCGCGCGCCGAGTGCCGGCCCACCACGTGGCCCGCCTCGTGCGCCAGCACTCCCGCAAGCTCCGCCTCGTTCTCCGCCGCCAGGATGAGGCCCGTGTACACGTACAGGTAGCCGCCCGGCGTGGCGAACGCGTTCACCATCTTCGGGTCATTGATGACGTGGACCTTCCACTTCACCCCCTGGCGGTCCCGGTTGGCCGCCTGGAGGATGGGCGTGGCCACCTTGTTCACGTAGTCCACCACTGCCTGGTCCTGCACGTACTGGATCTTCTCCTTCGTCTCCAGCTCCTGCTTCACCTGCCTGCCGAGCTGCTCCTCCTGCTCGTCCGAGATGAACGTCTGCGCGATGGCTTTCTCCGCGGCAATGCGCTGCTTGGCGCAGCCGGTGGAGAGGCCCGCCGCCAGGGTGATGCCCAGGACCATCGAGAGGATCCGCCGCATAAGAACGTGTCTTCCTTTCTTGACGCTGTGTGGGAACGCGCCGGACTCGTAGTCAACGGAGCACGGCACGGCAAGCGTCAGCTGCCATGTGCGAGGTGAGACGGCAGGGCGATGGCGGCTATGCAACGCTCGCGGTGAGGCAAGGCCTCTTGATTGGTGCTCCGCCGAGGCACCCGGCCCTCGTTGCCGGGGCTCCGCCAGGGGTGGAACTTAACCCTGGTGCTCCATAGAGGGACGCCAGGGAGGCGCGAGATGTCACGTTCCTGCTGGGTCGGCGCACTCAGCTTCGGTCTGGTTCATTTGCCCGTGAGGCTCTATTCCGCGGTGGAGCCCAAGCAGGTGCAGTTTCACCTGCTGCATGACGCGGACGGTGGCCGCATTCAGCAGAAGCGCGTGTGTGCCGTGGACGGTGAAGAGGTGCCGTACGAGCACGTGGTGAAGGGGTACGAGCTGCGGCGCGGCCAGTACGTGGAGGTGACGCGCGGCGAGCTGGAGGCGTTCGACCCGAAGTCCAGCCGGGCCATCGAGCTGGAGGACTTCGTGGACGTGGGGGAGATCGACCCCGTGTACTACGAGGCGACCTACCACCTGGTGCCCGAGATAGGGGCCGAGCGCCAGTACGGGCTGCTCGTCACGGCGCTGCGGCGCTCGGGCCGGGTGGGCATTGGGCGGCTGGTGATGCGGCACAAGGGCCACCTGTGCATGGTGCGCCCGTTTGGCCGGGGGCTGGCGCTCACCACGCTGTACTACGCGGAGGAGCTCGTCTCTCAGGACACCCTGTCGGAGCTGGCGGTGACGGGGCCGCGGCCCGCCGAGCAGGAAGTGGAGATGGTGCAGCGGCTCATTCAGGCGCAGTCCACCCCCTTCGAGCACCGCCGCTACCATGACACCCACCGTGAGCGGCTGCTCTCCTTCCTGGAGAAGCGGGCCCGGGCGCAAGCGCGCATCGCGGCGCCCGCGCCCTCTCGCGTGTCCTCCGAGACGCGTGAGGAGCGGGCAGCCGCCACCGAGCGCAAGGAGATGTTCGCGCGGCTCGAGGAGGGCATTGCCTCGCTGCGCCGGGGTGAGCGCAGGCCGCAACGGGCGGGAAGGGCGGTGGCCAGCCATGGCACGCTGCGGTTCCGGGCATTGGCGGCCCGGGAGGCCCGGGAGCGCCAGCAGGAGGCCCCGGTGGGGACTCGGCCCAAGCAGGGGCCGGGTAAACACGGGTTGTCCTGAGCGGTGATGCGCCAGACCGGGGCCGGGATCGCCAGGCTCTGGTCCGCCCGGTTGGGAAGCAGGCAGGCGGCGAGGCCAGGGGGCGGTTAGCATGGGCGCCATGTCCGTTGCGCTCGCCAATCGCCTCGAGGTGCTTCGCTCCTATCCCCGCTTCCAGCCGGAGACGATCGACCGCTTCGCGCGGTTCATCGAGACGGCTCCCGACGAGGCGCTCTTCCGCACCAGTCCGCTGCACTTCGCCCTGGACGAGGGGGTGCCAGAGAACGAGGCGGTGGACCTGTTCCTGCGTGCCACCCATGCGGGCATCCTGGAGTTCACCTGGGGCCTGCTGTGCCCGGGGTGTGCGGCGTTCCTCACCACGCCCGCGGCGCTGCGCTCGATTCAGCGCACGCGCGACTGCCGGATGTGCCGGGTCACCGTTCAGCGGGAGGACGACAATATGGAGGTGGCCTTCTCCGTGGCGCCCGCCGTGCGGCGCACCCGCTTCCACCATCCCGAATCGCTGGACCTGCGCAAGGACCTGCTGCCGTTGATGTTCTCCCAGAGCCGCATCGTCCCGGAGGACGTGCGCCGGGCCGTGTCGGAATCCGTGCTCGACACGGCCACGCTGCCGGCGGGCGGGGTTCACCGCTTCACGGCGCGGATGGAGGCGGGGCGGACCTACTTCCTGGCGGTGCCGCTGCACCACCTGTGGTGCCATCTCGAGGCGACGCCCCAGGGCACGGTGAGCACCGTTGACGCGGAGCTGATGGATGGACGGCTGCTGCCGGACCTCGTCGAGGTGCGTGAGGGCGAGGTCACCGTGACGCTGCACAACCGCACGGCGGCACCGGCGCGGGTGGCGCTGGTGAAGTTCTGGGTGCCTCAGTCCGAGATGACCTGCGGCATCTCGCCTCAGCCCAAGCTGCCGCTGCGGCGCTACTTCAGTGGCAAGCGGCTGGTGACGCACCAGACGTTCCGCGAGCTGTTCCGCGCCGAGAGCATTCCGTCCGAGGGCGGCCTGGAGTTCAAGTCCATGACGGTGCTCTTCTCGGACCTGAAGGGCTCCACGGAGCTGTATGAGCGCATTGGGGACCTGCGGGCCTACGGGCTGGTGCGCGAGCACTTCGGGCTGCTGCGCGACATCATCGCCGAGCGCGGCGGCTCGATGGTGAAGACGATTGGAGACGCGGTGATGGCCAGCTTCGCCGAGCCCACGCCCGCGCTGGAGGCAGCCACCGCGATGACGCGCGAGGTGCGCCGGCTGGGCGGGGAGGGCACGCAGCTGCAGCTCAAGGTGGGCGTGCACACCGGGCCCTGCATCGCGGTGGAACTCAACGAGCGGTTGGACTACTTCGGCCAGACGGTGAATGTGGCCGCACGGGTGCAGGGGGTGGCCCGGGCGGATGAGATCGCCATCACCGAGCCGGTGTATACGGCCCCGGGCTCGCAGGACATCATCCGCGCCGCGGCGCTCAACGCCTCGCGCGAGCGCGCCCTGCTCAAGGGTGTGGAAGGCGAGACGACCGTCTACCGGCTCCGCAGCGCGTGATCGACTTCTTGAAGGCGACCTTCGATGCGAACCCGAGACGTGCAGCTCGCCGCGTGATGCACCACGCACTCTGCACGGTTTGTTCCGCATTGACTGGGCGGGTGAGGGGATGAGGACAGTGCTCGCGCTCTTCCCTCAGCGCAGGGGCAGCTCGCGGAAGACGATGTCCTGCTCGTAGCCCAGCCGCCGCACCGCCTCCACGAAGCGCTCGGTGCCCACGATCATCGTCATGAAGTCCCCCACCCGGAACAGGTCCAGATTCTGGGGTAGAGAGGTGGCCTCCAGAATGGGCTCATCGGGCCGTTTCCATCCCCTGCGGCCACACTTCTCGCACGGCACGGGCCTGTCGACGGGCAGGCAGTCGGGGTGCAGTCGCCCACGGGGGAGTAGCTCGGGTTCAAGCAACTCCGGCGGGTTCTTGCGCCGGAAGCGCAGCTCGGTGCGGCAACCTTTCAGCCCCTGCACGCCCGCGGCCTGCAACTGCTCCAACGCCTCGCGTTTGATCAGGAGCTCCCAGGGGTTCTGCAGGCGCAGTGGGCTGAACTCTCCCGTGGCCGTGCCCACCATCGGTCCAAACCGGGTGCCTGGTTCAAGCGGCACACCCGACGGCGCCAGCGGGCGCACCTGCTCGCGCAGCCGCTCGAACTCCGCGTAGTCCCCCTCCAGCCTCGCCGAGTACTTGTTCTTCTCGGGCAGCTGCGACAGGTCCACCGACGGGTAGCTTTCTGTGCAAGACGACCAGATGGCATCGCACAGGGGGCAGTGTGCTCCTGGCAGGTGCCACTGATGCCCAGCGTTGTACGTGCCCGAGTAACGAGGAACCGGCACATCCCGCAGCCAGTAGAACTTCATGTGACCTCACTCAGTCCGGGTCGAGCACATTGGACGGCAGCCTTAGCAACTGCCGGCTGTACGGTACTACCACGCCATAAAGGTTGAACTCGTAGATGAGCTTGCCCGCGTGGAGTTCTATCTCCAGCTTCGTCGCGTTCAGATTCGCGTCTCTGAACTTCCGCCAGGCCTCGTTCCATGGGCCCCCATTAGGTCCCCGGTGGATGCGCCGGTGCTCCTCCACCTCCAGCGCCAGCGTCCATTGGTGGATGTCGATGCCCTTGCCCTCGAACCACAGCTTGAGGTCGGTCGCCTGTGGATAGATGTGGTGCTTCTCGTAGGGCATGCCGCGCGGCGGCTCCTGACTCTCGAGCACCAGCACCTTTCCAGGCGGCAAGAGCGGCTGAGCGCTGGGGCTCCAGGGAATGATGAGCACCGGCTGGGGCACCTCTTGCGGACTGCCCCAGGCGGTGCCTACTTCCCGCCTCGTGTGCGGATCGGGAGGCCGCGTGGGCTGGGGCGGCCTCGCCCACCGCGTGCGCACCAGCTGGCCCACCTTCAGGTACTCGGCCACCTCCCGGCACCGGTAGGCCGCGCACTGCACCCCTTCGCACACCGCCAGCAGAGTGCTCTGCTGCTGGCACACCTCCTCGAAGGAGGCCGGCTCCTGTTCGCACCCGGCTTCCTGCGGCCCCACCGCATGAGGCGCCGCCGCGCAGCCCGCGAGGACACTGCTCAACAGCAGCCCCACCCAATAAAGTGCTCTCTGGCTCATGGGCCAGAAGTGTGCGGGCCAGGGCTGACGCCGCCGGGCGGTGTCTCCCTCCACCGCGTGGGTGGGCACGTGCAGCCTGCCGCGCACTGAAACCCTCGGCTTGTTGCGCTGGTCCCAGTCAACTGGGACTGAAGCCTTCGCGAGGCGGCCGGCATGCCCGCGCCAAGCCAGGGTGAAGTTCTGGTAGGCTGTGACCCAGGAGGTCATGTGCCTGTGTTCCAACCCGCGCCCCGGGTGTTGCTGCTGCTGCTGGCCACGAGCCTGGCGCACGCGGCGCCACCGCCCACGGTGCCCTTCCGTCAGGCCACCCTGGGTGGCCCCGAAGAGCCGCCCGCCAGGGTGCGCATGGGCGTGGGCGTCGTGACGGTGCTGCTGTTCGACGCGCCGATTGTCCTCGCCTCGATGGAGATGGATGACACGCTGGTGAAGGTGGTGACCGGGAGTGAGCTCTCCCTCGTCCTCACCTTGCAACGGGCTCCGGCCGCGCACGAGCAGCCCACGGTGCGCGTGCGCTACGCGGACGGCGCCAGTCCCGAGTGGGCCACCTTCACGGTGCTGGCGCCTCCCACGGGGGTGGACATGCAGGTCCACGTGCGGCGCCCCGCGCAGCCGCTCGCGGGCAGCCCAGCGGAGCTGGCCCAGGCGCGCGCGCGCTGCGACAGTACGGACGCCGGGGTGTGGGAGTTCGCCCGCCGCCTGGGCGAGGCGCCCGTCACGTTCAAAGCGCTCGAGCCCGACCAGCACCAGGACCGCGCGAGCGGCTTGCGCGTCCACCATGCCTGGCTCTATCAGGCGGGCACCTTCTGGCTGCTCGTGTTGATTCTGGAGAACGCACCGGACGGGGAAGTCTGGTTGCCCACCGCAGCCACGTTGGTACCCAAGAATGCGCCGGGGCCAGCGGTGCCGGTGCGCACGGTGTCGCTCGAGGAGGGGCCCCTGGCCCCGGGCATGCGAGGGCGCCTGGCGGTGGAGACAGCCCTTCCACCTGCCGGGGCACCGGCGAGGTTCACGCTCACCGTGAGAGACCAGGGTGGTCGCCAACTGACGTACGAGGTGCGATCTGGCCCACCCCAGCAGAAGAAGGGCGAGGGATGATGAAGGAAAACGACCCGGACAACCTTCAGCCCGGACAGTGGGTGGACAGCTTTCGGGTGGTGAAGCGGCTGGGCGGCGGCAGCTATGGCGCCGTCTACCAGGTGGAGAAGGACGGCCACTTCTTCGCGTTGAAGCTGGCGCGGCACCGCGAGCAGAGCCGGGACGAGCGGCACACCGACGCGCGCACGCAGCGCGAGCTGGCGTGCCTGCTGGTGCTGCGCCACCCCCACATCGCCCGGGTGTGGGGGCACGGCCGCTGGCCTCACCCCACCGAAGGCTACTTCTACCTGGTGATGGACTTCGTGGAGGGCCTTACCCTGGCAGCGTGGTCAGAGAAGACCTCTCCCACCGCGCATGAGCTGGCGGTGGTGGGCGAGAAGGCCGCCGCGGCACTGGCGCACGCGCACGCGCTGGGCATCTTCCACCGGGACATCAAGCCAGAGAACCTCATGGTGCGCGCCAGCGATGGCGAACCGGTGCTTGTGGATTTCGGCGCCGCCGCCTTTCCCGTGGGGCCCGCGCTGACCGACCAGCGGCTGCCGCCGGGCACCCCGCGCTACACCTCTCCCGAGGCCCTGCGCTTTGACCGCGAGCACCGCAGGCAGCCCGGCGCGCGCTATGAGTTCAAGGCGTCCGATGACATCTACGCGCTGGGTGTCACCCTGTATGACGTGTTGACCGTGCCCCGGCTTCACAGCAGCCCCACGTACCTGCCCGTGAGCAGTGAGTTCATCCCCCCGCGGCCGGCCAAGAGCGTCAATGAGCGGGTGCCGGTGGCGCTCAGCGATCTGGTGGACCAGATGATCGCGCGCCAACCCGGGCAGCGGCCCGTGAGCATGGAGAAGGTGCGCCGCTCGCTGGCGGAGTTCCCTCCGCTGGAGGGCGAGGAGTGGAAACAGCGCACGCTGCACCCACCCTCGGCGCAGGCGCCCCTGGCCGTGCCGGTGCCCCGGCGGGCTGCTCCCCATCTGCGTCGCCGACTGCCCCGGCTGCCCCGGGCCCGGACGATGGCGGGCGCGGCGGGGGGCCTCCTCGTGCTCATGCTGCTGAGCCTGGCAATGCTACGCAAGGGCGAGCCCGGGCCCGCTCCCGCCGGGCCTGTGCCGCCTCAGGAGCCTGTCCCGGCTGGCCCCGAGACAATGCCCGAAGCCAGCCCCTCGCCGCCTGCGATATCACCGCCCGAGCCAGCCCCCGCCGAGACGAAAACCCTCTCACCCCTTGCCTCTCCCTCCGCGAAGAAAGGCAGCCCCATGACGGCCTCTGCCCCGCTCTCCGACCCCTCTGAAGCGCTCTGCCAACGCAAGAAGCCTCCCCCGCGTGGCTCCTGGGAATTTCGCCAGTGGTGCAAGTGCACCGCCCTCGTGGGCACGCTGGCTGCCGCCAACGCGGGGTGCACGGGGGTGCCGCTCCGGCCCGATCCGGGGCCCTGCCCTCGGGAAGCAGTCGAAGCGATGGAGGACTACGTGTTCTACCCGGAGCACGGCTCCAAGCTCATCATCAGCCTCGATAAGGAGACCGCGCCCGGGTGGCCCAGGGAGCAGAAATTGGACGCCTGGAAGGAAGGTCCCGTGACCGCCAGGGTCATCTTCTACCCGGACAAGACTGACGCGCGCATCCCGGTGGGAAGCCTCCTCTTCGGGTACCTATGGCTGGACACGAGATGGGGCCCTGAGTACGCCATGCTGCGCTTCAACCGTGTCGAGACGCCCGAGGGAAAGAGCTATCCGGTGTGCATCGCCGGATATGAATACGATGGCTTGATCACCAAGCGTGAGGGCTCCAGGCCCGGTGCCGCCATCCTTCCGCGCTTCGGGCACGTATATCCCGCGTGGGAAAACTGGCCGCCTCCGCCGGGGCCGGAAATTGGGTTGGACGGCATTGACCAATAGTGAGCGGGCGCGGGGACTTCGCGCTGGATGAAGAGTAGCGGCTCCGCTGAGCCGAAAAAGAGGAGGACTCGTGAACCGGCCGTTCAAACCAGAGGGGTATCCGAGCGTCTCGGCCTACGTGATGGCCAACGGCGCTCAGCGCGTGATCGACTTCTTGAAGGCGACCTTCGATGCGAAGGAGATGCGCCGCCAGGACCACCCCGACGGCACCATCATGCACGCCGAGGTCCGCATCGATGACACGGTGGTGATGCTCTCCGACGGGAGCGCCAACTTCCCGGCGTTTCCGATCTGGCTCCACGTCTACGTGCCCGACGTGGATGCGACGTACCGGCGCGCCCTGGCCGCGGGCGGAGTCTCCGTCCAGGAGCCGCAGCAGAAGGGCGAGCCCGACCGCCGGGGCGGAGTGAAGGACCCGGCGGGCAATACCTGGTGGATCTCAACCCAGGTCGGCTGACCCGGGCTGGCGCTCAGCGGCGGGCGGTGGGGCTGCAGGACAGCTCCCCGTTGCTGCGGTCACACCCACAGGTGGTCGCCGCGCTCCAGCAGCCGCACGTGCCGCAGTAGCAGTCCCGGCTCCCATCCCGGGACGAACAGCTCGCCGTATTCCGCGAGGCGCGGACATCGCGAGTGGGCGCGGGAGGCGGAACCGAGCCGCAGCCTACGGTCCCCGCGACCACCAGCAAGAGGGTGCTGCTCCGGACTGCTCGCGAGAACTTCATGGCCAGGCTCCTTCCATGCAACCCGAGCGTGGGCTCACGCTCATAGGGGAATGGACGGTGTACCGCGCTGGCCGCTGACGGGCTGTGCCCCTTTGGGGGTAGGGCTCCGTCCAAATGACAACGGCGGGAAGGCCTCCATGAAAGGCCCACCCGCCGCGCCAGAACGTCCGAGGGAAAACAGTCCCCCGCGGGACTACTTCTTCAGCCGGGACTCGGCCGCGTCGTAGTCGATGTTGGAGAAGTACGCGTCCACGTACTTGGCCCGCTCGTTGGCCTTGTAATCCGGCACGAAGGCGTGCTCCCACGCGTCCAGCACGATGATGGGGGTGAAGCCCGCGATGTTGTTCGTCTCGTGCAGGGTGATCCAGTGGTTGGACAGCCACCCGGTGCGCGGATCCTGGAACGTCACCGCCCAGCCAATGCCCGGCATCGTCGCGATGGCGCGGAAGTCCGCCAGCCACGTCTCGTACGAGCCGAAGCTCTCCTCCATCGCCTTCTTCAGCTGGCCGCCCGGCTGGCCGCTGCCGCCCGGCTTCATGTTGCCGAAGTAGTACTCGTGCAGCACCATGCCGTTGTACTCGAAGCCCAGCCGGCGGCTCATCTCCGCGTAGGCCGGGTTGGTGCCCGCCGCCTCGCCCTTGGTGGCCAGGCCCGACAGCGACTCGGTGAGCTTGTTGGTCCGGTTGACGTAGCCCTCGTACAACTTGAAGTGCGTCTCGAGCACCGCGTCGCTGATGCCCTTGAGTCCCTTGAGGTGCGCGAACTGCATCGGCGTGTACTTCTTGTCGGCCATATGGCCTCCCGGCTTGGAGTGAACCTGCTCTCAGCGCCTCATTAGAGGAAGCGCCAACGTTTGGCGTGCCCAACTTCTCGCGGGTGTACGCGCTTCAACAAGTAAGAAATGCGCGGTCCCGGCGCACGGTGCTATGTGCCTTTCCCGGATGCCTGAGCTTCCCGAGGTAGAGATCGCCCGGCGCAACCTGGCGAGTTGGTTCCAGGGCCGCCGCGTGGTGAAGGCCGAGGCGGACGACACCCGCATTTTCCGGGGCGCCAGGCGCGCCAAATTCGCCGAACTCACCGGCCGCGTCGAGTCCCTGGAGCGCCGCGGCAAGTACCTGCTCCTCACCTTCGAGGGGGGCAAAGGTCTGCTGGCCCACCTGGGCATGACGGGCAAGTTCGTCAAACGCCCCGAGGGGCACGTGGAGCCCTACAGCCGCGCCCGCTTTCACCTGGACAACCGCAGCGTCATCCACTTCGCCGACTCGCGCCTGTTCGGGCGCATGGAGCCCGCGCCCGCCGCCACGCTGCACCAACTGGAGGCCATCCGGGAGCTGGGACCGGATCCGCTCGTGGACGGGCTCACCGCGGAGCAGCTCCGTGAGGCGCTGGTGCGCACCCGGCAGGACCTCAAGGTGGCGCTGATGGACCAGGGGCTGCTGGCGGGCCTGGGCAACATCCACGCCGCCGAGGCGCTGTTCCGCGCGGGCCTGCACCCGTCGCGCAAGCCCGCGACCCTCAAGCCCCCGGAGTGGGAGCGGCTGGCCCACGCCATCCACGAGTCCATCGCCTTCGGGCTCGCCGAGCAGGAGGGCGAGGAGCCCGTGTACCTGGAGGAAAGTGGCGGGGAGAACATATTCCTGGTGTACGGGCGCGCGGGCGGCCCGTGCTCGAAGTGCGGTGCCAAAGTGGTGTCTTTCCCCCAGGGGGGACGCACCACCCACGCCTGTCCAAAGTGTCAACCGAAGGGAAGGAAGCGATGAACGTCAAAGCCAAGGGCCTGGACCATGTGGCCATCGCCGTGAAGGACCTGGACAAGGCCGTGGCCCTGTACCGGGACACGCTCGGCCTGGAGCTGGCCGAAATCGAAGAGGTGCCCGAGCAGCAGGTGCGCACCGCCATTTTCGGCCACGGAATGGGCCGGGTGGAACTCATCTGTCCCACAGCAGCGGACACCGGCGTGGCCCGCTTCCTGGAGAAGCGGGGCGAGGGCATCCACCACATCTGCATCGAGGTGGAGGACATCGAGGCGGCCATGGCGGCCATGCGGGCCAAGGGCGCGCCGCTGATCGACGAGGTGCCCAAGCCGGGCGCCGGAGGGGCCAAGGTGGCCTTCATCCACCCCAAGGGAGCCCATGGAGTGCTCATCGAGCTGCGCCAGGGGCCCAAGCCCTAGGCGTTCACCGCTGGAGGGGGTGGTGTAGTTCACGTTGACACCCCTCCCCCCCGTGGCTTAACTCGCCCGCCCTTTTGATTCAGCCGCCCTGAGCGGTCCTGGAGAACCGTACCCATGTCCCACGTCCTGCTGGCGGCGCTGCTCGTCGCCTCCGCCACGGCCACCGCCCAGACGTCCCCGACGCCGGCGCCCGAGAGCGGGACGCCCGCCTCGGCCCAGCCCGCCACTCCCGCGCCCGCCGCCACCCCGGCTGCGGCCCCGGCCGCCCAGGGCACCGCCGCCGCCACGGGCGAGCTCACCCCGGAGATGCAGGCCGAGCTGGATCGCCGCCTGGAGGCCGCCAAGGCCGAGATGCGCGAGGAGATCCGCGCGCAGATGGCCACCCAGTCCCTGTCCTCCGACTGGCAGGAGGAGTGGACCGAGGAGCGCCGCAAGCTGGAGCTGTTCACGATGGATGGTTTCTTCCGCGTGCGGCCCAACCTCTTCTACAAGTTCGACCTGGGCAAGCCCGTGGGCCGCGAGCTGTTCCCGCGCTCGCCGCAGTCGCCCAACACCAACACCCAGGCCGGCGCCAACATGCGCGTGCGGCTGGAGCCCACCTTCAATGTCTCCGAGGAGGTGCGCCTCAAGCTGCAGGTGGACCTGCTGGACAACATCCTGCTGGGCTCCACGCCGGACAGCTCCTTCGTGGGCAGTGACCGGGACATCTTCGCCATCTTCTCCGAGAGCCAGGAGCCGCCCACCTCGGGCGTCAACGCGCTGAGGGACTCGGTGGCCATCAAGCGCGCCTACGGCGAGGTGAGCACCCCGGTGGGCATCCTGCGCTTTGGCCGCATGGGCAGCCACTGGGGCCTGGGCATGCTGCGCAACGACGGCAACTGCCTGGACTGCGACTTCGGCGATAACGTGGACCGCGTGCAGTTCGTCACCGAGCCGTTCGCCGGCTTCTACGTGACGCCGATGATCGACTTCAACGCCGAGGGCGTCACCAGCGACCAGACGCGGCCGGAGGGCGAGCCGTTCGACCTGACCAACGCGGACGACAGCCATAGCTACGTGATTGCCATCGCCCGGCGCGACACGGACCAGCAGGCCAAGGCCAAGCTGGACAACAACCAGGGCGTGCTCAACTACGGCCTGCACTTCACCTACCGCACGCAGCGTTGGGAGAACACCGGCACCGCCGCCGAGCCGGGCTTCGTGCCGCGCGACGCCACGCTGTACATGCCGGACCTGTGGATCCGCTACGAGCAGCGCGACTTCCGCGTGGAGGCGGAGTTCGCCACCATCTACGGCACCATTGGCAACCGGGCCACCACCGCGGGCGACGCGGGCCAGCCGGGCACCAACCAGTCGCTGCGCGTGCTGCAGTTCGGCGGCCTGGCGCAGGGTGAGTACCGGCTGCTCAACGGCGAGCTGAACCTGCAGCTGGAGCTGGGCTTCGCCTCGGGTGACAAGGCGGCGGGCTTCGGCAACTTCCAGCGCCGGGTGGCCACCGAGGGTGACACCCAGGAGAACGAGGGCCCGCAGTACACCTGTGACGTGGGCGGCTGCGCGGACAACGCCATCCGCAACTTCCGCTTCAACCGTGCCTACCGGCCGGACCTCATCCTGTGGCGCGAGCTGCTGGGCGGGGTGACGGACGCCTTCTACGTGAAGCCCTCGCTGAAGTACTCGCTGGCCGACGGCTTCGATCTGTACGGCGCCTTCATCTACTCGCAGGCCTTCTACGCCGAGTCCACCCCGTCCACCGAGAGCAGCGCGCTGGGCGTGGAGGTGGACGTGGGGGCTCGCTACGAGACCGAGGATGGCTTCGTGGCGGGGCTCACCTGGGGCATCTTCTTCCCCATGGCCGGCCTGCAGGAGCCCACCACCTCGCTGGTGCGCCCGGATTTCGAGACGGCGCAGGCCCTGCGCGGCACGCTGGGCATCCGCTTCTAGGGCACCCCTCATGAACCGACTGCCTCACCGCTGGGGAACGCTCGTGGGCCTGGCCCTGCTGGCCCTGGCCATGGGGGGCTGCGGCATGAAGGGGGCGCCCCGCCCGCCGGAGCCTCCGCCGCCGCCGCCCGCGGTGGAGACACCACCGCCCGCGGATCCCCCGCGTGGCCCCTTCGAGCCCGCCGGGCCGGGCCCTTCGGACGCAGGAACTTGAACCACTTCAACTACCAGCGCGGGGTGCTGCACGCGGAAGAGGTGCCCCTCGCTGCCATCGCCGAGTCGGTGGGCACGCCCACCTACGTCTACTCCACGGCCACGCTCACCCGGCACTTCCGGGTGGTGTCCGAGGCCTTCGGGGCCCACCCGCACCTCATCTGCTACTCGGTGAAGGCCAACAGCACCCTGGCGGTGCTGCGGCTGTTCGCCGAGGCGGGCGGCGGCTTCGACATCGTCTCCGGCGGCGAGCTGGCCCGGGTGCGCCAGGCCGGTGGGGACGCGGTGAAGACGGTGTTCGCCGGGGTGGGGAAGACGCCGGAGGAGATGGAGCAGGCGCTCGCCGCCGGTCTGCTCATGTTCAACGTGGAGAGCGCCGAGGAGCTGGAGGCGCTGGACGCGGCGGGCCGCCGGCAGGGGCGCCGGGCCCCGTTCGCCCTGCGCGTGAACCCGGACGTGGACGCGCGCACCCACCGGTACATCGCCACCGGCCTGAAGACATCCAAGTTCGGCGTGCCCTTCGAGGAGGCGGTGGCCCTCTACGCCCGCGCCCGGAAGATGAAGGGCCTGCGCGCGGTGGGGCTGGACTGCCACATTGGCTCGCAGCTCACCAGCTCGGCGCCCATGCGCGCGGCGCTCTCGAAGGTGGCGGGGCTGTACCGCGCGCTCAACCAGAAGGGCCACCAGCTGGAGTACCTGGATATTGGCGGCGGCCTGGGCATCACCTACTCGGACGAGACGCCCCCGTCCCCAGAGGAGTACGCGCGCACCGTGCTCGCGGCGGCCGAGGGCACCGGCGCCCAGCTCATCCTCGAGCCGGGCCGGGCCCTGGTGGGCAATGCCGGCGTGCTGCTCACCCGGGTGCTCTACCGGAAGCAGACGCCCTCCAAGACGTTCGTCGTCGTGGACGCGGGGATGAACGACCTCATCCGCCCGGCGCTCTACGAGGCCCACCACGCCCTGCAGCCGGTGGTGAAGCGGCGAGGCAAGGCCGTGGAGGTGGACGTGGTAGGGCCGGTGTGCGAGTCCAGCGATGTGCTGGCCCGGGCGCGCCCGCTGGTGTTGCCCAAGCAGGGTGAGCTGTACGCCATCATGAGTGCCGGGGCTTACGGGATGAGCATGGCTTCCAATTACAACTCTCGGCCCCGGCCCGCCGAGGTGCTGGTGGAAGGGGAGGGCTGGCGGGTTGTCCGGGAGCGCGAGAAGCCCGAGGACCTCTGGCGCGGCGAGCGGGCCTGAACGTATAAGCGGCGTCCATGAAGACCTTCGAAGGCTCCATGACGGCGCTCGCTACGCCTTTCAAGGACGGGAAGCTCGACGAGGCTTCCTTCCGTGCCTCCCTCGAGCGGCAGATCGCCGGTGGCACCCGCGTGCTGATTCCCATGGGCACCACGGGCGAGGCGGTGACGATGACCGCCGCCGAGCGGGCCCGGGCCATTCAAGTCACGGTGGAGGTGGCGCGCGGCCGGGTGCCGGTGGTGGCCGGGGCGGGCTCCAACAACACCGCGGAGACGATCGAGTCGGTGGCGCGGGCGCGTGAGCTGGGCGCGGACGGCACGCTGATCGTCACGCCGTACTACAACAAGCCCACCCAGTCGGGGCTGCTGCAGCACTACCGGGCGGTGGCGCGCGCGCACCCGGGCTTCCCCATCGTGGCCTACAACGTGCCGGGCCGCACGGGCGTGGACCTGCTGCCCGAGACGGTCATGTGGATGTGCGACATCCCCGAGGTGGTGGCCCTCAAGGAGGCCACGGGGAACATGGCGCGCGCGGTGGACCTGGTGGAGAAGTGCGGCGATCGCATCACCCTGCTGTCGGGAGATGACTTCACGGTGCTGCCGTTCATCGCCTGCGGCGGCAAGGGCGTCATCTCGGTGTCGTCGAACGTGGCGCCGCGGATGATGGCGGACCTGGTGGAGGCGGCGCTGGCGGGTGAGCTGGCCAAGGCGCGCGAGCTGCAGGTGAAGATGAACGCGCTGCACCGGCTGCTCTTCGTCGAGTCCAACCCCATTCCGGTGAAGTGGGCGATGCACCTGCTGGGCCTGTTCGGCCCGGAGATCCGCCTGCCGCTGACGCCGATGACGGAGCCGAACGCGGCGAAGCTGCGCGAAGAGCTGGAGCGGCTGAACCTGCAGTGAGCCATTCCCCTCTCCCTTCGGGAGAGGGACAGGGTGAGGGTGCCGAGAGAACCATGCTGCGTACAGTCATCACGGGTGTCACCGGCCGCATGGGCAGCACATTGCTGCGATTGGCGCGGAGCGCTCCGGGCATCTCCATCGCGGGGGCCACGGCGCGGCAGGGCAGCACCGCGGTAGGCCAGGACGCGGCGCAGGCCGCCCGGCTGAGCGAGCCGTTGGGGCTGGCGGTGGTGGATGACCTGGGCCGCGCCATCGACGAGGGCGCGCAGGTGGTGATCGACTTCACCAGCGCGGAGGCGAGCGTGGCGCACGCCAAGGTGTGCGCGCGGCGCGGGGTTCCAATGGTGATCGGCTCCACGGGCTTCACGCCCGCGACGCGCGAGGAGCTGGCCGCCAGCGCCCGGACCATCCCGGTGGTGCTGGCGCCGAACACCTCGGTGGGCGTGAACGTCGTCATCCAGGTGGCGGCGGAGCTGGCGCGGGTGCTGGGCGAGGGCTTCGACGTGGAGGTGCTGGAGACGCACCACCGGATGAAGAAGGACGCGCCCTCGGGCACGGCGCTGCGGCTGGCGGAGGTGCTGGCCAGCACGCTGGGGCGCACGGGCGAGGACCTCATCTATTCGCGCAAGGGCTGGGTGGGCGGACGCACGGAGCGGGAGATCGGCGTGCAGGCGCTGCGGGGCGGGGATGTGGTGGGAGAGCACACGGTGTTCTTCTTCGGCGAAGGCGAGCGGGTGGAGCTCACCCACCGGGCCACCAGCCGGGATCAGTTCGCCAAGGGAGCGCTCCGCGCGGCAAGCTGGGTAGTGACGCAGCGCCCGGGGCTGTACGACATGGCCGACGTGCTCGGCCTCAAGAGGACTTGAGAGATGGCCACCACACGCTACTGCCGCTTTCTTCACGAGGGCCGCGCGCATTACGGCCGCATCGAGGGCACCGAGGTCGTGGTGCTCAACGGCGCGCCGTGGGCCGGCGGAAAGGAGACGGGGCTGCGGCGCTCGCTGAGCGCGCTCACCCTGCTGGTGCCCTCCGAGGCTTCCAAAGTCGTGTGCATCGGGCAGAACTACCGCAAGCACGCCGAAGAGATGGGCAAGCCGGTGCCGCCCGAGCCCCTCATCTTCATGAAGCCCTCGACGGCGCTCAATGGGCACCGCTCGCCCATCCGCATTCCCAAGGCGAGCGAAGAGGTGCACTACGAGGCGGAGCTGGGGCTGCTGATCGGCGAGAAGCTGAAGAACGCGGACGAGGCCACCGCCGCGCGCGCCATCTTCGGGCTCACCTGCATCAACGACGTGACGGCGCGCGACATCCAGCGCCGCGAGGTACAGCACACCCGCGCCAAGAGCTACGACACGTTCGCCTGTGTGGGGCCGTGGGTAGTGACGGGCTTGAGCCCCGCGGATCTGCGCGTCCTGTGCCGGGTGAATGGACAGGTGCGCCAGGACAGCCGGACCTCCGACATGGTGTTCAGCCCGGCGGCGCTGGTGTCCTTTATCTCCCACATCATGACGCTCTTGCCTGGTGACCTGATAAGCACGGGAACTCCCTCGGGCGTGGGGAAGCTGGCGGCCGGGGATACGGTGGATGTGGAACTCGAGGGAATCGGGACCCTGACCAACCCGGTTGAGATGGAGCCGTGAGCGCCAACGTCTACGTCGGTCTTGGATCAAACGAAGGGGACCGCGAGGCACAGCTCGTGGCCGCGCTGCAGGCGTTGTCGCGCATTGACGCGGTGGCCGTGCTGCGCTGTTCCTCGTTGTTCGACAGTGCGCCGGTGGGCCCGTCCCAGCCGCGCTTCCTCAATGCCGTGGTGGAGCTGGAGTGTGGCCTGCCTCCGCTGCGGCTGCTGACCATTCTTCAGCGCATCGAGCACGACCTGGGCCGCCGCCGGGACGGCACGCGCTGGGGACCGCGCCCCATCGACCTGGACATTCTGGTGTGGGACGGAGAGGTGGTGGCCGAGCCCAGCCTTCAGGTGCCGCACCTCGAGTTACACAAGCGCCGCTTCGCCCTCGAGCCGCTGGCGGAGATTGCCCCCGGACTGCAGCACCCGGTGCTCGGCGTGACGGTGAAGGACCTGCTCTCTCAGCTCGCCCCGCAGGACGTGCGTCGCCTCCTGGCCACGCAGTGGCCCGAGGCGAGCCTCATGGGAAACGAAACATGACCCTCTCCCTGGCCCTTGCGACCGCGGCGCTGCTCGCCGTGCAGCCCTCCAACCTGCCGCCTGATCACCCGCCCGTGCCTCCGGGAACGGGGGCCTCACCGGCCCTGCCGTCGGCCCAGGGTGGCCTGCCCGAGGGCCATCCGCCCATGCCAGGCACCGCTGGCGGGATGCCCGAGGGCCATCCGCCCATGCCTCAGGGCAGCCAGGCCTCGCCCGCCACGCCCGGAGCCATGCCCAAGGGCCACCCGCCCATGTCCGGCACGGGCCGGGCGCCGCCCACCGCGGATGAGCTGCTCAAGCAGCTGGACTCGACCGAGGGGCTGCGCA
>DASVVJ010001152.1:0-10857 GCA_036389955.1 Myxococcaceae bacterium
GCCCTCCTCGGCCCCTCCGGTCCAGTCCACCACCTCTCAACAGGCCTTCAATCCTTCCTATGCTTGCGATCGAAATCCCGCGCTTCCCGCGGATCGTCTCTATTTCCGTCTCCGGTTTGGTCCTTTTTTGGTCCCAAAAAACCGGATTTGGTCCCGAAAATGCGAGCGCAGACCCCGTTCTCAGAGGGCGGCGCCTTGAAAGCGGCGGGTTGCTCGGCTTGGGAGCGGCGGCAATCGAACCCGCCGCTTCGACTGGGCGAGGGCGGCCTCTGATCTGGGCGTAAACCGTGGAACGGAAGGCGCCATGCGCACACTGCCGATTCAGCGCGATTCCCCCGGGCTCGAGGTGGGCGCAGGCTTCTTGAGAGGCGCGAACACAGGGCCGAAGCACTTGCCCTGGAAGAGCACGTAGCCGATCTCCGCGCACTCCTCGGCGCTCATCGGGAGCTGCTCCACCCAGCAGCCTCCGTTGATGGGCACCTGCCTGAGTCCCAGACACTGGCCTTTCTCATCGGGCCGGGCTTGCCCTGGACGAGGCTGGGGAAGGGGCTGCTGTGCGATGGGCCTGTTCTCTTTCGAGGACGGAGTGGCGGCACGAGGCTGGGTGGGTGAGGTGTCTCCTACGGCCGCAGTGCCCGCATCCGGGGCCTGGGCGTTCGAGAAGCCGGTCGGCCGGGGCTCCCATTGCGAGTTCCAGAGCCACACCGCGCACGCCGCCGCTGCCGCCAGCGTCAGCCAGGGCGTCCAGGTCCGTGTCCGCTCAGGAGGCCTCGAAGCCGCTGGGCCTTGCTTCTCACCCGCCGCGGCCTCCAGCGTCTGGGCGATCTGCGCCGCCGTCCCTCGCGCCTCTGGCTCGTCCGACAGCAAGCGGATGATCACCTCCCGCAGCAACGGCTCCACCCGGGGATTGCCCTCCAACTGCGGCCGGAGGTCCGGGCCCCTGGCCTGCCAGGTGCCTTGCTCATCCTGCTTCGTCTCGAAGGGCGCAGGGTACTGGCCCATCACCAGGCGATAGGCCGTCACTCCCAGGGCGTACAGGTCATCCGCTGGAGACGGCGCGTAGGAGCCGTCCGCGTGGTGCAGCGAGCGCAGGTAGACCGGCCACGCTTGAGGCGAGAGATACGCCAGCGTCACCGGCGGCAACGCCTGCCACGTCAGCCGCTGTGCTCCCTGAAAGTGACACGAGCCGAAGTCGATGAGCACCGCGCGCCTGTCCGACAACCTGACCAACACGTTGTCGCCCTTGACGTCCCGGTGCACGGCTCCGGCGGAATGAATGGCCTCCAGCGCCCGCGCCACCTGTGCCACCACCCGGCACACCTGCCTTCCCGAGGGCGCCTGCTGCTCGGCCCACGCATACAGCGCAGGGCCCTGAACCCATTCCATGACGAAGAACGGATACTCGTCCCGCGAGGGCAGCCATGGCCCACCCCGGTCCAACAGGCGCGGAATGCTTGGGTGACTCAGCCGCGAGAGCAGCTCCACCTCGCGTTTCATCCGCGCGTCCCACAGCCACAGGGACACCTTGAGCGCACCGGGCTCCGAGCGCCTCCAGCCTACGCGCTCGGCCCGGTAGACCGCACCGTAGGCGCCCTGGCCCTGATAGGCCTTCACTCGCCACGCTTTGACGCGGGTGCCTGGGGCCAGCGGGTGCATGCGCTCCTCGGGGCTCAGCTCGTGTCACCCTACCTCATCCCATCGCGGCTTCTCACCGGGGCCGGTGGAACACCAGCGTCACGTTCGTCCCGCCGAAGCCGAACGAGTTGCTCATCACCGCCTCGACGCGGAGCTCGCGCGCCACGTTGGGGATGCAGTCCAGGGCGATGCGCGGGTCCTTCTTCTGGAGGTTGAGGGTGGGAGGCAGCATGCCGCGCTGGAGCGCCAGCACGCTGATGACGGCCTCGGCCGCGCCCGCCGCGCCGTTCATGTGCCCCGTCATCGACTTGGTGGACGAGATGGCCACCTTCTGCGCCGCCTCGCCGAAGACGTGGCCGATGGCCTCGATCTCCAACACATCACCAATGTCCGTCGAGGTGCCGTGCGCGTTGATGTACCCGATGTCCGCCGGCGTGAGCCCCGCGTCCTTGAGCGCCAGCCGCATGCTGCGTTGGGCGCCATCGTGCCCCGGGGCGGGCGACGTCACATGGTACGCGTCCGAGCTGGCGCCATAGCCGGCCAGCTCCGCGTACACCTTCGCCCCGCGCTGCACAGCGTTCTCCCACGTCTCGAGCACCAGCATGCCGGAGCCCTCGGCAATCACGAAGCCATCGCGGTCCACGTCGAACGGGCGGCTGGCGGCCTGGGGCGCGTCGTTGCGGGTGGACAGCGCCTTCATCGCGGCGAACCCTCCCACGCCCAGCAGGGAGATGGGCGCCTCGGCGCCTCCGACGACCGCCGCATCGAAGTCCCCCCGCTGAATGCCGCGCATGGCCTCGCCAATGGCATGGGCGCTGGTGGAACACGCCGAGTTGGACGACCAACTCGGGCCCTTGATGCCGTGGCGCATGGAGATGTAGCCCGGCGCCATGTTGATGATCATCTGCAGGATGAAGAACGGGCTGATGCGGTCCGGGCCCTTCTCCAGCACCTTGCGGTAGGTCTCCTCCAGGCTGGCGATGCCGCCAATGCCCGAGCCGACGATGACCGCGGTCCGCTCCGCGTTCTCCGGAGTAATCGCCAGCCCCGAGTCCTTCAGCGCCATGTCCGCGGCGGCCACCGCGAACTGAGCAAAGCGGTCCATCCGCCGCAGCTCCTTCCGGTCGATAAAGTCCTCGGGCTTGAAGTCCTTCACCTCTCCGGCGATGCGGCTGTCCAGCCCGCTCGCATCGAAGAGCGTGATGGGCCCGATGCCGCTCTGGCCGCGCACGAGCGCCTCCCAGCTCTTCTCGACTCCCGTGCCACAGGGGCTGATGAGCCCCAGCCCCGTCACCACGACGCGTCGCTTCTCCATGGGCCTGCTCCCTCTCCCGGGCCTTGCGTCAGCCGGGGCTTTATATTACGCCTATCATACTTCTAAGCCGCAGCCTGGTGATTTCGCACGTCTTCCCGGGAATGACACTCATCATCTCAAGGGTTTGAGCCTTCATGCGGTATGGCCCCGAGCACAAGTCCTCGACGCGCACGCGCATCCTCGCGGCGGCCGAGTCCCTCTTCCGCAAGCAGGGCTTCCAGGGCGCCAGCGTGGAGCGGGTGATGCGTGCCGCAGGGCTCACGGTGGGCGGCTTCTACGCCCACTTCGCCTCGAAGGAGTCGCTGCTCGTCGAATCCCTGCGCGGCTTCCTCCAGCGAAACGGGGCAGCCTGGGTGGCGGGGCTCGAGGAGCTGCGGGGGCAGGCGTTCCTGAGCCACTTTGTCCGGCGCTACCTCAACCGCCAGCGCCGGGATGATCCGCAGACGAAGTGCATGATGCCCTCGCTCCTGTCGGACCTCACCCGGGCCACCCCCCAGGTCCAGGCCACCCTCGCCGAGGGACTGGATGCGCTGGCGCGTGAAATCCAGGCCCACCTCGAGGGCGAGCCGGACGAGACGGCGCGGCAGAAGGCCCTGGCGACCATCGCGCTGTGCTTCGGGGCGATGACGCTGGCACGGGCCACCGCCTCCCAGCCCTTCTCGGACGAGCTACTCCAGGCGGCCCGCTCCGTGGTGCCGACGCACGGTGAGGAGCCCTCCCCTCCCCCACCTCGCTGATCCACTCAGGATGGGGCACAATCCCCGCCCATGAACGAGCTGATGTTCCCGGCCATCCTGGTGGTCTTCGTGCTGGCCCTCATCGCCGTCGCGTACTTCGGGGTCAAGGCGCACAAGGCGCAGGTGGCGGCCTGGGCCGAGTTCGCCCAGCGCCACGGCATGCAGGCCCGCGGGCTCCACGTCGAAGGCACCTACGAGGGCTACCCGCTCAAGGTGGAGACGCAGTCACGCGGCTCGGGCAAGAACCGCTACACCGTGGCCGTGCTCCACCTGTCGCTGCAGGACTCGCTGCCGGGTGAGTTCTCGCTGGAGCGCGAGGGCTTCGGGGACAAGATCCTCCGCTTCTTCGGCAAGGAGGACGCCCAGCTCGGCGACGCGGACTTCGACAAGTACTTCGACCTGAAGAACCTCTCGTCCGCCACCGCCGCGGTGCTGCGCCATACCGAAGTCCAGCGGCACCTGTACGAGCTGGCCCACCACTACCAGAACTTCCACATCCGCGGCGGCTGGCTCCAGGCGGAGCGGCGCCGCGTGCCCTCCACCGCGGACGAGCTGGAGGACTTCACCGGCCCCGCGCTCATGCTGGCTCACACCCTGGAAGAGGCCTCCAAGCGCTCCAACGGCTGGACCACGGGTTGAGCGCGCCCAGACCCGTGCGGTTCAGCCCAGCGCCTTGCGCATGCGCATGACCGTGTTCTCGCGCCCGTGCGCGCGCTGCTGCCCCGTGCCGGTGACGGCGTAGCCCCGCCGCTGCCAGAAGCGCAGCGCTCCCGGGTTCTGCTCCTGGACGATGAGCCGCAGCCCCGTGGCGCGCTGGCCCCGCACCCACCCCTCGAGCGCCTCGACGAAGCGATTGCCCAGCCCCGCGTTGCGGTGCGCCGGGTCCAGCATCAGAAAGCCGATGAACCACTCGCCCCGCTCGGGAAAGTCGCGAATCACCTCGAGCACTCCCGCCATGGCCCCTTCGCCGGGCGGGTACAGGCCGAAGAGGAACTTGTCCTCCAGCCCCTTGCCCTCGGGCAGCTCCGCCAGGAGCTTCGCCGCCGCGTCCGGCTGCGGGGACTGGCCGTAGACGAGCTCCAGAAAGACGTGGCAGCGCTCGTGCAGCGCCTGCAGGGCGGGCACCTGTGCCTCGCCCAGCCTCACCACGCGGTAGCCCTCTACCGGGAACATCGCTTCCCTCTCAGACAGTGATGTGACCCACCAAATAGAGCACGGCCTGGCCGGCGATGTGCACCCGCTCGTTGCGATCCTCGCACCGCAGCTCTCCGCCGCGCGCGGACACCTGGCGCGCCGTCAGCCGCGTCTTGCCCAGCCGCCGGGCCCAGTACGGCACCAGCGAGCAGTGCGCCGAGCCCGTCACCGGATCCTCCGGCACCCCGGCGCGCGGAGCGAAGAAGCGCGAGACGAAGTCCACGTCCGTGCCCGGCGCCGTCACCGTCACCGCGAAGGTGTCCAGTTGCGCCACCCGGGCCATGTCCGGCCGCAGCGCGCGCACCTGCGCCTCGGTGTCGAACACCACCACGATGTCCCGCGAGCCGAGCACCTCGGTGGGCTTGGCCCCCAGCGCCTCCGTGAGCCCGGGAGGAGCGGCCATCGGCTTGGGCGGCCGCGAGGGGAAGTCCAACACCAGCCAATCGCCCTCGCGCGTCACCACCAGCGGGCCCGAGCGCGAGGCGAACTCCACCCGCTCCAGGCCCGGCTGCACGTGGTGGAACAGGACATAAGCAGCGCCCAGCGTGGCGTGGCCGCACAGGTCCACCTCCTGCGTGGGAGTGAACCAGCGCAGGTGCCAGCCCTGGGGCTCGCGCACGAAGAAGGCCGTCTCCGAGAGGTTGTTCTCCAGGGCGATGGCCTGCATCGTGGCATCCGGCAGCCACGAGTCCAGCGGGACAACGGCGGCGGGGTTGCCCCCGAAGACGCGAGAGGTGAAGGCATCCACCTGGTAGAGGCTCAGGCGCACTGTTCCTTCCTTTCAGTCCCGTTGCCCTGAGGCAGGGGTGGCAGGTCCAGCGCCTGGAAATAGAGCCCGCGGACGCGCTCGGCAAGCGCTACCTCGTCACTTCCGAGTGACTCGGGGGGCAGCGGCGGCAGCACGCGCACGCGCACCCGGGCCACCGGCCCCATCCACGGGCCATCCCCGTCCAGCACCTGCGTGGTGCCCTCGAGCACCACCGGCACCACGGGCACCTTCTCCTCGATGGCCAGCCGGAACGCGCCGCGCTTGAAGGGCAGCGGCTGGCCAGCCGGGGAGTAGGTGCCCTCGGGGAAGATGAGCACCGGCACCCCACGCCTGAGCC
The DNA here is from genome assembly GCA_036389955.1 of Myxococcaceae bacterium. GTDB lineage: Bacteria > Myxococcota > Myxococcia > Myxococcales > Myxococcaceae > DATHBR01. The sequence goes on from DASVVJ010001152.1 coordinate 5,988, forward strand.
ACTTGCGGCAGTCCGCCAGCATCTTGTCCATGGCGTCCGCGGTGCCGCGCACCACGGGCACGTACTCCATCAACGTCATCAGCCAGCCCACCATCGGCGTGCGGAAGAGCGAGGCCTTGGCCACGAACTTGAACGGGTGGAACAGCCCCATGTTGCAGAGGATGTCCGCCGCCGAGCGGTGGTTGGACACGATGACGGCAGGCCCGGGGGGCAGCAATTCCCGGCCCTCCACCCTCACCCGCCAGCCCGGCCAGGCGCGCAGGTAGAGGTAGTGGCACCAGCGGCAGACGAGCACGTGGAGCGCGGCGCGGTTCTTGTCCAGCGGCAGGGTGATGAGCCACAGCAGCACGCCCAGCACCACGCACACCGGCGCGGTGACGAGGAACCAGAGCCAGAACCCAATGGTGACGACGTACTTCATAGGCTGATCCTCGCACCGGAGCGGCGCCCAGGAAAATGAACCCCGGTCGTAGGGGTACCCCGTGCACCCCTTACCGGCTGCCCTCTGGGCGTGCCGCCTGGCGAGCCTTCACCGCGTCGGCTGGGAGAGGTTGGCGGCGAAGTTCATCGCGTAGTTCACCTCCAGGCCGCCGTCGACCACGATGGTCTGTCCGTTGATGTAGGAGGAGGCCTCGGAGCACAGCCACTCGATGGGGCGAGCCACCTCGTCCGCGCTGGCGATGTGGCCCACGGGCACCTGCTCCTTCACCTTGGCCTCCAGGCCGGCCCACGCCTCGCCCATGTAGAAGCGGCTGGAGTCGGTGTCGATGTAGCCCGGGTTCACCGCGTTGACGCGGATGCCCGAGCCGGTGAGCTCGGCGGCGAAGTACTTCACCAGAATCTCCATCGAGCCCTTCATCGCGCCCAGGAAGCCATGGAAAGGCAGCGGCATGCGCGAGTCCATGCCGGACACGGCGACAATGCGGCCCTTGCGGCCCTCCATCAGGGGCACCGCGCGCTGCACGCCCAGCACGAAGCTCTTCACGGTGACGTTGAAGGTCTTGTCCATCTGGTGGAGCTTCATCTGCATCAGCGGCACGAAGGCGGTGGAGGCCGCGTTGGCGACGAAGACGTCCAGCCCGCCGAACTCCTGCTGAATCGTGTCGAAGACGCTGTGGAGGCTGGCGGGCTCGAGCTGGTCGGCCACCAGCACGCGGCAGCGCCGCCCGAGCGCCTCCACCTCTTTGACAAGCGCGTTGGCGGCGTCCACGTCACGCCGGTAGGTGGAGACGATGTCATAGCCCGCCTGGGCGAGCCGCAGGGAGACGCAGCGGCCCACGCCACGCGAGCCGCCGGTAATCAGCGCCACGGGAGAGGTCATGGTCTCCGGCATACCATTTTCAGGCATCTCTGGCGGTGTGGAGGCCGACTTCCTCGGTTAAGGTGGGCACTCTCCCGCAGCCATCGGAGGAAGCCAGCATGGACTCGCAGGGTCTCCACATCGAAACCACCCCGCGCGAGGGCGATCCCATCGTCAGCGCGGGCAAGCCGGACCCGTGCATCGTGGTGCTCTTCGGCGCCACGGGAGATCTGGCCCAGCGCAAGCTGTTCCCGGCGCTGTTCGAGCTGGGGCGCTCGGGGCTGTTGCCCGAGCACTTCGCGCTGGTGGCCTTCAGCCGCTCCGCGCAGGACGATGACGCATTCCGCGCCCAGGTAAAGGAGGGGCTGCAGCGCTTTGCTCGCACCCAGCCGCTGGACGAGGCCATGTGGGAGCGCTTCGCCTCGCGCATGGAGTGCATCTCCGGGGACTACAACGACCCGGCCGCCTTCCAGAAGCTGCGCGAGCGCCTGGACGCCGCCGAGAAGCGCTACGGCACCCAGGGCAACCAGATGTACTACCTGGCCACGCCAGCCTCCACCTTCCCCACCCTGCTCAAGGGCCTGGCCGGCGCGGGCCTGCTGCCGCGCGAGGAGCAGCCCCAGCAGAAGCCCTGGCGGCGGCTCGTCATCGAGAAGCCCTTTGGCCATGACCTGGAGACGGCGCGCGAGCTCAACCGCAACCTGTCCTCGGTGCTGGACGAGCGGCAGATCTTCCGCATCGACCACTACCTGGGCAAGGAGACGGTGCAGAACATCCTGGTGTTCCGGTTCGCCAACACCATCTTCGAGCCGCTGTGGAACCGCAACTACGTGGACCACGTGGAGATTACGGCCACGGAGACGCTGGGGATGGAGGGCGGGCGCGGGCGCTTCTATGACGAGACGGGCGTCATCCGCGACATGGTGCAGAACCACCTGCTGCAGGTGCTGGCGCTGTGCGCGATGGAGCCGCCGACCTCCTTCGGAGCGGAGGACATCCGGGACGAGAAGAACAAGGTGTTCCGCGCGCTGCGCTCGCTGCATGGCAGCGACGTGGCCACCCACGTGGTGCAGGGCCAGTACAAGGGCTTCCGCGAGGAGCAGGGCGTGGCGAAGCACTCGCGCACGCCCACCTACGTGGCGATGAAGATGAACGTGGACAACTGGCGCTGGCAGGGCGTGCCCTTCTACCTGCGCGCGGGCAAAAAGCTGGCGAAGCGCCTGACGGAGGTGTCCATCCACTTCAAGGCGGTGCCCCTGTGCCTGTTCAACACCAGCGACGCGTGCCAGCGCCTGCAGCCCAACGTGCTGCGGCTGCGCATCCAGCCTCAGGAGGGCATCGCCCTGTCCTTCGAGTCCAAGGTGCCCGGTGAGGACGTGAGCATCGCCGGCGTCACCATGGACTTCGCCTACTCGGAGAGCTTCCAGAAGCCGGTGCCCGAGGCGTACGAGCGGCTGCTGCTGGACTGCATGCGCGGCAACGCCACCCTGTTCGCGCGCAAGGACAGCGTGGAGCAGGCATGGGCCTATGTGACGCCCATCATCCAGGCGCTGGACTCGGGCGCGGGCGGCGCGGCGATGCACGAGTATGCGCCGGGCAGCCCGGGACCGGACGCGGCGGCGGCGCTGCTCGCGAAGGATGGGCGGCGCTGGACGGGGCTCCGATGAGCCGGCCCACGCCCATCGTGGTGGAGTCGGAGGAGCTGGCACGGCGCTCGGCGGAGTGGCTCGCCGAGGCGCTCACCCAGGCGCTCGCGGGCGGCGGCCGGTGCAGCTTCGCGCTCTCGGGCGGGCAGACGACAGGGCCCATCTATCGCACACTGGCGGGCATGAAGCTGCCGTGGGAGCGGGTGGACTTCTACTTCGCTGACGAGCGGTGCGTGCCGCCGGACCACCCGGACAGCAACTACCTGCTCGCGGAGGAGAACATCCTGCGGCCGCTCGGGGTGAAACCCGAGCAGGTGCGCCGCATGGAAGGCGAGCGCGAGGACCGGGACGCTGCCGCCCGGGCCTACGAGGCGCTGCTGCCTCCCGCGCTGGACGTGGTGCTGCTGGGCATGGGCCCGGATGGGCACACCGCTTCCCTGTTCCCGGGCGCCTCCTCGTTGGAGGAGCGGACGCGGCGTGCGCTCGCCATTGTCGGCCCCAAGCCGCCGCCGTGGCGGCTGACGCTCACGCTGCCAGTGCTGAACGCGGCCAAGCGGGTGTTGTTCGTGGTGGCGGGCGAGGGCAAGCGGGATGCGGTGCGCCGGGTGATGGCGGGGAACGACGTGCCCGCGGCGCGGGTGACGAACGCGGAGTGGATCCTGGATCGGACGGCGGCAGGTCAGTAAGCGCAGCACAGTCAGTCAGGAGGGCCAGATGAGCGCAGCAACGAATAGCTCGGGGAAGTTCCAGTTCGGCGTGGCGGGCATGGGCGTGATGGGCGCCAGCCTCGCGCTCAACGTCGCCGACCGGGGCTTCAAGGTCGCCGCGTGGGACCGGCACCCGGAGAAGATCGACGAGATCCACGCCAAGCACGGCCACCCCGAGATGAAGGGCACCGGCTCGCTCGAGGAGTTCGTGGGCATGCTCGAGCGCCCACGCCGCATCCTCCTGATGGTGACCGCGGGCGCCGCGGTGGATCAGATGATGGACCGGCTCGCCCCCCTGCTCTCTCCGGGCGACGTGGTGATTGACGGTGGCAACTCCTGGTTCCAGGACACCCAGCGCCGCGAGAAGGCCTACCGCGAGAAGGGCCTGCACTTCATCGGCATGGGCGTCTCCGGCGGCGAGGAGGGTGCGCGCCATGGCCCCTCGCTGATGCCGGGCGGCCCCGCCGAGGCCTACGCCTCGCTGCGGCCGGTGCTCGAGGCCATCGCCGCCCGCGCCGAGTCCGGCCTGTGCGTCACCCACGTGGGCCCGGATGGCGCCGGGCACTTCGTGAAGATGGTGCACAACGGCATCGAGTACGCGGACATGCAGCTGCTGGCCGAGACGTACGACGTGCTGCGCCGCGGCCTGGGCCTGTCCGCGGACGCCCTGGCGGACACCTTCGCCAAGTGGAACGAGGGCATCGCCGAGTCCTTCCTGCTGGAGACCACCCTCAAGGTGCTGCGCAAGAAGGACGCGCAGACGGGCAAGCCGCTGGTGGACCTGGTGCTCGACAAGGCCGGGCAGAAGGGCACCGGCAAGTGGACGGTGCAGGTGTCGCTGGACCTGGGCATCCCCGTGCCCTCCATCGCCGCCTCGCTGGACGCGCGCAACCTCTCGGCCATGAAGGACGAGCGCGTGGCGGCCAGCGCCCGGCTCCCCGCTCCGGCCCTGGCGCTCACCGACGAGGAGAAGGCCCAGCTCGTCTCGTGGGCGCACGATGCGCTCTACGCCGCGCGCGTCGTCACCTACGCGCAGGGCATGCGCCTGATTCAGGCCGCCTCGAAGGAGTACCACTGGAACGTGTCCCTGGCGGAGATGGCGCGCATCTGGCGGGGCGGCTGCATCATCCGCGCGAAGCTGCTCACCCCGCTGCGCGAGGCCTTCGAGCAGCAGCCGACCCTGCCAAACCTGGTGGTGTCGGACGCCTTCGCGCCGG